>CANQNY010000029.1 GCA_947625335.1 uncultured Clostridia bacterium | reverse complement strand
TTCTCCAATGCGATCGGTGACGGTATCGTCGGTCTTGAATCCTACTATGATTCCCAGCTCAAGGGGACGAACGGCCGCGTGTTCGGCTATCTCAATGAAAATCAGGAATACCAGAAAAAGACGATCGCGCCCGAGAACGGCTGCACCCTGCAGACGACGCTCGACATCAATATTCAGCAGATCGTTGAGAAGTACATCGCGGAGTTCGACGAGACCTACGGCGAAGACCACGACGACGGCACGGCGAAGCACGGGGCAAAGAACATTGGCGTCGTCATCATGAATCCGAACAACGGGAGCATCTACGCGATGGCGACGAATTCCGGGTTCAACCTGAACGATCCGATGGATTTGAGCGACTGGTACACCGAGTCGGAGATCAAGTCCATGACCGAGGAGGAATACGTGGAAGCGCTCAACGCGATGTGGAGCAATTTCTGCGTCTCGGACGGCATCGAGCCGGGTTCCACTTTTAAACCGATCACCGTATCCTCCGCGCTGGAGTGCGGAGCCGTGACGACGGACGACCACTTCTACTGCGACGGCGGAGAATTTATCACCGACACGGAGATCCACTGCGACGCGTATCCGAACGCGCACGGGGATCAGACGCTCGGCGATGTGCTCAAAAACTCCTGCAACGACGGCCTGATGCAGATCGGTATGAAGCTGACGGTACCCCGCTTTATCCAGTATCAGTCCCTCTTCAATTTCGGCAAACCGACCGGAATTGATCTGCCGAACGAGTCTGCGGGTTCCGTCTATACGCGCGATACGATGAACGAGGTAGAGCTCGCGACCTGTACCTTCGGACAGGGACTCACCTGTACGATGATCCAGGAGATCTCGGCATTCTCGGCCGTGATCAACGGCGGCTACTATTATCAGCCACACGTGGTGGATAAGATCCTTGACGAGAACGGGAAGGTGATCAAAAGCTCGGGCGATCTGCTCCTGAAGCAGACGATCTCGAACGATGTGTCGGACACTTTAAGGGGCTTCCTCGAGGTAGCAGTACAGGAAGGTACCGGTCGTCACGCGCAGGTGCCAGGTTACCGCATCGGCGGAAAGACGGGCACCGCGGAGAAGATTGATCCGGAGACCGGGACGCGCGCGCAGGGCAAGTATCTGGTGTCTTTCATCGGCGCGGCGCCGATCAACGACCCGGAGGTCGTGATCTATGTCATCGTCGACGAGCCGAATGTGGCGAACCAGGCGAACAGCACCTTTGCGCAGGAGGTATACCGGAAGATCGCGATGGAGGTACTTCCGTATCTGAGCATCTACCCGACCGAGGAAGTGACGGATGAGAGTGTACACGTTCCCGAAAATGGGCGAAAAAGCGTATTTTATCGCCGTTCCGACGTCCGCGGGCACGGGTTCGGAAGTAACTCCGTTCGCGGTTATTACCGACGAGCAGACGGGCGTAAAATACCCGCTTGCGGACTATGAACTGCTGCCGAAAATGGCTATCGTTGACCCCGATTTGATGGCGTCCTGCCCGAAAGGACTGACCTCGGCGTCGGGCATTGACGCGGTAACTCACGATCTGGAGGCGCTGGTGTCGGTAATGGCTACGGATTACACCGACGCTATGGCTAAACAGTCGCTGAAGATGATTTTCGAGTACCTGCCGAGAGCCTACGACTGCGCTCCGTCTGCGGGCGACGCAGGCACTCCCGACCCCGACGCGCGCGAGAAAATGGCGAACGCCGCGACTATGGCGGGTATGGCTTTCGCAAACGCGTTTCTGGGAGTTTGCCACTCCATGGCGCACAAGCTGGGCGCTTACCACCACCTCGCTCACGGCGTTGCAAACGCTTTGCTTATCGACGAGGTTATCCGCTTTAACTGCTCGGAAAAACCGCCTAAGATGGGAACATTCTCTCAGTACGACCACCCGAAGACCCTCGCGAAATACGCCGAGGCTGCCGAATATCTCGGCTGCAGGGGCAAAACCGACGAGGACAAGGTTGAGGCGTTGATTAAGAAAATCGACGAGCTGAAAACCAAAATCGGCATTAAGAAGACCATTAAGGACTACGGCGTTGACGAAAAATACTTCCTTGAAAAGCTTGACGAGATGTGCGAAAACGCGTTTGACGACCAGTGCACGGGCGCAAATCCCCGCTATCCGCTTATCTCCGAGATTAAGCAGATGTATCTGAACGCTTACTACGGCAGATCCGATAAGGTTTGATTATAAAGGAGGAATTTGATATGTCCGATAATGTAATTGCCGTTCGCTCACGCAAAACCATTTACCGCGAGGGCGATACCCTTGTTAAAGTATTCGACGCGGATTATGCGAAATACGACGTTTTAAGCGAGGCGTTAAACCAGGCGCGCGTCGAGGATATCGGAATTAACGTCCCGAAGGTCATCGAGGTCAAGACGATTGACGGAAAATGGGCGATTGTGTCCGAATTTATCGAGGGGAAAACGCTCTCCCAGCTTATGAAGGAAAATCCCGCGAAAAAGGACGAATATCTGAACTTGCTGGTTGATTTGCAAATGCAGGTTCACAACGCGAGATGTCCTCTGCTTGCGAAACTCAAGGACAAAATGAACCGCAAGATAAGCGAGGCAAATCTCGACGCGGTGACGCGCTATGAGCTGCACACGCGGCTTGAATCCATGCCCAAGCACAAAAAAGTCTGCCACGGGGATTTCTGCCCGTCAAACATCATCATCAAGCCCGACGGCACGCCGTATATCATCGACTGGTCGCATGTGACCCAAGGAAACGCCTCCGCGGACGTTGCGAGAACGTATCTGGTGTTCTGCTTAAACTACGACGAGGAGACCGCAGAGCGTTATCTTGACCTGTTCTGCCAAAAGAGCGGCACGGAGAAACGCTATATCCAGAAATGGCTGCCGATTGTGGCTGCCTCGCAGTCCGTCAAGGGCAAGCCCGAAGAACGCGAGCTGCTGATGAAATGGGCAAGCGTGGTTGAGTACGAGTAAAATTGCATAAAATAAGAACCGCCTATAAACGGCGGTTCTTTAATCGCATAATCACAGCATATTTTCAAGATTCTTGCTGATTTTCTCTAAAATGGAACACAAAGCGTTCTTTTCTTCCTCGGAAACATCACAAAGCATATCGCTTTCAACTTTCTCAATCGCCCTCACAAGCTTTGAATACATCCGTCTTCCCCGCTCGGTAACTGCAACGTGCGTTTCGCGGCGGTCGTGAGTGTTCTTCACGCGGGTGACTATCCCCTCGCGCTCCATATTCCGAAGAGTTATGCTTATCGTCGGGGCTTTGAGACTGGTAATTTTTACAAGTTCAAGCTGGGTGAGGTTTTCATGTTGGACCAGAGGCTCTAAAACGCGCTTATACGACGCGCGCAAGCCGTTTTTCTCCAACCTGTCGGAGATTACCTTGCCGTAAATTTCGCTTGCGTTTTTAAGTTCGTTTACGCAATCAACGCAGTCAAAAACGGCGGCGTTTTCGCTTAATTGATTGTTATTTGCCACTTTCATTATGTAATGTCCCCTTTATCTCTTTTTAACCGGAATTTTTGAACGCTATGTATATTATACTAAATTATACAGCACAAAAAGTGTGTATTGTGTGAAAATTAGATGAAAATTTAGCGGCGTGTACTAAAATAGCAAAAAGGAGTGATTTTATGCTGAGAGAGATATTAAAGCCCGAAAACTGCGCCGAATGCCGCGTATGCTGCGGATTTGACGAGAGCGACAAGTGGGAAATTCCGCTTGTATTCGGGGAATTCCGCGAAAAGGTGGAAAACGCCTTAGGGGTGCGGCTTGTGCCGCGCGGAGGGGAATTTGTGTTCGATATGGAATTTGACGGGGACAAACTCGTCTGCTGCCCTGCGCTTGGGGAAAACGGCTGTAAGCTTTCCGAGCTGAAACCCTTTGACTGCCGAATTTGGCCCTTTCGCGTGAACAGGCTGGGCGATTTGCGCGTTATCACGGTGTCGCCCGTGTGCGGGGAAATTTCCAAATTGCCGATAAAAACGCTGTCGGAATTCGTGCAAAAAGACGGGTTCGCGGAGACGCTGTTTAAAACCGCCGACGCTCACCCCGACATTGTAAAACCGTATCTCGACGGATACCCCATAATTGCGGTGGAGAAAGATTACACCACGCGGTAGCTTTTGCAGCCGCAAAACGCGTCCTCGCCTGCGAGGTTAACGCTCTTTGTTAAAGCGGCTAAGGTTGGAACAGCCCGAAAACACCCCTTCGCCGATTGACGTAACGCCCGAGGGGATTGTAATACTTTCGAGGCTCTCGCAATGCGAAAACGCATAGTTGCCGATTGACGTCAACCTCCTGGAAAGGGTGATGCTTTTCAGGCTCTTGCAGCCCGAAAACGCATAGTTGCCGATTGACGTAACATTGTCGGGAATAACGACGCTTTTAAGGCTCTCGCAGTGAAAAAACGCATAGTTGCCGATTGACGTCAACCTCTTGGAAAGTGTTATGCTTTCGAGGCTCGCGCAGCCCGAAAACGCGCTCTCGCCGATTGAGGTAACAGTATCGGGAAGAACGATGCTTTTAAGGCTCCTGCATTCCGAAAACGCATAGTTGCCGATCTCCTTAACGCCCGAGGGGATTGTAATGCTTTCAAGGCTCCCGCAGTCCGAAAATGCATAGTCGCCGATTGCCGTAACCGCCTTCGGAATGGTAACCTCAGTAACGTCATTCTCTTCATTACTCCGCCCGTATACGCCGTTTTCGATTTCAAAACCCATAATTGCCTCCTGTTTTAATATAACTTGAAAAAAACTGCACAAAACTGCACATTTTTAGGGAATTACACGGTATTTGCAGCCCTCAAACGCTTTCTCCCCTACGCGGTCAAATACCTGTTTTGGAACGGTGATTTCGAGGTTCGGGCAGCCCATGAACGCTTTCTCGCCAATGTATTTCACACTATTCGGAATTGTTATACTTGTAATATTCCTGCAGCCTACAAATGCCCCATACCCTATTTTTGCAGCACCCTGCGGTATGTTAATGCTTGCAATATTCCTGCAGCCCGAAAATGCACCGTTCCCGATTTCCACAACGCCCTGCGAAATGCTGACGGTTATAAGATTTTTGCACCTTGAAAATGCATAAACGCCGATTATCTTAACACCCGCGGGAATGGTTATACTTTTGAGGTTCTCGCAGCCATTAAATGCCGATTTATTGATTTGTGTAACGCCGTCGGGAATATTGACGCCTGAAAGTTCCGTGCAGCCCGCAAACGCATTCTCGCCGATTATCGTTACACCGTTTGGTATGGTGATACCTGCAATATTCCTGCACCCGTAAAATGCTCCCCAGCCGATTGCCGTCAAGCCTTTGGAAAGGCTGATACTTTTCAGGCTCCCGCAGTCCGAAAACGCATAAGTCAAGATTGACGTTACGCTGTCGGGCATATTGACAGCCGAAAGATTCTTGCAGTCATAAAACGCGCTGTAGCTGATTGTCTTAACGCCCTTAGGAATGTTGACGGTCTCGACGCTCTCACAACCCTCAAACGCATGTCTGCCGATTTCAATCACTCCCGCGGGAATTGTAACCTCAGTCACGCCCTCTTCTTCCTTGTACCACACGAGCACGCCGTCTCTGATAATAAATCCCATAATTCTCCCTTTTAATATAACTTGAAAAAAACTGCACAAAACTGCACATTTGCTTAAGTTATCACGATTTTACAGCCGCTAAACGCCCTCTCCCCCACGCGGTCAAGGACGCTCTTGGGGACGATGATTTCGAGGTTTGGGCAGGCTGAAAATGCACCCTCGCCGATGTGGGTCACGGCGTCGGGAAGAACGATACTTTTAAGGCGAGTGCAATACGCAAAAGCCTCGCTGCGGATTTTCGTCACACTTTCGGGAATAGTGATACTTTTAAGTTTCCGGCAGCTTGCAAACGCCCCGCAGCCGATTTCCGTAACGCCCTCGGGAATAATTAAACTTTGAAGACTTGTGCAGCCCTCAAACGTCCCAAACATGATTGCCGAAACGCCCTGCGGAATGCTGACGGTTTTAAGGCTCTTGCAGCACGAAAAAGCCTCCCCGCCGATGTGGTTCACGGTATCGGGAAGAACGATACTTTCAAGGCGAGTGCAGCGGGAAAACGCTCTCTCGCCTATTTCCGTAACGCTTTCGGGGATCGCGACCTGTGTAATACCCTTTTCTTCGGTGTACTTTAGGAGTACGCCGTTTTTTATTTCAAATCCCATAATTTCTCCCTTTTAATATAACTTGAAAAAAGCTGCACAAAACTGCACAATTGCTTAAGTTATCGCGATTTTGCAGCCGTAAAACGTGTCCTCGCCGATTTCCGTCACTCCCGCGGGAATTGTAACCTCAGCCGCGCCCTCTTCTTCCTTGTACCACACGAGCACGCCGTCTCTGATAATAAATCCCATAGCCGCCTCCTGTTCTTAGTTTAATTTTACCACAATTCCCGAAAAATGTCAACATTTGTGGGTTGGCAGTTGTATTCGATGTTATTCTTAACCCCCCAAAAAATCTTTTTTCATTCCCTCCCTCCGTCCCTCAATCCCTCCGTCAAGCCGCGCGCAGCGCGGAAGAATGAGTGATTGATGAATGAGTATTTAATTCTTTAGTATTTTATATTATAATATGTATCCGCTTTCGGGAGAGCCGTTGGCGGGACTACCGTTAACGGGTTTACCGTTTACGGTAGTACTGTTTTGGGGTAAATTTATGCAGTTTTGTGCAGTTGAGGCTGAGTTATACTTAATGTAAACCGAAATTAACATTTTTGTATTTTGTGATTGGTTGAAAACCCGCGGGAAATGCTTTATAATAAAAGCAGGGTGAGCCGATTATTCGCCTTACGGCGAATAACGCTTGCATTATCCGCTGCGCTGATAATGCGGCTTGTTCTTGCCAAAATAAGCTGAAAAACGACGAATAAAACGAGGTGAGATTATGGACTTTAACAACCTGAAACTTTTCCGAAAGCAAAAAGGATTCACGCAGGAGCAGACTGCCGAGCGGCTGGGAGTGCAGGGCGATTGGCTCATATAAATGTGGGGTGGGAAAATGTATTCACATTAAGAACAGGTTGCCAAATATTGCTGAATGGAAACTTTGATTAAAATAAATGCGAGGTGAGATTATGGACTTTAACAACCTGAAACTTTTCCGAAAGCAAAAAGGATTCACGCAGGAGCAGACTGCCGAGCGACTGGGAGTGTCGCGGCAGGCGGTCGCCAAATGGGCGCATTATTCGCCTGACGGCGAATAACGCCGGCATTATCCGCTGCGCAGATAATGCCGAAATTTCCCTCGTCCACACTACCGCTGTACAGAAAAAAGCCGCCTGCGCTGCCCGAAAACAACCGCGGGAAAAAATATATGTTCGGTGTGACAAGGGTTGACGACAAGGGGAAAATTGCCCTGCCCAAAAAATGCCGCGAGGTCTTTAACCTGAAAACAGGCGACGCGGTGCTGGTTCTCGGAGACGAGGACAGGGGGATCGCCGTGATTAAGATTGCTGAGATTTTTGAGGGGTAATTTATGTTTAGCATTGAGGCGCGGGAAAATCAACGGCTGTTTGGGCTTTCGTCCACATTACCGCCGTACAGAAATTAACGTTTTTTGCAGAGCTACCTGCGCTGGGAGACAGTCAAGGGCTTGCCCTTGCCGCCGTACAGAAATTAACGTTTTTTGCAGAGCTACCTGCGCTGGGAAATAGTCAACGCATTATTCGCCTGACGGCGAATAACGCTGGCATTGCCCTTGCGGGGAGTTCAATTGAAAATATTAGCGAAAAATTAACAGGTAGGTGATTTTATGTTTAGTATTGAAACAAGGTCACTAACGAAAAAATACGGGAGCAAGACAGCGGTAAATTCGCTTGACCTTAGCGTAAACGAGGGCGAAATTTTCGCGCTGCTCGGCGTGAACGGCGCAGGAAAAACAACCGCTGTCAAAATGCTGTCCTGTTTATGCAAGCCGAGTGGCGGGGAATGCTTTATCATGGGGAAAAGCTGTGTAACGCAAGCGGACGAGGTCAAAAAGCTTATCGGGATCTCAACGCAGGACACGGCTGTGGCGGAAAATTTGACGGTTCGCGAAAATCTGGAAATGTTCTGCGGAATTTACGGTTATCCGCGCGAAAAAACCGCCGAAGTGATTGCCGAAATGCCCTCGCTGTTCAATATGCAGGGGGGGCAAAATCAGCGCGCTAAACCTCTTGTTACGAACCTTTGTCTACCACACCGCCGTACAGAAATTAACGTTTTTTTGCAGAGCTACCTAGGCTGGGAGACGGTCAAGGGCATTGCCCTTGTCGGGGGGTTGGAAACGAAAGCTGTCGATTACGCTTGCGCTTATTGGAGAGCCTGAGGTGCTGTTTCTGGACGAGCCTACGCTGGGGCTTGACGTTATCGCCAGACGGGAGCTTTGGGGGGTTGTGAAATCTCTTAAGGGCAGGATAACGATTGTCCTCACAACGCACTGCATGGACGAGGCGGAGCAGCTTGCCGACCGAATTGCTATCATGGCAAGCGGAGAAATTAAGGCTCTTGGAACGCTTGCCGAGCTTGAAAATTTGAGCGGTGAAAAGGGCTTGGAAAATGCGTTTATTAAGATTGTAGGGGGTGGGGTTCGTGAGACGGATTTTTAAAACTTTTATCCACCTAACCGCCGTACAGAAATTAACGTTTTTTGCAGAACTACTTACGCTGGGAAATAGTCAACGCATTATTCGCCTGCCGGCGAATAACGCTGGCATTGTCCTTGCCGCTGCGCGGCTTTGCCCTCGTCCACCCCACCGCCTTACAGAAAAGGACATATGGAACAGAGCCGCCTGCGCTGGGAAATGGTCAAGGGCTTGCCCTTGCCGCTGCGCGGATAACGCCGGCTTGCCCTTGCTGGAAAATGTGTTTATTAAAATTGTCGGGGGTGGAGTTCGTGATACGGAATTTTAACGCGCAGCCTAATTTGGCTGTCGGAGTAATTGTCTACACTACCGCCGTACAGAAAATAGTGTTTAAAAACAATCTACCTATGCTGGGAGATGGTCAAGGGCTTGCCCTTGCCGCTGCGCTCCGCGGACTTCATTTTCGGATACATGCTGCCGACTTTTTTAATCGGGATAATTCAGACCGTGATAACGCTTGCGGCGGGGATTGTAGTGTCAATTTTCACGGGGGTTGAGCTGAAAATCGGAGGAATTATGCTGACGGTAGTAACGCTTTTCCCGACGCTTATAATGTTTATCGCGCTGGGACTGCTGTTCGGGACGATTTTCAGCGAAAAAGCCGCTCCCGGGCTTTGCTCGGTGGTTATCTCCCTAGCGTCGTTCCTCGGTGGAGTGTGGTTTGACGCTGAAACTACGGGTGGGATATTGCTCAAAATATGCAAGGCTCTGCCGTTTTATCATGCTGTGAAAGCTGCGAGGCTGGCGACTGCGCTTGAATTCGAGGAATTCGGAGAGCATTTTCTGATAACCGCGGTTTGGGCGGCGGTATTTTTGATAACTGCGGTAATTGCGTTTAGGTGCAGGATGAAAGAGGATATTGGGTGACGAAAAAAGCACCTTGATTTCTCAAAGTGCTTTTTAACAAATAAATTCAATCCCAATGCGTTTCATTACCTTTGGGGTACAACTCTAAAATATCATAAAAGTTTGGTATTTCGGAAATCGTTTTACCGTCTTTCAATGCCGTCAGCACCTCAATTTTTTCATCAAGCAAATTGTCACTATCGTCATCAAAAAACTGCCGCATATTTTGGGGAAAAGACTCGCATTCCCACATTAAATCAGAAATTTTAGCTTTCTTTATTGCAACTTCCTTTTCTTCGCCTTTCAATCCCCATTTATCTGCCATTGCCAAAACGAATTCTTCTTGTGTCATTCCATAATCACCGCCTCAACCATTTTACTTCTTTTTTGCCGGCGTGAAGTTGACCGTCTTGGAAAACGGGTCGTAGATAACGTCGCTGACGTCGTCGGCGGTGAAAAAATACTCGTTTTTGTAATAAAGCGGCAAAAACGCGCATTTGTCAATAAGCTCCTGCTCGGCGGTCTTGTATTTTTCCAGGCTTTCCGCGGGGGTTTTCGCCTCTTTCGCGGCAGCGAGGAGTTCGTCTATGTCCTCATCATAAAATTTCCCGTAATTTTCGGAATTGCCCGCGCAAAACTGCTCTAAATACGCCGCGGGACTGTCGTATTTGCCCGAAAGCTCGGTTATCGCTATCTCGTAATCGCCCTTGGAAAGCCGCGCGAGAAACTCCGTTTCATCAAGCTCTTGTACAACGCAATAAAAACCGAATTCCTTCTGCCACTCCTGCAAAATATAAGACACCGCCGTGTGCGCCGCAGCACTCCCGACAATCACCCGCGCCCCCGTGAACAGATTTGTATCAAGCGTGGAACGCGCCGCCTTGAAAAGCTCCTGCGCGCGGACGGGGTCGTATTCGGGGAAACTGCACTCCCCTGCCGTTTCACGGAAATTTTCTTCGGACATCGCCACCTGTTTCGGGACAATTCCCACGGCGTTATCAAATTCGGGCAAAGCCGCGTTTATCGCCTCGCGGTCAGCCAAAAGCGACAACGCCTTTACAAAATCTTCGTTTTGGAAAAGCGAAAAATTCCTGTTGAAAACCAGCCCGCAAGTGATACAGCTGAATTCCTCGCACAGAAAATCGCCCTTTATCTTCGATTTTTCATCATTCGCGGCGGCAATGCAATCCGTTGTGCCGACTAAAAAATCATCAATAAAATCGCCCTCGTCCGCGATAAAAAAATTAAGGCTTGACGGAAAGACTCCATACGCCGCGGCGTTCTTGGAATTTCTGCCGAGAATGAGATAATTCTGACCTTTGGGATTATACGGATCGTAATCCCACGTTTTTACATAAAAAGAACCGTTTGACGCGGTGCATTCCGCAGAAAGCCCGTATTTGCCCTGCGAACGCGTGAAAAACTCCTCGCTGCACGGCATTGCGGGCGGCTGGGACAGCATTGCGGGGAAACGCGGATTTGGGTATTCAAGCGTTATCTCAAGCTCGAAATCGCCCTTTGCGCGAACGCCGAGCTGCTGCGCCGAAAGCTCCCCCGAACGGACAGCCTGTGCGTTTTTTATGCAGAAATAATCCTGCGCGCGCCGGGCGTTTGTCTGCGGCATAAAAAGCCGCCTGAAACCGTAGACAAAATCTTTCGCGGTACACGGACTTTCAAAACCGTCCGCGCTGTGCCAGAAAATATCATCACGCAGCTTGAAATTATAAATCAGCCCGTCCTCCGACACGGTGTAATCCCGCGCCGCGCCGCCTGTTACCGTGCCGTCGCGCGCAACCGTCAGAAGTCCCATAAACACGTTTTCGATTATCAGATCGGAATTCGGGTCGTCGGACTGCTGGGGATCCAGAGTTTTCGGATTTGCGGAAATATCGTACCGCAAAATGCCGTCCCTGCCGTCGTCGTCGCGGCAGCCGGAAATTGTTATCAGAAAAGCCGCCGTTAAAACAGCCGCGAGTATTTTTTTTATAGTATTTATGTCAATCGCTCCTTGCAAAAACTTAGTCGAAATTATCCGTAACTTTATTATAACAAATTATTTTAAGAAAATCAAGCGGCAAGCGGCTTATAATTCGCACAAAACTATGATATTTTCCTGAATTTTTTGGAGGGATTTCTGAACGTCGATAATGCGCTGATTATCGCTCCCGCGAAACGGCAGCGAGAGCGTCCTGCGGCTTAACACAAAACGCCCGTCCACGAGAACGTCCAGTATCGACAGCAGCTTTTGCACGAATTCTTCATGCTTACCTTTTTCCAAAAGTTCCTCGAAAGTCCAGCCGCTGTAGCACATGAGATGATAACCGCGCTCTTTGAAACGCAGTCCTAGCTCGTACAGCGCCTCGGGCTGGCAAAAAGGCTCTCCGCCCGAAAACGTCACGCCCTTATTTAACGGGTCGCTTGTGCATTCCTCGAAAAGTTCATCGGTATCGACAACCTTTCCGCCCGAAAAATCGTGCGTCCCCGGATTGTGGCAGCCCTCGCAATTATGCGGGCAGCCCTGCGTAAAAACAACGTATCTCAGCCCCGGACCGTCTACTATCGACTCGGACACCGTGCCCGAAATTCTGATTTCCATAAAAACACCCCTCAAAACGGACAAAACAGCCGCGCAAAATACGCGGCTCAGCCTGTATAAAAAGTCAAATCTCAGACTGTAGAGAAAGTCCCGGTATGCGCGCATTATGCGCTTTCGCGCAAAACGCTGAAGTAGTACTGCGGGCTAGGCTTTGTGCCTGCCCGCATTATCCGCTTGCAGCGCAAAACGCTGTGCTACTGACGCCGCCGCATTATCCGCCTCGGCGGAAAACGCTATGGTGCTTTATCTACAGTCTGCAGCCGCGCAAAATACGCGGCTTGTCCTGTATTATTCATCGTATTCGTAGTCTTCGTCCTCGTTGTCAACTTCTTCGGTAAACATCTTCGGACGCTCAATCCGCTCTACCATAACCTCGCCCTCGCGGCGGTGGCACTTCGGACATTCATCATCGATTATTCCCGTAAAACCGCAGCAAGGATCGCGGTCTATCGGGTGATTTATCGCGCCGTAGCCTATGCCCTGTTCTTTCATATAACGCACTATCTGCTCGAATGCGTCGAGATTTTTAAGCGGATCGCCGTCAAGCTCTACATAGCTTATATGACCGCCGTTTGTCAGCGCATGGAACGGAGCCTCGATAGCTATCTTCTTAAACGCGCTTATCTTATAATACACGGGAACATGGAAAGAATTCGTGTAATATTCCTTATCCGTAATGCCGGGTATCTCGCCGAAAATTCTCTTGTCTTTCGCGATAAAACGTCCCGAAAGACCCTCCGCGGGCGTTGCAAGCAGGCTGAAATTAAGACCCGTCTTTTTCGACTCGGCGTCCACTTTTTCGCGCATATGGGAAACTATCTTCATTCCGAGCTCCCGCGCCTCTTCGCTTTCGCCGTGGTGCTTACCCGTGAGAGCGATAAGGCACTCCGCAAGCCCGATAAAGCCCACCGAAAGCGTCCCGTGCTTTAAAATCTCGCCTACTTCGTCGTTTTCGCGGAGATTTTCGGAATCTATCCACACGCCCTGTCCCATAAGAAACGGGAAATTCTTCACGCGCTTGCGGCTCTGGATTTTGAAACGAGCCAAAAGCTGATCGAAAACAAGCTCCATTATCTCATCAAGGCACATGAAAAAGTGATCTATATCTTTATTCGCGTCAATTCCGAGCCGCGGGAGATTTATCGTCGTAAAGCTCAGATTTCCGCGCCCCGTAACGATTTCCCGCGACGGATCGTGAATATTTCCTATAACGCGCGTGCGGCAGCCCATATACGCGATTTCGGTATTATAATCGCCCTCTTTATAATACTGCAGATTGAACGGAGCGTCGATAAAGCTGAAATTCGGGAACATACGCTTTGCGGAAACCCGGATTGCAAGTTTGAACAAATCGTAATTCGGATCTTCGGGATTGTAATTTACTCCCTCTTTGACCTTGAAAATGTGAATGGGGAAAATCGGCGTTTCGCCGTTCCCAAGACCGCTTTCCGTCGCCAGAAGAACGTTTCTCGTCACCATTCTGCCCTCGGGAGACGTGTCCGTGCCGTAATTTATCGACGAGAACGGATTTTGCGCGCCCGCGCGGGAATTCATGGTGTTGAGATTATGAATTAAAGCCTCCATAGCCTGATACGTCGCGCGGTCGGTCTCAGCCTCCGCGATTTTCTCAGCCTCGTCCTGAAGACGCGTGAAATCATTGCCGAACTCCTGAGCTAACAACTCCCACTCCTTCGACTTGTATTCATAATTGTTCTTAAGCGCAGGCACAAGCCCGAACTCGCCCTCAATCTGACGCTCGGCAGCCTTCAACTTCTCAAGCACCGACGAGTAATCCTTGTTATTATAAGAATACAGCAAAGCCTTTGCAAGATTGGAGATATACAGCCTAGAAAACGTCTTTTTAACGCCTTCTGCCATAGCGTAATCGAAATTCGGAATAGACTGACCGCCGTGCTGATCGTTCTGATTGGACTGGATAGCTATGCACGCGAGCGCCGCGTAGCTTGAAATATCATTCGGTTCGCGCAAAAAGCCGTGTCCCGTCGAAAAACCGCCCCTGAACAGCTTTAACAGATCAATCTGGCAGCAAGTCGTGGTAAGCGTCAGAAAATCCAAATCGTGAATGTGAATATCGCCGTTTTTATGCGCGAAAGAATGCCTCGGATCAAGCACATACATCTCATTGAACTGCTTTGCGCCCTCGCTGCCGTACTTTAACATAGTCCCCATCGCCGTATCGCCGTCGATATTCGCGTTTTCGCGCTTTATATCGGAGTCCGCCGCGGAACTGAACGTTAAATCCTCATACGTCCTCATAAGCGAGGTGTTCATCTCGCGTACCCTTGTGCGCTCGGCGCGGTACAGAATATACGCCTTGGCGGTCTTCGCATGCCCGTTTTCAATAAGCACTTTTTCCACCGCGTCCTGAACTTCCTCGACCGACGGACACCTGCCGATTATGCTCTCGGAAAGCTCCCGGCACACCTTATCAGCAAGCTCCAAAGCCTCCTTGTAATCCCTGCCGCCGACCGACTGCGCCGCCTTGTAAATAGCGTTCGCTATCTTCTCGATATTAAACGCAGCCTCTCTGCCGTCGCGCTTTTTAATCATCGTTATCATAGCCATAATTTTACGGTTCTCCTTGTTTTTTGCACAACATCTTGTAGTTTTTTCGCGATTACTTCCATTATACAGTTTTTTCATCTGTTTGTCAATAACTTTTTAAAGAATTTTGCGTAAAAATAAAAATTGCACAAAAAAAGCAAGCGATGTCCAACAACACCGCTTGCAAAAATTACCAGAAAATAGGCTGACCGAACTCTTTAAGCATTGTATTTATCAAAATAGCCGCAAGCGCGATATTAAACGCGTTTGTAATGCCGATATACGTCGCCCGCGTGCGCTTGGACTTCAGAACCTGCGACACCGCGCCTATCCACGCCGCCGCCAGAGCCACCGCAATAAGCAATGCGAGAATACCCCCGAAAGCCGTGACCTCCACCTTGAACACGCGGATTACCAGCAGCTCCAACACAACGTTTGTAAGCGGCACCAAAGTCAGCGGCAGCGCCGCAAACGCCCACTCCTTGCGCTTTCGGCGGAAAAAAACCACCGAGATAAGCACGATTATAGCAGTTATTGCTCCACATTCGACAGCCATTTAGTCACCTGTTATTCCAGAATTTCCCCAGCCTTAGTATTATCCGCGCAAATCGCGTAGATTACCGTATTCCCCGAAACGCTTACAAAGCTGTCCTCCAGCTTATAAGCCTCCTGTGGAGTGTAATCGCGGTAAGTTTCGGTCTGATAATCAATGCGGTCTTTGAGAAGCTGCTCAATTTCAGCCGCCGCAGACGCGTCCTTCGCCAAAAATATACCGAACTCATCGGGCATTGCCCCCGACCCGCAGATATACACCGAAAAATCATCTACCTTATCCGCGCTTATCCCGAAATAAACCTCCAGCTTATCCGCCGACACTTCCACCATTTCGGGGAATTCCACCTCGGTAAGCAGTTTTGTCGTCTTTTCGGAAGGAGACTGCGAAACCGCCGAGGTTGCCGAACTCGACGAACCGCCCGAATTTGCAGAATTTCCGCTGTTTTCCGTCTTTGAACAGCCCGTAAGTATCGCCGCCGCAGCCAAAACCGCGCACGCCAAAATTATTTTCTTATTCATTATTACACCTCTTTATTCCTCTAATTCCTGTAATCCCGCAAGCAGGATTTTATAAGTACTGCCCTTGAAATGCAGACCGTCAGCCTCCGCCAGATCATCGCGGAAATAGCCGTTTTCGTCCTTAAGCTGAGAATTAAGATCGTAATACTGTATACCCGAAATTTGTTTCAGCTTGGAATTTACATAATCTATGTTTTCATTAGTAATGCCCGACGCTGCCGCCGAAGTGCTGGTCTTAGTGACCGGCGGAATGGATATAACCACAATCTCGCTTTCGGGACAAGCCTCCCGGAGCCTTGAAAGCAGCGTCTGATACTGCTCGACAATAACATCGAAATCAGTCCCCGCCGCCATGGTGTTCGACCCTAACATTATATAAATGTGCTTTGGGTCTCGCATTTTCGCGTAATCCACCGCGCTGCCGTCATATGTCTTATTGAACGCCGACGTCATCGCCTTATACGGCGTGTAGCCTATCGACGCGGCAACATTCTCCATATCAAGAAATTCATACAAGTATAACCCTGTGAAAATGCTGTCCCCGATAAACAAATCGTCCTCAAAAAACGACGGATCGTATGTAGGAACAACGACTTCGGGCGAGGAACTGCCCGAAACATCTGTCTGCGGGCTTGAAACCGATGACCAAGAGCTGTCGCTTGAACTGCTTTCCGTGCTCGAAGTACTCGAACTGCTTTCTGTACTCGAAGTACTCGAAATACTCTGCAAACTCGAAGGTGACGAGCTTTCGGGTCTCGAAATCACGGGAACGGACGACCCGGAGCTGTCAGGCTGCGTCTTTTTAAGAGTTATCGCGAACACCACCGCGCATATTGCAAGCACGATTATTATCATCACAACGTAAATTGCCACTACCGCGCGCGGAACTTGTCTTTTGCGCTTTTTTCGACCGTTATTTCTGTTGTACTGCCCCGAAGGCATTTTTTAGATCCCCTTTCGTTTTTGTACTACACAATATTTTTCAAAGCAAATAACATTATAACAGCGGCAACGCCGCCCTTTCCCAGCATTTTGCACCGTATTTTCGCACACTAATTTCTGTAAGGCTACGATGTAGCAAATAACATTATAGCAGCGGCAACGCCGCCCTTTCCCGGCATTTTGCACCGTATTTTCACACACTAATTTCTGTAAGGCTAAAACGCGGCACATTTATTATAGCAGCGGCAACGCCGCCCTTTCCCGGCATTTTGCACCGTATTTTCACGCACTAATTTCTGTAAGGCTGCAATGTAGCAAATAACATTATAGCAGCGGCAACGCCGCTTTTTCCCAACATTTTGCACCGTATTTTCACGCACTAATTTCTGTAAGGCTAAAACGCGGCACATTTATTATAACATACTATTACAAAAATTTCAAGCGGTTACTTAAAAAAATTATCGGAACTCCTCGCCGTTTTTTGTGAGAATTTTCGTTCGGAGAATATGCGAACCCGCCGCCGTACTGCCCGTAAGAGCCGAAAACGCGTCCAGCACAAGCTGCGGATTTATATTAAAATCCACCCCCGCAGGAAGTCTTATCGTTATCTTATCGGAAACCTCAACAAACAGAATATGCTGTTTTAAATCAAGCTCGGATACCCCTTTTTTGGTCTTTTTTTCGGCGGGAATGTGCTCCCTGCCCACAAATTCGCGGAATTGCCCGAAATCAAGCTCGCCCGTAATCTCGTACTCGGCGGCGGCAATATCCGTGTTCTTGAAAACGGGAACGCCCACCTCCGTCACCCTTATATCGCCCGGCAGCGCATCGTTCATACGCTCGGCGACCTCGGAATACGGAAGCTGCTCCAGAAGGCGCATATCCACCGCCTCGCGCAGGCTCTCCTGCCCCAGCGACAGCGGCAGCATAAACTGCGTGTACATTCGCGGATTATACCCCTCGGTGTACCACACGGGGAGCGCGGCGCGTTTTATCGCGCGCTGCATAACGCCCGCAAGATCAAGGTGCGAGATGTACTTCGCCCTGTCGCGCTTTGAAAAAAACACGCGCGTATTAACCAACGGCACGGCAGATCTCACCTCCCGTTTTGGACGCTACGCCGCAGTTTGAACACTTTTCGCGGCAATTCGGAGTTGGTTTTCCCTCGTGAGCCTTTTTGTTCTCGCTTATCAGAAATTCCTTCGACACCAAAAAATCCATATGCGACCACGGAGCGATTTCATCATACTCACGGCGGCGGTTGGCGTAAAAGCTCATCTCCAGACCGCACTCGGAAAACGCCTCTTTCCACTTCTCAAAACTGAAAAACTCGTCCCAGCCGTCCAGAAAACAGCCTTTTTTCCACGCGAGGTAAACCGCTTTCCCGACGCGTCTGTCGCCGCGCGCCAAAACCGCCTCCAAGAGCGAAACCTCGTATTTCGAGCGCGAAAAAGTTATTTTCCTGTCCGAGGCGTAATCCATAAGCAGTTTTTGCTTGCGGCGGATTTCCTCTTCGCTGTCCTGCGGCTCAAACTCAAACGGCGTGAACGGTTTCGGAATAAAGGTTGACAGCGACACCGAGACCGACGGGGATTTGCCCTTTTTGCGGTCGGGATTAGCGTAAAACTGCTCTACAACCTGCTTTGCGAGGTCGTAAATCCCGCGGATATCATCGTCCGTTTCGGTGGGGAGTCCCAGCATAAAATACAGCTTTACCGCCGTATAACCGCCCTCGAACGCGATTTTTACGCTGTCTAGGACGTTTTGTTCGGTGATATTCTTATTTATCACATCGCGCAGCCGCTGCGTTCCCGCCTCGGGAGCGAACGTAAGCCCGCTTTTTCTAACGTCGTTTATCTTCTGAAAGACCTCCTCGCTGAACCTGTCGACGCGCAGCGACGGCAGCGAGAGATTTATCCTGTTTTTGGAAGTGTACTCGCAAAGACCCGACAAAAGCCCCTCGATGTCGCTGAAATCGCTTGTTGAAAGCGACGAGAGAGATACCTCGTCGTAGCCCGTATTTTGGCACAACGTTTTGGTCTGGGAAATTATGGTATCTTTCGACTTCTCGCGGAACGGGCGGTAGATAAATCCCGCCTGGCAAAATCTGCACCCGCGAATACACCCGCGCAAAACCTCCACAACCGCGCGGTTATGCACAATATCGCAAAACGGCACAACGAAATTTTCGGGCGCGTAGACCTTATCAAAATCGCGGATAATGCGCTTTCTGACGGTTTCGGGTGCGTCGGGGGCATGCGTTATCGCTTTCACCGTGCCGTTTTCATTATACTCAACATTGTACAGCGACGGAACGTAAATGCCCTCGATTTTCGCGGCAAGTTTCAGAAACTCCTCTTTGGTAGAATTTTCCTTTTTACAACGCTCCATAAGAGCCATAAGCTCTAAATTTACTTCCTCGCCCTCGCCCAACACGAAAATATCGAAAAAATCGCACAACGGCTCGGCGTTGCACACGCACGGACCGCCGCCCACGACTATCGGAGTAAGCGACTTCCTGTCCTCTGCTAGAACGGGAATTCCCGCCAGATCCAACATTTCAAGAATGGTTGTATAACACAACTCGTACTGGATTGTAAACCCGACAAAATCGAACTCGGAAACCGGATCAAGGCTCTCCAGCGCGTAAAGCGGAATACCGCGCCGCCGCATTTGCTCCGTCATATCGGGCAGCGGCATAAAAACGCGCTCGCACCAATAATTCGGAACGTTATTTTTAAGCGCGTAGAGGATTTTCATACCGAGATGCGACATCCCGATTTCATAAGTATCCGGAAAGCAGAACGCAAACCGCACATCTACCTCGGACTTATCCTTCATAACCGAACCCGTTTCCCCGCCGATATACCGCGCGGGCTTTTGTATCTCCGGCAAAAACTCATCAAGCTTTTTCATCATTTCGAGGTTTTTATAGAGCATTTTAGTTCCCCTCTAACATTCGTATTCGCGTATCAGAACTGCAGCTGCGTTCGGGGCGCGGGGCGGGGCGGGCGCTCCCGCTTTGCGGGAGCTGAGCCTTTGGCGCAGACGCCGCAACGCGGCGGCGATTTCCGTGCCCCTGCACGGAAATCGCGGTTTGCTGCGCCGAAGGCTTGGATTTGCGGAGCAAATCCGCCCGCCCCGCCCCGCGCCCCAAAGCGAGTATTTCAGTTCCGCAGGCGTTTTTCGTACCACTCCTGCTTAGTCATCAGCACCTGCCGAGGTTTCGAGCCCTCGTAGGGTCCCACAACGCCCATTTTCTCCATGGTGTCGATAAGGCGGGCGGCTCTGCCGTAACCGAGCTTTAAATGCCGCTGGAGAGAAGATGTGCTGGCTTGTCCGGCTGTTACAACGAACTCTATAGCCTCGTCCAGCTTGTCGTCGTGGTCGCCGTCGG
>CANQNY010000028.1 GCA_947625335.1 uncultured Clostridia bacterium | reverse complement strand
CTACTGCGGGTCTTGCGCTTGGCGCGGCTGGTGCGGCGATTGCTGCGGCTGCGGCTATGAAGAAACGCAAGGATAACAAGTAATTTTAAACAGCCCTTCCGAACGGGAGGGCTGTTAATTTGTGAGGTGTGATATGCGGGAGTTTCCGAGGGGATTTGTTACGGCGAAAGGGGAAAAAGCTCTTCGCGGCGGGCATCCGTGGGTATACGGCGAGGAAATATGCGAGGTTCGCGGCGAGTATGAAAACGGCGGGCTTGTTGATGTTTTCAGCTCTAAAGAACGGTATCTTGGCACGGGTTTTATCAATGATAATTCCAAAATCCGCGTGAGAATTATCTCCCGAAACCCGAACGATAAATTCGACCGCGATTTTTACAGGCGGCGCGTTCGCTATGCGCTGGAGTACCGAAAAACCGTTATGGCAGAGGATTTTTCGTGCTGCAGGCTGATTTTCGGCGAGGCGGATTGTTTTCCGGGGTTTACGGTTGACAGGTTCGGCGATATTCTGGTAACACAGGTCTTGTCGCTCGGTATCGAGAAAATTAAGGATATGCTGTACGAGCTGCTTGCTGAGGAACTTGAAAGACTCGGCGAGCATATTTCCGCGATTTATGAACGGAGCGACGTTAAAATTCGCGAGCTTGAGGGTCTTGAGCAATACAAGGGCTTTTGGAGCGGACTTCGGACGGACTTGTCGGGAGTTACCGAAATTGTTGAAAACGGAATTCGATATACTGTTGATTATATAAACGGGCAGAAAACGGGATTTTTCCTTGACCAGAAGTACAATCGGCTGGCTATCAGGCGAATTGCGCAGGGGAGAAAGGTTCTCGACTGTTTCACGCACACGGGAGCTTTTGCTCTGAACGCTGCGGCGGCGGGAGCAAAGCTTGTAAACGCGGTTGACATATCCGAGGACGCTGTTGAAATGACAAAAAGAAATGCCGCGCTGAACGGTCTTGCGGATAAAATGCAGTTCACGACGGCAAATGTATTCGATTATCTGACGGAACTTCATAAAAACGGCGGCAGCCCGTACGATTTCATAATTCTTGACCCGCCCGCGTTCACCAAGAGCAGCAGCACCGTGAAAAACGCTGTCCGCGGGTACAAGGAGATAAATCTTAAGGCAATGCGGCTGCTCCCGAGGGGAGGGTATCTGGCGACCTGCTCCTGCTCGCATTTTATGACAGAGCCGCTTTTCAAGCAGATGCTGCATGACGCCGCCGCAGACGCGAACATTTCTCTTCGGCAGATTGAGGCGCGCCGACAGTCTCCCGACCACCCGATTTTGTGGAACGTCCCCGAGACCGATTACCTGAAATTTTACATCTTCCAGGTGGTATAAAACCGCAAAACCTATTGACAACAGAACCAGAAAATGCTATACTATAAGGTATAGATACTTACAGTATAGGCAACTCATAGAGAAAGGAGTATTTTATGAGTTTTAAAGACGATGTAAGGAAAACAATTATTACGGTCACAGCTATGGCAATTGCCACAGGATTTTTCACCGGTTGTTCGCCAAGTGAAGTATCAGATGTGGACGTTTACAGCAACGAGATAGTCACCTCTAGTAGTGAGCCCGTAGAGTCCACACCCGTAGAAAGTGAACCCATCGAATCAGAACCCACAGAAAGCGAGCCTGTAGAGTCCTCTCCTGTGGAGAGTGACCCCGTAGAGAGCGAACCTACAGAGTCGAAACCAGTAGAAAGCAAACCCGTAGAGTCCGCTCCTATGGAGAGTGCCCCCGTAGACAGTGAACCAGTGGAAAGCAAGCCTGTATCTAGCAGTAAGCCTGCAGAATCCAAGCCCGTCGAGTCTAAGCCTGCTTCGAGCAGTAAACCCGCTTCAAGTAGCAGTGCCCCTGCACAAAGTCAACCTACATCCAGTAGCCAACCCGTACAAAGTCAGCCAACCACCCAGAAATACACCCCCAGTGATACTACAGGGTATCCTTTGGATGAAAATGGCTGTCCTATGGGCACATGGTTAAAAGATCATGGCCTTACATTCGTAGACCAAAACGGCGATAAGTGGCATTTCCAAAATGGTGTATGGTCTAAAGAGGGTACAAGTGTAAATGTACCGACACCTCCTGGCTTCGGAGCAGGTGGAAAAAATCCTAATGTCGTTTAATTTTTATCTCCTGGTTAGCGATACTTAACTTGTTTTACGAAGGGAGGAGTTCTTCTGATACATTATAAATTGAATATAAGAAAGGGACAGCAAAAAGCTGTCTCTTTTCTTATGCTACTACTATTATTTATAATAACTTTCGCTTTTCTAGCAGGCACTGCTAGTGCTTCAGTTCCAGGTGAAATTGTTAATCTTACAACTGGCGCAGGTACTAGCACTGGTAGCTATCTAGCGGGTTGTCTTGGTTATGGTTACAAGCAGTTTGGTGCCCGTGTCACACTAGTCGATGCCCAAACCGGCAAAAAAACGCCCCCGATATATCGGGAGCGTTTTTTCGGTTATGCGCGAACGTTCAGCAGCATACCTCTTCCATCGGGTGAAGGCATACTGTTAAGCATTTCGGTGATAGCCTCCATGGACTGCTCGGAATATTCCATATTCTTCTTGAGCATGCCGACCGCCAACGCCTGCTGTGTGTTCGACATCGCCATTTGCACGGATGCCGACGCAATAGCCATCTCCATAAAGCCACAACCTCCTTTACCGTTTTCTTTATTTTATCACATTTTATCAAATTTGTCAATAGCTTTTCTTGAATTTATAAAAAATATGACATTTGTGTATAAAATCTCTTGATTTTTTGAAATTTTTATAGTATAATATAAGTATGTAGCATAGCAGAAATGATTATGCTAAAAGGAAAATTTTGTAAGGAGTTTTTTAGTATGGAAAGTAATATCCTCCTTGAAAGCGGTACAAATGAACTTGAAGTGCTGGAGTTTATGGTCGGAAAACAGAATTTCGGCATAAATATCGCTAAAGTAAGCGAAATAATGAATTATCAGCCGATGATTCCCGTGCCCGATTCTCCCGAGGCGTTCGAGGGCGTGTTTACTCCGCGTGATAAGGTCATTTCTGTTATCGATTTACATAAGGTGCTGAATAAGGAAAGCGATGATTCGGGGCACGATTTGCTTATCATCTGCAACTTCAATCAAATGGACGTAGGTTTCCATGTTTCATCTGTAAAGGGAATTCAGCGTATCTCGTGGGAGGACATTGAAAAGCCGCCGAGAATTTCCGGCGATGGTCAGCAGAATATCGCTACCGGTATTGCGAAGTTGTCCGACAGAATTATTCTGATACTCGACTTTGAAAAGATAGTTTCCGATATAAATCGTTCTGCGGTAATTGACGCTACAGGTGCGACTATGACCGATGAATCCAAGGCTGAAAAGCATATCGTTATTGCGGAGGATTCGCCGTTCCTCAATACTCTTATTAAAAATACGCTTGGCGAGGCGGGGTATAAGAACGTTGTTTCTTTCGATAACGGCAAGGACGCGTGGGAATATATAAGCGGTCACAAGACGCTCCCCGGGAATATTCTCGACCAGATTGCTTGTGTTATAAGCGATATTGAAATGCCGCAGATGGACGGACACCACCTTACAAAGCTTATCAAGGACGACGAGACTCTGAAAAAGATACCTGTGTACCTGTTCTCCTCGCTTATTAACGAGCAGATGAGGGCTAAGGGCAACTCGGTCGGCGCGGACGCGCAGTTCTCAAAACCGCAGATCGGCGCGTTGATAAACTATATGAACGACCATATTTGAGAATTTTGGAAATAATAGGAAAGACGCTTTTGTTTGTAAAAGCGTCTTTTTTGTTTTACCTAATTTTAATAAGTTTACCCTTATCCATTTCGCACACCGTATCGCACAAAACGTCAATATCCTCGGCGGAGTGGGAGGCTATCAAAATCGTTTTTCCCGACTCTTTGAGGTCAAGCAAATACTTTCGCATATCAAGCACCCCGTCCTTGTCCAGACCGTTCATCGGCTCGTCGAGGATCAGCAAGTCGGGGTCTTCCATAATCGCCTGCGCAAGCCCTAACCGCTGGCGCATTCCGAGTGAATATTTTTTAACGGAACGTTTAAGGTTCGGGTCAAGTCCGACTTTTGTCATCGCGGCGCGGACATGCTCTGCATTGATTTTCCCGTTCAGGTCTGCAAGCAGTTTCAGATTTTTATAACCCGAATAATACGGGATAAATCCCGGAGTTTCGATAATTATCCCCGTATTTTTCGGAAAATCAAGGTCTTTGCCTATGCGTTTTCCGTCAACAAAAATTTCTCCGAAACTTGGCTTTACAAAGCCGCAAATACACTTCATCAGCATTGTCTTGCCGTTGCCGTTTCTGCCGATCAGACCATGTATTTTTCCGCGCTCAAAATTGACGTTTATGTTATGCAGGATAACGGTTTTCCTAATGGTTAAATTGACGTTTTTGATGACTATCATAATTCAATGCTCTCCGTTAAATTCAGTTTTTTCAAGCCGAGAAAATTGAACGCCGACAGAATAATTATTGCCGCCGCGAAATACAAAAACGACGCCCACACGGGATATATCGGCTCTTTCAAGATCTCCTCGTAATGCAGCCACATTATCGTGTTCGCCATCGGAAACGCCCACCGAAGTTCCGAATACAGCGAGGTAGTTGTAACTCCAAGCGCGATTATTCCCATTGCTGCGGCAAATCCCGTTGCGTTCCCGAAAAGTATCTTGAACAGGTAAATTATAAGCGAGAGCGTCAACAAATACGCGCTCATCAGAATAAACGTCTGCAATACCGCTTTTATCATCGGGATTTGGTTGTAGAGATTTGACGGCAGCAGCTGCGAGTCAAAATTGAACGCCTCTTCGGGAAAACGAGAGTTGTATTTTGTGACCGCGTCGCTCCAGTTCGTGCCGAATTTTCCGCCCGAAAACAAAATGCTTGACAGCAAAATCGCGTTCATAAACGTGAAAATCGCCGATATAAGGAACAGAATTTGCCCGCAGAGCCAGTTTCTTTTTCCCGTGCGCGAGATAAAAAACATTGTGTTCCCGCCGAATTTCGGATAATCCGCAAGCAGCACCAGAAACACCAGCGGAATAAGCATCGCAAGCATTCCCGAATTTCCCACCGCGATAAACGGCTCGAATATTATCAGCTTTTCGCCGAATTTCTCGGCGCGTGCGGCAAGCGGTTCTATCGCGAGCGTTTTAATAAAAATCAGCAGCACTCCGAGAATTATTATCCGCGGATTTGTTATCCACCTTATATATTCCGTTTTCGCGACGGAGAAAATTTGTTTTACTGTTTTATTCACCGCAGTCCCTCCGATTACATTGAATTATTGCAAATCCTGCGATAAAAACGGCGGCTGTTATACTGTAAAACAATATCGTCTGCCAAAGAACGGCGTTTTGGTCGATGTACATCAGCGATTCGGGACGAATTATTCCGGTGATTTTAAGTAGCGTATTATTTGCGTTTTCTGCGGAGAAAGCTTTGTTCTGGAGCATATAAACGGTTTGCGTGAACGAGTATTTCAGGAAAAACGGAATACAAATTATCAGATATTTATTCCCCATAACGCTTGAAAAAAACATTGCGGGAACGCTCCAAAATGCGCCGTAAAGCCACATTCCGAGAGTTGCTTTCCAAAATGAAAATGCAAAAAACGCGTCGGAAGAGCTTGGGAACAGAAAATACACCGCTCCGCAAAAAATCGCATAACCGAGGGTCATAGCAAGCCCTCCCGAAAAAATTCCCGCAAAACAGCGCGAAAAAATATATCTAAACTTCGAGGAGCGGAAGATCCCGTAACGCGTCGCTTTGCTGACACGCTCCGCGCATATCTGCGGCACGAAACAAAACGCCGTTATTATCGGCACAAAAAGCGTTATCCAGCCGTTTCGCGCAAACGACATCACATAAGAATTCCCGAATTCCAAATGCGCGGAAAGCTCCTCACGCGGAAAATGCAAAAGCGCGTTTATCACCGAATATCTGTCCATTGTCTGCGGCTCGGTGTAGATTTCCGCGCAAAACAGCAGTATCACCGTAAAAATTACGCAGATGTAAAATCCCGCAGACGTGAAAATTTTCCTTAATTCTACTAAAAAAATTCTCATAAAAATCCTTAATCAGAATACTCAAACGTTCCGTCGATGGCGTTTACGAAACAATCATAGGTAATATCGTCGTTCGGATTGTAGAGCTCGACTTTCCACGCGGGAAATACGGGGATTTGGGTTTCGCCCCAATTTAACGACCCTATAGCCGATTTTTGTTTGTAGACAAGCTCCGCTCTTGTAATCTCAAAATCCACATAGTCGGTCATCTTCCCGCTTGCTATTCTGACAGCCTCGGAAAACGGAAGAACCTCATTAAATTGCTCCTCGTCGATAACGGTATGACTTCTGTTTGTATTGTAAAGCCGGTCGATGCAACGGCAGTTTATCATTTGTACCTCAAATTCGATATCAAACGGAATGTTGTCATAGATGTCTGAAACGTAAACCTCGTAATAATAAAGGTCGTCGGTCATTTTATAAACGGAAACACTCCTCGCGCACATATCAAAATAAATTTGCGCGATGCTCGGCATATTATTTATGAAATCCGTCACGACGGCGGATGCGTCTTTTATCGAAATTTCCCCGTCCAACAACGGAAAGCTCTCCTCGCTGTCGGGAGAATATTCCCCGATAAAAACGGTCTTCGGCGGAAAGTATTCGTCGGTGCTTTTGCTTATAACGCCAAGCTCCTCCCCGACCTTATCATAAACGCCGCGTCTTATCTGTGTACTGCCGACGCCCGTGGGCGGCTGATAAAACAGATATAACCTTTCGTAACCCTCGCCGGCTGTTCTTTGGTCGTAAAAAAACACAAACGGCTGGAGCGTGTTGCTCATAATTTCGTCATAGCAGTCGCTGAGTGCAGCGTTGCGGACAAATTCGCCTGTTCTCATATCTTTCAGGTCGATTTTAAGGTAACTTTCGTCAAATTCGGCATTCGGGTAAGCATATTCAAAAAACGCATGAAAATCCTTTAAAACATCCTCGCCCGACGGAAAAGGCGGAATTCCCGTATAAAACGTGCTGACGTGACCGAGGCTTTTCGGGACGTGCGCCGTAAAGTTATCCGACAGCTTGAAATCCGAATTTTCCTCGATGATTTTTACAACTTCCTCGGTTGAGTAATCCTCACGGGGATTTTCGTGGTTTGTAGCGTTAAAATCGTCGGGTATGTAAATTTCATCTTCGTATTCGGTCTTAAACCCCATAACTTCTCCCGAAACGTCGTCCGAAGAATTGTCCTGCGAAACGTTTTCGCTCTCGCACCCTGCAAGGCTTAAAATCATTGCCGAAAGCAAAACTGCCGTAAGAAATTTTTTCATAATTATCCCCCTGTTGTAAAATAGAATTCTTCCCCTCTAACAGTAAAGACGGACAACAGGGTTTGAGATTACACTTTTTGGGGCAAATTATTTTTGCTTGTGCAATATGACGGTTTTACTGCGGACAATTTGTATAATGTGTCAAATGCTCGAACAACAGATAGATTTAAGTTGATTTTTTTGCCTATATCTTGACTATTGCAAAAAAATGTGGTACAATATAAGTTGGAATTTATTCCAAATATTTTTTAAGAGGGGATTTTTATGACAAAGATAGATGTTTTTTCGGGCTTTTTGGGGGCAGGCAAGACCACTCTCATCAAAAAGCTGCTTAAGGAGGCTTACAACAACGAGAAGTTGGTGCTTATCGAGAACGAATTCGGCGAGATAGGCATTGACGGCGGATTTATGAAAGAGGCGGGAATTCAGGTTACCGAAATGAATCAGGGCTGTATTTGCTGTTCGTTGGTGGGCGATTTCGGAGAGGCTCTGAAAAAGGTGCTGGACGAGTTTTCTCCCGACAGAATTCTTATCGAGCCGTCGGGCGTGGGAAAGCTCTCCGACGTTATCAAGGCGGTTATGGGCGTGGGGAGCGACAAAATCGTCCTCAACAGCTACACCACCGTTGTTGACGCGTCGAAAATTAAGATGTATATGAAAAACTTCGGCGAGTTTTACAAAAACCAAGTCGAGACTGCAAAAACTATCATTCTCAGCCGCTCGCAAAAGCTTTCCGAGGAGCAGCTTGAGGCGGCGGTGAATATGCTGCGGGAGCTGAACGAACATGCGACGATCGTTACCACAAGCTGGGACGATATTAGCGGAAAGCAAATTCTCGCGGCTATGGAGACCGAAAACAAGTTTGCGGACGAGCTGCTGAAGGACGAGGATATTTGCCCCGTCTGCGGTCATTCGCATCATCATGACGATGATGAACATGAACACGAGCATGAACATCACCACCACGACCACGATGATGAAGATGAACATGATGAACATGGTCATTGCTGTCACCACCATGACGATGATGACGACGATGAACACGAACATCACCACCACGATCATGACCACGGCGAGTGCGGCTGCCACGACCACGACCACCATCATCACCATCACCACGCGGACGAGGTGTTTACGTCTGTGGGAATTGAGTCCGCGAAGAAGTTCAGCAAAGCGGAGCTTGAAAACGCGCTTTCAAAGCTGTCCGGCGAGGAATACGGCGTTGTTTTGAGAGCAAAGGGCATTGTTCCCGGAGCGGAGGGCGTGTGGTATCATTTCGACTTCGTTCCCGAGGAATACGAAGTAAGAACAGGTCCTGCGGACGTTACGGGCAGAATGTGCGTTATCGGCTCGAAGCTGGTTGAAGACAAAATTAAGGCTCTGTTTGGCGTTTGATTAGGAGAAAAGCAATGGAGATACCCGTATATTTGATGACAGGTTTTCTCGAAAGCGGGAAAACCACCTTTATCGAGGAGACCCTCAACGACAAGGAATTCAGCAAGGGCGAAAAAACGCTTGTTATCGCGTGCGAGCAGGGTGAAGTCGAGCTTGACGAGAGAATTTTGAAAGCCTCCAACTCCGAGGTGGAGTATATCGAAGACGAGGAGGATTTCAACCCCGAAAACCTCACCGCGCTTGTCAAAAAGCACAAGCCCTCGCGCGTTATGCTGGAGTACAACGGTATGTGGAGCTTGCGCGATATGGCGCAGAAAGCTCCGAAAGACTGGATTTTTTACCAGATATTTATGTTTGTCGACCATTCCAAATTTGAGGTGTATATGAACAATATGCGGCAGCTGCTGTCGGACGACATTGCGGTTTCCGATATTATAATATTCAACCGCTGCGAACCCGGAAAAGTGGACAAAAAGCGTTTGCGCCGCGCCGTAAAGGCGTTAAATCCGCGGATTGATATGATGTTCGAGTACGTTGACGGAAGTGTTGAACAGGGATTTCAGGGCGACGACGAAATGCCTTTCGATGTGAACGCCGACCCTATCGAGATAGTTCACGACGATTTTGGGCTGTGGTATATCGACATTATGAGCAACGCGCCGCGCTATAAAGGCAAAAACGTTCACGTCAGGGGAATGGTTTTCCGCGCGAAGAACGTTCCGAAGGGGTATTTTGTTATCTCGCGGAGAGCAATGACCTGCTGTGCGAACGATATTCAAGTCGTGGGTATTCTTGTGAAAAGCCCCGACGAGGCGAAGTGGGGCGACGGCGACTGGGTCGAGGTAAAGGGCAAAGTTGTCGCGGAAAAACAGGCTTGCTATAAGGGCACGGGTCCCGTTATTCTCGCGGATTTGATTGCTCCCACCGAAAAAGCCGAAAGCGAAGTTGTTTATTTCAATTGAGGCGTGTATGAAAAAAGCATTTTACGCATCGCTTTGTTGGGAGGGTGCTCAAGGCGGGGGATTGTACGCAGATGATAAGGGGATAATTTTTCGCGCCCAAAAGCTTACTCTGCCCGAAAAACTAAAGCACATTAAAATGCCTTATTCCGCGATAAAGCAAGTTTTGGCGAGCCGTGCGCTGGTTTTTCCCGCGGTAATTGTTTCTCTGAAAAACGGTGAGGAATACAAGTTCATTGTTTTCAACAGGGAAACGCTTTTTAAGATACTGAAATCCAAAAAGATAACGACAATAGGATAATATGGACAAGATTTTTACGCTAAGACTGTCAGACGACAAAACGGCGGTCGAAATACTCGATCAAACGCTGCTGCCGGGCGAGATAAAGTATTTAAGGCTTGAGAACGCGGAGGGTCTTTTCGAGGCGATAAAAGAACTTCGCGTTCGCGGTGCGCCCGCTATCGGGATAGCCGCGGGGTTTGGCATGTATGTTCTCGCGCGGAAGATACCGTTTGAGGAGAGCGACGGGTTTTATAAAGAGCTGTCAAGGCTCGGGGAGTATCTGATTTCCTCGCGCCCTACGGCGGTGAATTTAAGTCACGCCGTGGAACGTATGCTTTCGGCGGCAAGGGGGCACGGAAAAAAATCCGCGTTGCCGCTGCTTTATGAGGAGTGTACGAAAATCTGCGACGAGGACAGGGCTATGTGCAAGGCAATCTCCGAAAACGGGCTGACGCTTGTCCGCGACGGCGATGGCATTTTAACGCATTGCAACGCGGGCGCGCTGGCGGCTTTCGAGTACGGAACGGGGCTTGGAACGCTGCTGCTCGGGAAAGAGCGCGGGTATAATTTTCACGTTTTCAGCGATGAAACAAGACCGCTGTTTCAAGGGGCAAGGCTTACTTCGTTTGAGCTTAATCACGCGGGGATCGATGTTACGCTGATTTGCGACAGCGCGGCGTCAATGCTGATGAAACAGGGGAAAATACAGGCTTGTTTTGTCGGCTGCGACAGAGTTGCCGCAAACGGCGATACAGCGAATAAAATAGGCACTCGTTCGGTCGCTGTGAACGCGAAATATCACGGGATACCGTTTTATGTTTTTTGCCCAAGCTCTACTATTGATTTCAACTGCGAAAGCGGCGATAAGATAGTTATCGAGGAACGATCGGGCGAGGAAATTAAGACCAAATTCTTTGAAAAGCCCATTGCAGAGGACTCGGTAAAATGCTATAACCCCGCATTTGACATAACCGACGCGGAACTTATCACCGCGATAGTCACCGAGCGCGGTATCTGCCGATACCCGTATAAAGAGTCGCTTAAAAAGATGTTCGGTTAGGAAAGGATAACTATGAAATTAAGATTTCACAACGCGAAAATTCTCACAATGGAGAATGAAAACATAATCGACGGGGAACTTCACACCGACGGCGGAAAAATCTCTTATGTCGGCGAAAAAACGGACAATTCCGGGAAATTCGACCGCGAGATAGATTTAAACGGCGATTTGATAATTCCGGGGTTCAAGGACGCGCATACGCACTCGGCAATGACGTTTTTGCGGTCGTTCGCGGACGATTTGCCGCTGAATGATTGGCTGTATAATCAGGTTTTCCCGCACGAGGCAAAGCTTACGGAGGACGCAATTTACGTTTTTACTCAGCTTGCCAATATGGAATATCTCACAAGCGGGATAACCTCGTCGTTTGATATGTATTTCAAGCTCCCTGCGTATTCCAAAGCGAACATCGATATGGGCTTTCGGACGGTCATCTGCGGGTCTATAAACGATTTTGGAGGGACAGTCGAGGGGATTGAGGAGGAATTCAACACCTACAATTCTCTCCACCCGCTTGTGTCTTATCAGCTTGGTTTTCACGCGGAATATACCACCAAACGCGAGACTCTGGAGGGTCTGGCAAAGCTCTCCCAAAAGTACAAAGCTCCAATGTACACGCACAACAGCGAGACAAAATCGGAGGTTGAGGGCTGCCGCGAGCGTTACGGCATGACCCCGACGCAGCTTTTCAACAAGCTGGGAATGTTCGAGTACGGCGGGGGAGGGTTTCATTGCGTTTGGTTTGACGGGCGCGATATGGAGATTTTCCGCGACAAGGGGCTTTTTATGGTGACAAATCCCGCCTCTAACTTAAAACTTGCAAGCGGCATTGCTCCGATTTGCGAGATGAAACGGCACGGCATGAAAAACTTCGCTATCGGCACGGACGGCGCGGCGTCGAATAACTGTCTTGATATGTTCCGCGAGATGTTCCTCGTGACGGCTTTGCAAAAGTACCGCGAGGACGACGCGGCGGCTTGTCCCGCGTTTGATGTGCTGGAAATGGCAACTAAGGGCGGGGCGCGAGCAATGGGGCTTTTTGACTGCGATGTTCTGGCTGTCGGAAAATTCGCCGATTTTGCGGTGATTGACCTTTCACAGCCTAATATGCGTCCGTTCCACAATTTAGCTAAAAATCTCGTTTACGCGGGTTCAAAGCAGAATGTAAAAATGACCGTTGTAAACGGGAAAATTCTCTATGAAAACGGCGAATTTACGACTGTCGACAAAAACGAAATCTACGAAAGAGCCGAAAAAATCGCGCGGGAGATCTGCGGATAACGGAGGGAATATGAAAATTCTCGTAACGGGCGGAACGGTTTTCGCAAGCCGCTTTACTGCGGAATATTTCGAGAAGGAAAACGAGGTTTATGTTTTAAACCGCGGCAGCCGTCCGCAGCCGACGGGCGTTATACCGATAATCGCCGACAGGCACGCGCTTGGTGGAACGCTTAAAAAATACTTGTTTGACGCGGTGATAGACGTGACTGCTTATAATTCGGCGGATATTGACGATTTGCTGAACGGTCTTTCGGAGTTTGAAAACTATGTAATGATAAGTTCAAGCGCAGTCTATCCCGAAACCCTGCCGCAGCCGTTTTCGGAGGAAATGCCCACGGGTGCAAATTCCGTCTGGGGCGATTACGGCATAAACAAAATTGCCGCGGAAAAACGCCTTTCAGAGCGCATTCCGAATGCGTACATACTTCGCCCGCCGTATCTTTACGGGAAATACAACAATCTTTACCGCGAGGCTTTTGTTTTCGACTGCGCGGAGCAGGACCGCAAATTCTATGTTCCGAAAGACGGGAAAATGAAACTGCAGTTTTTCGATATTGAGGATATGTGCCGATTTATTGAAATTCTCCTTGAAAAGAAACCCGAAAAGCGGGTTTTCAATGTCGGAAATTATGACACGGTAAATATTCTCGAATGGGTAACGGAATGTTACAAAATTTTAGGGAAAAAGCCCGAATTTGCATTTGTTTACGACAAAATTGAACAGAGAAATTACTTCCCGTTTTACGATTATGAATACGCTCTTGACGTTTCTGAAATGCTGAAACTTATGCCGAACGTAAAACCGCTTTGTAAGGGGCTTTACGAGAGTTACGAGCAGTATTCCGAAAACAGAAATGCTGTTCGGAGAAAAAATTTATCGGAGTATATTGATGAAAATCTGAAAGGAATGTAAAATGCCGTTTTTGCCTGTTTCAAGAGAGGATATGAACGAACGCGGTATAGAACAGCTTGATTTTATCTGCGTGACAGGCGACGCGTATATCGACCACCCGACGTTCGGTATCGCTATAATTTCGCGCATGATCGAGGCGGCGGGGTTTTCTGTCGGAATTATTGCACAGCCGCAGTCCGACGCGGATTTTAAGGCTCTCGGACAGCCTAAATTCTGCTTTATGGTGACAGGCGGGAACATCGACAGCATGGTGTCGAATTACACGGTAGCCTTAAAGAAACGCAACGATGACGCGTATTCCCCGGGCGGCAAGGGCGGGCGCAGACCCGACCGCGCCGTTATCGTCTATTGCAAGGCTTTAAAGCGTCTTTTCCCCGATGTAGAGATAGAAATCGGCGGTCTGGAGGCGTCGCTTAGGCGGTTCGCGCATTACGACTACTGGAGCGACAGCGTTATGCCGTCGATTTTGGTCGACAGCGGCGCGGATCTTCTGATGTACGGAATGGGCGAGGTGACGCTCTCACAAATGCTGAACCGTTTCAAGCAGGGGCAAAGGCTTTTTGATATGCACGATCTTAGGGGGATTTGTTATCTCACAAAGCCCGAAAATACGCCGCTTGGCGCGGTACAATGCGATTCTTTGGAAATTGTCCGCGAAAACAAGAAAGCCTATGCAAAAGCCTGCCGAAAGCAGTATGACGAGCAGGACGAGGTGTACGGACGAACAATAGTCCAACGGCACGGGAATATGATGCTGGTGCAAAACCCGCCGCAGAGGTCGGTGTCGCAGGAGGAATTTGACTATGCCTATGAGCTGCCGTATATGCGGGCGTATCACCCGATGTACGAGAAAGACGGCGGCGTTCCCGCTATTCAGGAAATTGAGTTTTCGATAACGCACTCGCGCGGGTGTTTCGGGTTTTGCAACTTTTGTTCGATAGCTTTGCACCAAGGGCGGCATGTTCAGACCCGAAGTGAAGATTCGGTCTACAACGAGGCTGTTATGCTTTCCGAAAAGCCGAATTTTAAGGGTTATATTCATGACGTTGGAGGTCCTACGGCAAATTTCCGCCACCCCTCCTGCGAAAAACAGGAGAAATTCGGACTTTGCAAAGGCAGAAAGTGCCTAGCTCCCACACCGTGCAAGAACATCGACCCCGACCACAGCGAGTATATTCGGCTTCTTCGCAGACTTCGCTCGATAAAAGGCGTGAAAAAGGTGTTTATCCGCTCGGGGATAAGGTTCGATTATATGCTGCTGGAAAAAAACAGCACGTTTCTGGACGAACTTGTGGAATATCATGTCAGCGGGCAGCTGAAAGTTGCTCCCGAACACGCAAGCAACAAAGTCCTTGATTTGATGGGAAAGCCGCATATTGAGGTGTACGAGGAATTTGAAAAGAAATTCTACGCCTCCACAAAAAAATGCGGCAAGGAGCAGTATCTCGTGCCGTATCTTATGTCGTCGCACCCGGGGTGTACGCTTAACGACGCGATTGAACTCGCGGTTTTCGAGAAAAGGCACAATATCCGTCCCGAACAGGTACAGGATTTTTATCCCACGCCGGGGACTATTTCCACGGCAATGTTTTATACGGGGCTAGACCCGTACACAATGCAGCCCGTTTTCGTTCCGAAAACGTCCGAAGAAAAGGCTATGCAGCGCGCTTTGCTGCAATATTACGACCCGAAAAACCGCGTGCTTGTCGAAAAGGCTCTTTCCATAGCAAAACGCCGCGACCTTATTGGTTTCGGAAAAGACTGCCTTATACAGCCTTCTAAAAACGCTCGGAACAATGTTTCAAAATCATATGGGAAGACCGACAACCATGGAAAACGAACGAGTAGCGAAAAGAAAAAACGCTGAGCGGAACAGAAAAGCTGCCGTGCGCGCGGTGAGGTACGGCGCGGAATTAGTCGTGCTGCTTGCGGCGTTGATTTTTCATATAAACGATGAATTTCTGCATTTTTCTGCAATTCCCTCTTCCAAAGAGGTCATAAAATACTTCGGATTTGCTCCCGATCCTACTATTCCTCTTGAAAGCGGGGAGGCGGCGGTGTGCTTTATCGACGTGGGACAGGGCGACTGCGAACTTATTCTGACTGAAGAACACAGCGTTCTTATCGACTGCGGAGAACCCGAAAATGTCGGGAAAATTCTCGGATTTCTGGACTATTCGGGAGTAGATTATCTTGATATGCTTATCGTCACTCACCCGCATAATGACCATTACGGTTCTGTAAGCGGCATTTTGCAGGAAATTCCCGTCGGCACTATCCTAGCTCCCGAATTGCCCGCAGATATGATACCTTACGGCATAACATATAACAGATACATAACGGCGGCGAAAGCGTTTGATGTGCCGATAAAATACGCCCGCGCGGGGGAGCGTTATATTCTGGGGGATAATTCTTACCTCGAAATAATCGCTCCCGTTTATAACGATTATCCCGAACTTAACGACTGCTCGGTCACGGCAAAATTCGTCCACGGGGACAACTCGTTTTTGTTTACGGGAGATTTGCAGGAGCAGGCGGAGCTTGACCTTGTAGAACTTAACGCCGATCTGGACGCTGACGTTTTAAAGCTCGGACATCACGGGAGCGCGGGTTCGAGTACGTCGGAATTTCTGGAAAGAGTAACTCCGAAAATAGCTGTCGCGGAGGCATCCGCCGACAACTCCTACCGTCACCCGAGGACAGAGGTTATCGACCGGCTTGTGAACGCGGGCTGCGATACCGTCTGCTCTACGTCGTACAACGGTAATGTCACGGTAATAAGCGACGGGGTGGATTTCAAGACTTATACTGAAAAAGAAAAACCAATAGATTTGCGGTGAGTTTGTTGTTAAAATGCACAAATTTTAAGCGCATTTTTTGTTAATTCGTTGGTAAAAACACGTTTTTTCGAGAATTCTCTTGTAGTATCGCGCAAAAAGTTGTATAATGATTTTTGGTAAAAAAATATAAAGGAAAGTGAAATGTTTTGGTAAGAAACGATTTAAGGAACATAGCGATAATCGCTCACGTCGACCACGGCAAAACGACCCTCGTCGACGAAATGCTAAAGCAGGGAGGAGCGTTCCGCGAAAATCAGGTTGTAAACGACCGCGTTATGGATAACAACGACCTCGAACGCGAGCGCGGAATTACTATCCTCGCAAAAAACACCTCCTGCGTGTATAACGGGGTCAAGATAAACATTGTAGACACCCCCGGACACGCCGATTTTTCGGGCGAGGTTGAGCGTATTCTCAAAATGGTAAACGGCGTTTTGCTGCTGGTGGACAGCTTTGAGGGAACTATGCCCCAGACGAGATTTGTCCTTCAGAAAGCACTTGAACTCGGTCACAAGATTATAGTTGTGGTGAACAAAACCGACCGTCCCGACGCTCGAAATCACGAAGTCGTAGACGAGGTTTTAGAGCTGCTGCTGGATCTGGACGCTACCGAAGAACAGCTTGACAGTCCTGTTGTTTTCTGCTCGGGCAGACTTGGCTGTTCGTCCTACAGCCCCGACGAAATGGGAACGGATTTCAAGCCGCTTTTCGAGAAGATTATCGAGCATATCGACCCGCCCGAGGGCGATGAAACGGGCGATTTGCAGCTTTTGGTGTCGTCGATAGATTATAACGATTATGTCGGGAGAATTGCCGTAGGGCGAGTTGAACGCGGCGTTATAAAGCAAAATCAGGAGGTTGTGGTTTGCGATTATCACAACCGCACCGCTCCGTACAAGGCAAAGGTTGTATCGCTAAACCAGTACGAGGGGCTTTCGAAAGTTCCCGTCGAGGAGGCAAAGGTAGGAGATATTGTCGCGCTTTCGGGCATTGAGAACGTTACGATAGGGGAAACTATCTGCGCGGCAGGCAATCCCGAGCCGCTGCCGTTTGTAAAAATCTCCGAGCCGACGGTGGAAATGACCTTTTCGGTCAACGACTCTCCGTTTGCGGGAAGAGAGGGCAAGTTTGTAACCTCACGCCAAATCCGCGACAGACTTATGAAGGAAACGCTTAAGGACGTGTCGCTGAGAGTTACCGACAGCGATACCACCGACGCTATGAATGTTGCAGGGCGCGGCGAAATGCACCTTTCCATTCTTATTGAAACTATGCGCCGCGAGGGCTACGAGCTTTCGGTGTCAACGCCGAGAGTGTTGTATAAGGAAATTGACGGCGTGAAATGCGAACCCGTAGAACGTCTGGTGATTGACGTTCCCGAAACGGCTGTGGGTTCGGTTATGGAGAAAATGGGACAACGCAAGGGCGAACTTGTAGAAATGCACCCCGTGGGAAGCCGCACAAGGCTTGAATATCTGATCCCGTCAAGGGGACTTTTCGGCTACAGGAGCGAGTTTCTGACCGACACCAAAGGCGAGGGCGTTATGAACTCCGTGTTTGACAGCTACAAGCCGTATTACGGCGATATTCCGAGAAGAACAGAGGGTTCTCTCGTGGCATGGGAAACGGGAACGGCGGTTGCCTACGGTCTTTTCAACGCGCAGGACAGAGGAACGCTCTTTATCGACGCGGGAACTCCCGTGTACGAGGGAATGATTGTCGGCGTGTCGCCCAAGGCGGGAGATATTGTCGTAAATGTCTGCAAGAAAAAGCACCTTACGAATATGCGCGCGTCGGGTTCGGACGACGCTTTAAGGCTTATCCCGTATAAGCAGATGTCCCTTGAGGAAAGCCTTGAATTCATTCAGGACGATGAACTGGTGGAGGTTACTCCCAAGAATATTCGCATAAGAAAGGTAATTCTCGAACGCGATCTGCGTTTGAAAGCCGAGGCTAAGTTAAAGAAATAACGACGAAGGTGTGGAACATTGGTTAAGGATATGACCCGCGGCGCGGTAACGCCGATTTTGATAAAATTCTCGATACCTCTGCTGATAAGCGTTATATTCCAGCAGATGTACAACATCTCCGACAGCATAATCGCGGGAAGGTTTATAAACAACGACGCTCTTGCCGCGATTGGCGCGTCTTACCCTATCACGATGATTTTTCTCTCCATAGGCACGGGAATGAACATCGGCTGTTCGGTGGTGATTTCGACGCTTTTCGGCGCGAAGGATTACAAGGGAATGAAAACGGCGGTTTACACGTCGATAATTTCCACGTTTTCTTTGGCGGCTGTGCTGACGGTGGTGGGTATCTTCACAAGCGGGCTGTTTTTGAAATTACTCGGCACCGACGCGTCGATTTTCCCCGACTCGAAGACGTATCTTAATATTTACGTCCTCGGACTGGTTTTCCTGTTCGTGTACAACATCTGCACGGGAATTTTCACGGCTTTGGGCGACAGCAAAACGCCGCTGTATTTTCTTATCGGCTCGTCGCTCGGAAATATCGCGATGGATCTGCTTTTTGTCGCAGTTTTCAAAATGGGAGTTGCGGGCGCGGCGTGGGCAACTTTTATTTGCCAAGGGATTTGCTCGGTACTCGCGTTTATTGTTCTGCTCCATAGAGTAGGCGAAATTCCGAGCGAAAAATACAAGCTTTTCGAGTGGAAAACTCTCGGTAAAATAGCCTCTCTTTCTATCCCCAGCATTTTCCAGCAGAGTTTTGTGTCGGTCGGACAGCTTTTCATTCAAAGTCTGGTCAACAGCTGCGGCACAGACGTCGTTGCGGGTTATGCCTCGGCGATAAAACTGAACACTTTCGCCGTGACCTGCTGTTCGACGGTCGGGAACTCGATTTCCAGCTTTGCAGCGCAGAATATCGGCGCGAAAGAGTATCCCCGCGTGAAAAAGGGATTTTACGTCGGAAGTCTTGTGACGCTTATAATAGCGGCAATGTTTTCCATTCTTTACCATATTTTCGCGGAAAATCTGATTTACCTGTTTATGGATAAAACCAACGCCAACACCGCTGCTGCGGCGGAGGCGGGAGTGCATTTTTTAACGGTCGTGTCGCCGTTTTACGCCGCGGTCGGGCTGAAACTCGCGGCGGACGCGATATTGCGCGGCGGGCGGCGTGTTGTGGCGTTTATGGTGACAACGTTCAGCGATTTGATTTTAAGAGTGGCGTTCGCGTTTATTCTAAAACCGCATTTCGGCGCAACGGGAATTTGGCTCTCGTGGCCGGTTGGCTGGACAACGGCGGGGATAATTTCGCTTTCGCTGTATGCTGTATATATAAGGAAAATCTGCCCGAAAAAGAAAGCTGAACAAACACAGGAGCAATTATGACCGAGGTTATCGTCGGAAAAAACGACGCGGGACAGCGCGCCGACAGATTTTTATCAAAAGCATATCCAAATCTGAAGTCCTCGCTTGTGAATAAGCTTATGCGGAAAAAGCGCATAAAGCTTAACGGCGCGAAAACCGAGCCGAATGTTATCCTGAAAGAGGGAGACGTGTTCCGATTTTACCTTTCGGAGGAACTTCTTTCAAAAAAGCCTATTGTCCGTGAGAATGATTTTCGAGAGATACCGCCCGAAGTTGAGGTAATTTACGAGGACGAAAATATCCTGCTTGCGGATAAGCCCGCGGGACTGGTTGTCCACGAGGATAACGACAACACCGCAGACACGCTGATAAATAGGATTTTGAGTTATCTGTATCAAAAAGGGGAGTATGTCCCAGAAGACGAAAACAGCTTTACGCCCGCGCTTGTAAACCGAATTGACCGCAACACCGAGGGCATTGTTATCGCCGCGAAAAATGCCGAGAGCCTGCGTATTTTAAATCAAAAGCTCCGCGACAGGGAGCTTACAAAGCTGTATCTCTGCGCTGTCGTCGGAACTCCAAAGCCGCCGCAGGGTGTACTTTGTGCGTATCTAAAAAAATTGCCCGACGAAAACCGAGTTATCATTTCGGACAAGCCGCAGGCGGGCTATCTTACGATTAAAACTGCGTACCGCACACTTAAAAGCAGGGGAGAGCTGTCGCTTGTCGAGGTAGATCTGCTTACGGGGCGAACTCACCAGATAAGGGCGCATTTCGCGCATATCGGGCACGCGCTGCTGGGTGACGGAAAGTACGGGGATAACGCCGTAAATAAGCGTTTTGGCGCGAAAACGCAGGCTTTGTGTTCCTACAAGCTGATTTTCCGCTTTACAACGCCCGCGGGACAGCTCCAGTACCTCAACGGCAGAGAATTTACCGTAAAAAACGCCGATAAGCTGTGGTTTACCGAATTTTTCCGCGAATGACAAAATATTGTGTAGCCAAAATTGTCCTATGGTATATAAAGTGTAGGAAAATTTTGGGGGTTTGTTAATTTTTTGTTAAATATGCACAAATTCAACTTGTTAAAATTTACACAAAAATATGGCTGTTTTTTCGGAAAATCACTTGATAAATGGGTAAAAATTTAGTATAATATTATTTGATAGAAGATATCACGCGATTTTATCGCAAAAATTTTTCTTTCAGGAGGATTATTCCAATGGCAGTTAAAGTTGCAATCAACGGATTTGGCAGAATCGGACGCTTGGCGTTCAGACAGATGTTCGGCGCGGACGGCTATGAGATCGTCGCTATCAACGACCTTACCAAGCCCTCTATGCTGGCTCAGCTCCTTAAGTATGATACCGCGCAGGGCGGCTACTGCGGAAAGATCGGCGACAATCTTCATACTGTTTCCGCTGACGACGAGGCAGGCACTATCACCGTAGACGGCAAGACCCTCAAAATCTACGCTGAGGCTAAGGCTGAAAATCTTCCTTGGGGACAGCTCGGCGTTGACGTTGTTCTCGAGTGCACAGGTTTCTACTGCTCTAAGGACAAGAGCATGGCTCACATCAACGCGGGCGCAAAGAAAGTTGTTATTTCCGCTCCTGCGGGCAACGACCTTAAGACCATTGTTTTCTCTGTAAACGAGAATACTCTTACAAAGGACGACCAGATCATCTCTGCTGCGTCCTGCACCACTAACTGCCTTGCTCCTATGGCTAAGGCTCTTAAC
>CANQNY010000027.1 GCA_947625335.1 uncultured Clostridia bacterium | reverse complement strand
GTACCTGCGATTTTTCCGCTTCGGACTGTAAACGTTCTGCTATATTTTCCGCAAGGTCATAGAGGTCAACTTGTTCCTGTTCAAATTCCGTTTTTTCGTCTAATTCAGAAATTCGCAGGATATCCTGCACAAGCGTTATCATTCTCTGCGATTCGTCATAAATTGATTTAGAAAAATCAGCGACCGTTTCTCTGTCCGCGTCGCCCTGCATAAGCATTTCCGCAAATCCCGAAATAGACGTAAGCGGAGTTTTCAGTTCGTGCGAAACATTCGACGTAAATTCACGCCGCATTTGTTCGCGTTTTTCGCGTTCTTCATCGTCAATGATATTCTTTGAGATTTTCACGGAAAGAATTGCCGACGCTCCAACCGCAAGCAGAATTATCACCGCTATCGGAACGGCAAGATTTATGATGATATTTAAAATCGTGTTCTGCCTTGCAGAAACTCGGAGAATATTCCCGTTTTCGAGTTTCACGGCATAGTAGACCGTCCTCTCCATAAAGGTTTCGGAATAACGAACGCTTGTGCCGCTGCCGTTTTGCAGCGCAAGCTGAATTTCCTTTCGGTCAAGATGATTTTCGAGTTTGTCCGGCTCCGCCCGTGTGTCGGCAATCACCGTGCCGTCGGGCGCGATAAGCGTAACGCGCTCATCGCTGTTTATCCTGTCAAAATAAGAAACGCCCTCCGCAGAAATTGCCGCGCCGACATATTCAGCCTCGGTTTCAAGCCGCGATTTTAGCTGATTTTCAAAATTCCCGTAGAGCAGCCCGACAATTGCCGCAATGCTTATGACGAGCAGAATTATCGTTATAAAAAGCGTATATCGGAATATTTTCTTATTCATCATCTTCACCGACTTTATAGCCGATATTTTTCACGGTCTGAATGTATTTTCCCGCTTTTCCAAGCTTGCTTCTCAGATTTCGGATATGCACGTCAAGCGTCCGTGATTCGCCGTAAAATTCTCCCCATATTTTTTCAAATAATTCCTCACGGGAAACGACTTTCCCGCCCGCTCTCATCAGAATTTCAAGCAGAGAGAATTCCTTGAACGAAAGCGATACAGGCTCTCCCGAAACGGTTACAACGTGCTTTGCGCTATCCACGGTCATTATTCCCATATGAAAAACCGAGTTTTCATCTGCTGTTCTTTTACTTCTCCGCAATACCGCACGCACACGGGAAATCATCTCCGTCATTCCGAACGGCTTTGCGATATAGTCGTCCGCGCCCGCGTCAAGTCCCGTCACCTTGTCAAATTCGCTGTCCTTTGCGGTAATCATAATAATGGGCATTTCGGGGTCTTTGCGGCGTATTTTTCCGAGTATCGAAAGCCCGTCCTCTTCGGGGAGCATTATGTCAAGCAGTATCAAATCGGGCTTTTCGTTCTGATATGCGCTGTAAAATTCGGACGGCAGAGCAAATCCCTCCACCGCGTAATTTTCCCGTTTCAATGCGTAGCATACCAGCTTTCGGATATTGTCGTCGTCCTCGACAAAATAGATTTTCTCCATTTTTATCACCCGTTAATATGATACCACATTTTGCATAGAAAATCAAGCCTTGTGCTGCCCCGTGAGAGCGTATATCACCCACTCGGCGATATTTTCCGCGTGGTCGCCGATACGCTCAAAATATTTCGCTATCATCAGCAAATCAAGAAGTGCCGCCGCGTCCTCCGCCTCGCTTTTTACGGCGTCGAGCAGCTTTTGTTTCATCTCGATAAACAACCGGTCCACGGTATCGTCCATTAAAATTACCGACTTCGCAAGGTCCGCGTTCTTTTCTGTGTAGGAGTTTACGCTTGCGGAAAGCATTTTCACCGCCGCCTGCGCCATTTTTCCTATATGCTCGCGGAGAGTTTTATCCGTTTCGCCGATGTAATCTCCAAGTTCTACAATGTCCTCCGCGTGGTCGCCGATACGCTCCATATCGGAAATCATTTTCAGCGCGGCGGTGATTTGCCGAAAATCCGCCGCGACAGGCTGCTGGTGCATTAAAAGGCGCATACAAAGCGCCTCGATATCGCGTTCTGTTCGGTCGATCTGCTTTTCACAGTCTTCGGCGTTTTTCTTCATTTCTGGCTTATTTTCCGTGAGATATTTCACGGCGTAGGATATGCCTTCCTCGCAAAGTCCGCCCATTTCCGCAAGTTCTTTATTCAGCAGTCGGAGCTGTTCTTCATAACGGTCGCGCATTAACCAAACCTCCCTGTGATGTAATCTTCCGTGCGCTTGTCGGACGGCATTGAAAACATTTTGTCGGTGTCGCCCGATTCAATAAGTTCTCCGAGCAGGAAAAACGCCGTTTGGTCGGCAATTCTCGCCGCCTGCTGCATATTGTGCGTGACAATTACAATGGTATATTTTTCGCTAAGTTCCATTGCCAGATCTTCAATTTTGGAAGTGGAAATCGGATCGAGCGCGGAAGTCGGTTCATCCATTAACAGCACTTCGGGTTCAACCGCAAGCGCGCGAGCGATACACAATCTCTGCTGCTGACCGCCGCTCATTCCGAGCGCGCTCTTTTTCAGCCTGTCCTTGCATTCGTCCCAGATAGCCGCTTTTTTCAGCGACATTTCCACAATTTCGTCCAGCTTTTTGTGCGAACGTATGCCGTGAATACGCGGTCCGTAGGCGATGTTGTCGTAAATGCTCATAGGAAACGGGTTCGGTTTCTGAAAGACCATTCCCACGCGCTTTCTAAGCTCATTCACATCATAGTCTTTGTAAATATCCACGCCGTCAAGCGTAATTTCGCCCTCTACGCGGCAGCCCTCCACAAGGTCGTTCATTCGGTTGAGGGATTTCAGAAACGTGGATTTTCCGCACCCCGACGGACCTATAAGCGCGGTTATCTTCCGCGCGGGAAAATCGAGGTTTATGTCTTTCAAGGCTTGATTTTTTCCGTACCACAGGTTTACATTTTTCGCTGAAACAGCGTTCATTTTCCTTTTCCTTTCTTCAGTAGTTTTGCAGCGACTTTCGCGGCAATATTAAGCAAAAGCGTGAGTATCAGCAGTATCGCCGCGATAGCGAACGCCGTATCGATATCCACGCGCTCCTTTGTGTAAAAGTACATTGAAACCGTGAGCGTAGAACCCGCGCCGCCCGCGCTTAACGCTTCCTTAGGCGTTAATATCTCGTTCGCCATACCCGCCGTAAACATCAGCGCGGCACTTTCTCCGACAATTCTTCCTACCGCTAAAATGCAGCCTGTGACAATGCCGTCAATCGCGGACGGCAGAACGACTGTTCTTATTGCGTGCCATTTTCCCGCGCCAAGTCCGAAAGCGCCCTCGCGGTAGCTTTCGGGAACGGTTTTAAGGCTTTCCTGAGTTGTCCTGATGATTGTCGGCAGGGTCATTATCACAAGCGTTAAAGCGCCCGCAAGCAGACTTGTCTGAAGTGAGCAGAACTGCACGAAAATCAACATTCCGACAAGTCCGTAGATTATCGACGGTATTCCCGAAAGCGTTTCGGCGGCAAGCTCTATAATTCTGACGGCTTTTTTATTTTTCGCGTATTCGCTCAGGTACACCGCCGCGCCCACTCCGAGCGGAAGTACAATCAGGAGCGTCATAATGATAATATAGAGCGTGTTCAGCAGATTTGGCAGAATACCGACGGTGTGGTGGAGCAGGCTCGGTTTATTTGTGAGAAAATCAAAGCTTATGTTCGGAAGTCCGCGCATTAGAATACATAAAATCATTCCCGCAAGCAAAAGGCAGATGAACGCCGCGGCTGTCCAAACAATAGCATTCAGAAAAACACTTTTAATTTTTCGGCAGCCTTTTATTTGGTTTTTTATTTTCATTTCCTATCCCTCTTTACAATAATGTTCAGCACAAGATTTATCGCCAAAATGAATATAAGCAGCACCAGAGCGATAGAAAACAGCGCCTCGCGGTGAAGTCCCGAAGAATACGACATCTCGCTTACTACCGCTGTTGTGAGAAGTCTTACGCTCTTGAAAATGCCGGGCATATTCGCGACGTTTCCCGCGACCATTATAACCGCCATTGCCTCTCCTACCGCTCTCCCCACGCCGAGAACGACAGACGCGGTTATTCCGCTTTTCGCGGCGGGAATGCTCACCTTGAAAACCGTTTCCGCGTGCGTCGCACCGAGAGCCAAAGACGCCTCCTCGTATTCCCTCGGAACGGCTCGCAGAGCGGTTTCCGATACCGAGATAACCGACGGCAGTATCATAATTGCAAGCACGATTATTGCCGAAAACAAATTTGCTCCGTCGGGAAGTCCGAAAATTTCACGAACGGCAGGAACAACGTAAATCATTCCCAGAAGTCCGTAAACCACCGACGGTATTCCCGCCATAAGGCTGACCGCGCCGCTTACCGCCGCGCTTATCCGCTTTCCCGAAAATTTTGCGAGAAACGCCGCGCATAAAATGCCGACAGGCACTCCGATAATTACCGCGCCTGTTGTCGCGCAGACCGAACTTAAAATAAACGGCAGTATGCCGAATTTCGGGTCGGAGTTTGTCGGCGCCCATTCCGTTCCGAAAAGGAAATTTGTTATTCCTATCTCGCTTATCGCGGGCGCTCCCGAAATGACAAGGAATACCGTTATCACCAGTACAAACGCCACGGCTATAAACCCGCATACTCCGAAAATAATGTGCATAAGCTTTTCGGAGATTTCTGCGGCGGGATTTGCCTTTTTCGGCTTTTCGAGAATATGTATAGCTGAAACCGCATTAGTCTGCAACAGGAACCGCACCCGCCTCTCTTATATACTCGCTTACTTCGCTGCTTGTGCAGAAATCGAAGAACGCCTGCGCCGATGCTGAAAGAGCCTTGTCTTTAGAAGTAACAAGCAAGAATCCTCTTTGAATGGGGTATTCCTTGCTTAAAACCGTATCTTCCGAGGGAGTAACTCCGTCAACGCTCAATGCTTTTACGGTATCTCCGACAGCCGCAAGCGACGCATAACCTATGGCGTTAGGGTTAGACGCGACTGTCTGAATTACGTCGCCCGTTGAAGTGAGTTCCTGCGAGTAAACGCATTTTTCCGCCGTTCCCGTGACGGATTCAAAGCCGTCGCGAGTTCCCGACGCTGCTTCTCTGCCTATGCAAACGATAGGAGCGTCGCTGCCGCCGACTTCCGACCAGTTTTTGATTTCACCAAGATAGATTTTGGTTATCTGCTCTTTTGTGAGATCTGCAACGGCGTTATCCTTGTTTACGATAACAGCTATGCCGTCGAGAGCAATTACCGTACCGTTAAGAGTTTGTGCTTCTTCGGGCTTGAGGTCACGGCTCGAAAGTCCGATGTCGCAGCGTCCGTCCTGAACGGCTTGTATTCCCGAACCCGAACCTGTGGGATTGTAGGTAACTTTAACGCTCGTTTTCTCCTGATAAGCCTCGCTTAAGAACCCGATAACGGATTCCATAGAGGTAGAGCCGTCGGTTGAAACGGACGAGGATTGCTTGTCGTTTTTCGCTTGCTGATTTACCGAGGACGTCTGAGAATTGCCGCTCTCCGAGCCTTTTTCATTGGAGCAGCCCGCCGCGCAAATCGCCATTAAGACCGCCAGAATACCCGCCATAAATTGTTTGTTTTTCATATACTTACTTCCTTTCAAAATATTGCTTTTTGTTTGCAATTTAAGTATACATCACGGCGTGTTAAGGCTGAAATCATTTTTGTGTAAATTGTATGTAAAATTTTTTATATAAAATAAAAAGTGCCGTCTCGCCAAAAACGAGACGGCACGAAATATGTTGGGTGAGAAATGCTCCAAAAACGCAGGCTTTTTTATTCGCCGCTGCCCCTTACCGCAATCACAAAGCGCGACTTTGCAAAAGATTTTCTTTGCGAAATCCTCGCAAATGGAGACGATGTTTATTCCGCTGCCGAGACCAAACAGATAAGCGAAAAAACACTCCAAAAAAGAGCTTGGAATAGCATCGTTTTCCGAGGGTGGAATGTGGTATTGGAAACTGCCCGAAAAGTGAGATAGCCACATAGTCATAAATTTTTAGAGTACGGGAATGGCAAGATGGTCTTGCAACGTGGTCGTGACTATCTGCTCAAACCAGCATAGACATTCTTAAAAAACAAGCGGCTGCCAAATCGACAGCCGCCTTAATTTGTGTATTACCCGCATTCCTGCGTGTTATTACGCCTTCATAGCCTCTTCAACCGCGACCGCGCAGGCAACCGTTGCGCCGACCATGGGGTTGTTGCCCATACCGATAAGACCCATCATCTCAACGTGAGCAGGCACGGACGACGAACCCGCAAACTGCGCGTCGGAGTGCATACGTCCCATTGTGTCGGTCATACCATAAGACGCAGGACCCGCAGCCATATTGTCGGGGTGGAGAGTACGTCCCGTACCGCCGCCCGACGCTACCGAGAAGTACTTCTTGCCCTTGTCGTTGCACTCTTTCTTGTAAGTGCCCGCAACAGGGTGCTGGAAACGGGTGGGGTTGGTGGAGTTGCCCGTAATGGACACGTCAACGCCCTCTTTCCACATAATCGCAACGCCCTCGGTAACATCATTCGCACCGTAGCAGTTTACCTTTGCGCGAAGTCCCGTGGAGTAAGCCTTGCGGAAAACTTCCTTTACTTCGCCCGTGTAGTAATCCATTTCGGTTTCAACGTAAGTAAACCCGTTAATTCGAGCGATTATCTGAGCCGCGTCCTTTCCGAGACCGTTCAGGATAACGCGCAGCGGCTCTTTGCGGACCTTGTTCGCTTTCTCAGCGATACCGATTGCGCCCTCCGCCGCCGCAAAGCTCTCGTGACCCGCCAAAAAGCAGAAGCACTTAGTTTCCTCTTCAAGCAGCATCTTGCCGAGGTTTCCGTGACCCAAACCAACTTTTCTCTGGTCGGCAACAGACCCCGGAATGCAGAACGACTGAAGTCCCTCGCCGATAGCCGCCGCCGCGTCAGCCGCTCTCGTGCAGCCTTTCTTAACCGCGATAGCGCAGCCCACGGTGTACGCCCACTTTGCATTCTCAAAGCAGATAGGCTGGATACCTTCAACTATTTTATAAGGGTCAAAACCCTTTGCCTTGCAAATCTCCGCGCACTCTTCAATGGAGTTTATGCCGTATTTTTTGATGACTTCGAGAATTTGTTTTTCTCTTCTGTCGTAAGATTCAAATAAAGCCATTCTTATGTACCTCCTTACTGCTTTCTGGGATCGATGAACTTAACAGCGTCAGCAACGCGCCCGTACTGACCCTTAGCCTTTTCAAGCGCGGTGTTAGCGTCATCGCCGTTCTTTATGAAATCCATCATCTTGCCGAAGTTTACAAACTTATAGCCGATGATCTCATTATCCTCATTAAGAGCAAGGTCGGTAACATAACCGTCGGTCATTTCGAGGTAACGAGGACCCTTTGCGAGAGTGCCGTACATAGTGCCTATCTGCGAGCGAAGACCCTTTCCGAGGTCCTCAAGACCCGCGCCCACGGTAAGTCCGTCCTCGGAGAAAGCGGACTGCGAACGTCCGTAAACTATCTGGAGGAACAGCTCGCGCATAGCGGTGTTGATAGCGTCGCACACAAGGTCGGTGTTGAGCGCCTCAAGAATGGTTCTGCCGGGGAGGATTTCAGCCGCCATAGCCGCCGAATGCGTCATACCCGAACAGCCGATAGTCTCCACCAGAGCCTCCTGTATAACGCCCTCTTTGATGTTGAGGGACAGCTTGCAGGTACCCTGCTGCGGGGCGCACCAGCCGATGCCGTGCGTAAAGCCCGAAATGTCCTTGATTTCCTTTGCCTTGACCCACTTTGCCTCCTCGGGGATAGGAGCGCAACCGTGAGCCACGCCCTGTGCAACGGGACACATTGCGTTAACTTCATGAGAATAAGTCATATTATGTATCTCCTTTGTCGAATTTCAGCCGCGAAATTTGTGCAAATTGCCAAACTCGCCAACCGTACAAATATATTATACAATAGATTATAATTTTTTTCAAGGGGAAATGCAAAAATTTTGTCAAAATTATCACAAAAAATTTGCAGCCCGCATAACAGCAACAAAAACCCCGCCCTCGTTACCGATAGGCGGGGTAAGTTTTAGCTCAACAGTTTCTTTTCCATTTCCGCGGGGTTGTTGGAATACTCGATAGCGGTAGCGTAGCTTATCTTTTCCGCTTTGTACAGCTTGTAAAGGCTGTCGATAAGCGTCTGCATGCCGAGAGCGGACGCGCCCTGCATGGTTGTGTCCATCTGGGTGACCTTGTTGGAGCGGATAAGGTTTCTGATAGCGTCCGTGCCGAGCATAACCTCAACCGCCGCGCAGCGTCCCTTTCCGTCCTTTGTGGGAACAAGCGTCTGCGCGATAATGCCTTGAATCATATTCGCAAGCTGCATACGAACCTGCTCTTTAGCCTGCGACGGGCAGACGTCTATGATACGGTCGATGGTCTGCGACGCGGAGCTTGTATGGAGCGTACCGAACACAAGGTGTCCCGTTTCTGCGGCGGTCATAGCAAGCGAAATCGTCTCATAGTCGCGCATCTCACCGATAAGTATAACATCGGGGTCTTCACGCAGCGCACTTCTCAGAGCGTAATCAAACGACGGAACATCGCGCCCTATTTCGCGCTGGTGGATAGTCGCCATAGCCTGCTCGTAGCGGTATTCTATAGGGTCTTCAATCGTGATGACGTGGCACGCGCGGGTTTCGTTTATATGCTGGATCATAGCCGCCAGAGAGGTGGATTTTCCCGCGCCCGTAGGACCGGTTACAAGAATAAGACCGCGGCGTTTTTTAGCGAGGTCAAGCAGCACCTCCGGCATTCCGAGATCGGAGAGTTTCGGTATCTTAGCGTTCAGCAAACGAATTGAGCACGCAAGCCTGCCGCCGTGATGAAACACGTTTACACGCTGTCTTGCGCCGTTTTTCAGCTCAAACGAGAAGTCAATATCCTGCCCCTCGGTAAGCAGTTTTTCCTGCTCCGCGGAGAGAATGGAAACTATCGTGCGGTGAACCACCTGGTCCGACAGTTCCTGATACTTTTTCAGTTCTCCGTTTACGCGGATAACCGTGGGTGCGCCGACAGTCAGGTGAATATCCGACGCGTTCATTTCGCGCGCCTGCATAATGAATTCTTCAAATGTCATAATAACCTCCGAAAAATTTACTTTGATTTGCCCTTATTGCCCGTTTTCCGTTATTTTATTTTGAACTGTATACCGCTTGCGGAGAAATACACCTCGTCGGTGGAATTCGCAATCCGCTGGTTAAGCCTGCCGAGAACGTCCCTGTAAACCGTCGTGTAAGCGTCTTCCTTGTCGGGATTTTCGGAAAAGCCCGTTTCGACGGTGATAATAACGATATTGCCGTTAATCTCGCGCATTTTCTCAAGGACAGCCTCCGTCTCATCGAACAGGTGCTTTTCGAGGTCTTTGCGCACAGCCTCGCTTTTAAGCTCTTCGGTCGGAATATCCCGCATTGCAAGCCTTGTAAGCGAGCTTAAGCTGTCGAAAATAACAAACTTATGGTCTCCAAGCTCCTTTGAAGGGGTTTTGCTGTCGGTGGAAACTATGTTCCATTCAACGCCGCGCTTTTCGTTGTCGAAATCGATTCGGTGGCGGATATCGTGGTCGGGGTCGCCGCCGACTTTCAGGTACAGCACGTTGTCGCAGCCCGCGAAATAGCTTACGGCGAAACGCGATTTTCCGCTTGCCGCGCCGCCCGTGATAAGCAGGGATCTTGACATATTCGTATTTCCTCTCTTAAGATTTTCCTCGGGCAACATTCTCCGCTCTCCCGAAGAATATGTTATTTAATACATTATACCACACTTTTCCCGAAAAGTAAAGAGCTTGCCGAAAAAATTTTACAAAAAAAGCGGGGAAAACTCCCCGCTCCGAAATTGTCAGCACATCAATCCATATTTCCGCCCTCGACTACGAGATTTTCCTTATAGGTCTCGTCGTCGCCGTAAACGGGAGCTAATGTCTCGTCGTAGTCCTTGTGGAAGAATTGCTCCTCGCCGAGCGTTTTGATCTCGTTGTTCAGCCATTCCAGCAGCGAGGAATTTCCCTTTGTGACAGCGGGCGCGATAGCGTCAATGCTGCCGAGCGAATCCACGCCAACCGTAAAGCCGGGATTGCTTTTCGCCCACGCGAGAACTTCGGTGTTGTCGGTGGAGAAAGCGTCGCCGCGACCGTCCTGAAGAGCGGAATAAGCCTCGTTGTACTCGTCGTACTTCTGAAGTTCAACATCGGGATAATTTTCGGTAAAATACGACTCCGCGGTAGTACCCTTAACCACGATAAGCGTCTTTCCGGAAAGCTCCTCCGGCGACTTTATAACCGCGCTGTCGGGGGAAACTACTCCGAGCGCGACTTTCATATAAGGCAGCGCGAAATCGACTTTTTCGGCGCGTTCGTCGGTCACGGTGAAATTCGCGAGGATAATGTCGACCTTTGCGGTCTCAAGGAACTCCACGCGGGACGCAGCCTCAACGGGCGTGAGTTTCAGAGTGACGCCGAGGTCTTTTGCAATTCTCTCGGCAAAATAAACGTCGTAGCCCTTGTAGTTGCCGTCGTTGTCAACATAGCCGAAGGGATTTTTGTCCGAGAAAACGCCGATGTTTATCTCGCCGCTTGACTTGATGTCGTCAACGGTGCGGAAGGTTGCGGAATTGCCGCCGTTGTCCCCATTGCCCTCGTTTTCCGTATTGTTCGAGCAGCCCGCCAGAGTAAGCGTCAAAGCCGCAGCCGCCGCCAATGCGATTTTTTTCAGAATTTTCATAACAGTACCTCCAAATTCTTTGTGTTGTTGTTTTCTTTTGTTCTGTATGACAACCCCGTTTTGGGGATTATCTCGAATATGTAAAGGTTTTGAGGAACTTCTTCGCGCGCTCGGTTTTCGGCGCGGTGAAGAACTCATCGGGCTCGCTCTCCTCGACGATTACGCCGCCGTCGATAAACACAATCCTGTCCGCGGCAGCTTTTGCAAACGCCATTTCATGCGTTACAATAAGCATTGTAGTGCCGTTTTTCGCGAGATCCAATACCACGTCCAGCACCTCGTGAACCATTTCCGGGTCCAGCGCCGCCGTTATCTCGTCAAGCAGCATAATTTCCGGATTCATGATAAGGCTCCTGCAAATAGCGACGCGCTGTTTCTGACCGCCCGAAAGCTCGGACGGGAAACTCTCCGCCTTATCCGACAGCCCCACGCGTTCGAGCAGTTTCAGCGCCTCGGCGCGGATTTCCTCTTTGCTGCGTTTCTGGACTTTCATGGGGGCAAGCATTATGTTTTTCAGCACCGTAAGATGCGGAAAAAGGTCGTAGCTCTGGAAAACCATTCCTATTTTCTGGCGAATTTTATATAAGTTTCGGCTGTTGTGAACCACGGGCTCGCCGTGCAGCGTGACCGTTCCCGCGTCTATAGGCTCAAGACCGTTTATACAGCGCAGCAGCGTGCTTTTTCCGCAGCCCGACGGTCCTATAAGCACCACCACTTCGCCCTTTGACACCGAAAGATCAATCCCGTCTATCACGGCAGTACCGTTAAACCGCTTTACCAAGCCGTTTATATCGATTATATGCTCCGTTTCGGGCATTTTGCGCACCTCCTTGTATGCATATTGTCAATCCGATTTCCTGCTCTTTTTAGCAAGCCTTGACGCCGCCCACGACAGCGGAAAACATATCGCGAAATACATAAAGAATATCGCCGCATACACCCAGATTGCCGCGTTCGGGTACTCAAAACGGTTCGCGTCGATTATCTGCTTGCCGACCTTTAAAACCTCCGTTACCCCGATAAGCGACACCAGAGCGGTGGTTTTTATCATTCGGGTTGACAGATTGATAATATTCGGTATAAGTCCCCGCAGCGCCTGCGGAAAAATTATGTATACATAGCTCTGGAATTTCGTAAGACCGAGCGACAAAGCCGATTCCCGCTGATGTTTCGGCACGGACTGAAACGCTCCGCGAACCAGATCGCCCGTTTCCGCCGTCCCCCACAAGGTGAACACTATCACCGCGGAGGTCTCTCCGCCGAGGTTGAGCCCCGTAAGCTTCGTTATCCCGAAAAACACGATAAACAGCCACACAAGCTGCGGCATAACGCGGACAATTTCGAGATACACCCTGCAAACCGCCCTTACAGCGCGGTTTTTTACGGTCATCGCCGCTCCGAGAGCCGTTCCCAGTACAAGCGAAAACGCAATCGAAATAAGCGATATTCTGACCGTCACCCAAAGCCCTTCCAGCAGCCTTGCGAAGTTGTTTCCGATAAAAAGGATCTCAGCTCCTCCCACGGCGCAGCCTCCTTTCCAATATCGCGAAAATCACCGAAATCGGCAAAATCAGCGCGAGGTAGGCGACAACAAGCATAAGCAGCGCCTCTCCCGTGTTGTAGTACATGCCGATAAGGTCCTTTGCGACATACATAAGGTCAGCCAGCGACACCGCGCTGAACACCGAGGTCTCTTTCAGCAGGAAAATAACGTTCGCGCACACCGCGGGCGCGGCAACCGCTCCCGCCTGCGGAATTACGATAAGATTCATCACCTGATGGCGGCGAAGTCCTAAACTTTCCGCGCTTTCAAGCTGAATTTTCCCGACGGACGTAAGCCCTCCGAGAAAGCTTTCCGCCATATAGCTCCCGCCCAGAAACGCCAGTCCGATTATTCCGCAGACCTCGCTTGAAAGCCTAATTCCCGCTTTCGGAAGTCCGAAATACAGGAAAAAAAGCTGAACGATAAGCGGCGTGTTGCGGGAAAGCTCTATGTACGCGGAAACTATCTGCCTTGCCACCGGCACGCGGTAATATTTCACCAGCGCGCACAACAGCCCCACCGCCGCCGCAAGCACTATTCCCGCCGCGCCGATAAGCACCGTCAGCCGCGCCGCCTCCAGATACATCGGAGTAAATTTTTCAATAAATTCAAAATCCACTAAAATCTGCCCCAAACTTTCTGTAATTTTGATTTTACCACTTAATGCATACAATGTCAATAGGTTTTGTGGAATTTATCTTCACAAAAATACTTGACCAAAAACCGCCGTGTTTGTGTAAAAATCACAAAGCACACTAATATGATATGCAATTCGCAGCTTCTTGCAAACATACATCGTTAATTATATCACTTTTCGGAAAAAATTGCAAGGGGATAATAAAAAAATGTCAAAAAATCACAAAAGCCTATTGAAAAGATAGATTTTTAGTGGTATAATATAAGTGCTGAATAATTGCCGTACAGAGATTAGTGTGCGGTAAGAACTACATTATATTGGGAAAAAGCGGCATTGCCGCAGAGGTGGATTAAATTGAAAATCTCAACTAAAGGGCGTTATGCTCTGCGAATGATGACGGATCTGGCTATGCACCGCTCCGAGGGGGCGGTTGCCTTGAAAGACATTGCCGAGCGGCAGGGAATTTCCAAAAAATACCTTGAACAGATAGTCCCGATGCTTAACAAAGCGGAACTTCTGCGGACGAACCGCGGCTATCAGGGCGGGTATTCGCTTGCAAAGCCGCCCGAAAAGTACACCGTGGGGGAAATTCTGCGCGTGACGGAGGGGTCGCTGGCTCCCGTGGCGTGCCTGCAGTACGGGGACAATTCCTGCGAAAAGCGCGCCGACTGCATGACGCTGCCCGTCTGGGAGGGGCTTTACAAGCTTATCACAAATTATCTCGACGGGATAACCTTGCAGGACATAATAGACAATATGACCGACGGCGGGAATTACAGTATTTAAAGGAGAATTTTATGTTAAGAGATATTCAGGAGCAGATTTTAAAGCTCAAAAAGGAAAAGGACGTGTGTATTCTCGCTCATTGCTATCAAACGCACGATATTCTTGAAGTCGCGGATTACGTCGGGGACAGTTTCGGGCTGGCGCAAAAGGCTCAGAAAGTCGCGAACAAAACCGTTATGATGTGCGGGGTGCGGTTTATGGCGGAGACCGTGAAGATACTCTGTCCCGAAAAGCGGGTTCTTTTGCCCGAAGCAGACGCGCTGTGCCCTATGGCGGACGCTCTCGACCCGCAAATGCTTTTGCAGCTTAAGGAGAAGTACCCCGGTTACGCGGTGGTGGCGTATATAAACACCACCGCCGAGCTTAAAACCGTCTGCGATGTGTGCGTGACGTCAAGTTCCGCGGCGAAGATTATAAAGCGTATGCCGGAGGACAAAATTCTGTTCATACCGGACAAAAATCTCGGAAAATTTATAGCGAAACAATGCCCCGAAAAGACAATTCAGACCGTTTACGGGTGCTGTCCTACGCACGCGCAGTTTGACGCGTCCGAGGCGCAGAAGGCGCGTAAACTTCACCCGAACGCGCTTTTGCTCGCGCACCCCGAATGCGACGAGTCGGTAGCCGAACTTGCGGATTTTGTGGGTTCAACCACGGAAATTATGGATTATGCGAAAAATTCCCCCGAAAAGGAATTTATAATCGCCACGGAAAACAGCATTGTCCAGCACCTTGGGATAGACTGCCCCGAAAAACGGTTTTACCCGCTGTCAAAGAACTTTGTGTGCAGGAATATGCAATTGACGAAAATCGCAAGCGTTTTGCATTGTTTAGAGGGCGATTACGGCGAGGAGATAACGCTTGACGAGGAGACCCGCCTAAAGGCGAAAGTCTGCATTGATCGCATGCTGGAGCTTGGAAATGGCTAAGGCGCTTATCGCCATGAGCGGGGGAGTGGACAGCTCCGCGGCGGCTCTGCTTATGAAAAACGCGGGGTATGAGTGCGTGGGGGCGACTATGAAACTGCGCGAAAATGCAGACAATTTCTCCGAAAAGTCCTGCTGTACCGCCGACGACGCCGAGGACGCGAGATGCGTTTGTGCAAAGCTTGGGATACCGTTTTATGTGTTCAATTTCAAGGAGGAATTCTCCGAAAAAGTCATGAACAGCTTTGTGCGCTCCTACGAAATCGGCGAGACCCCGAATCCCTGCATTGAGTGCAACCGTTATCTCAAATTCGGAAAGCTTTACGAGCGCGCCGAGCAGCTGGGCTGCGATTGTATCGTCACGGGGCATTACGCGCGGGTGGCGTTTGATGAAAAACGCGGGCGGTGGCTGCTTAAAAAATCGCTGAACGAGGCGAAAGACCAGAGCTATGTTCTGTATTTTTTGACTCAGGAACAACTGTCGCATACGAGGTTTCCGCTGGGAGAATTTTCCGATAAGCGCGAAGTGCGGGAAATTGCCGAGGAAAACGGGCTTTTGAACGCTCAAAAGCGTGAAAGCCAGGATATTTGTTTCGTGCCGGACGGCGATTATGCGGGATTTATTGAGAAATTCGGCGGGAAAATTTACCCTCCGGGAGACTTTGTCAAGACCGACGGGGAAATTCTCGGCAGGCATAAGGGGATTATAAACTACACCGTCGGACAGCGCAAGGGATTGGGGATTTCTTACACAGAACCGCTATATGTAGTGGGAAAATCTGCCAAAACCAACATAGTGACTTTAGGGCTCGAAAGCGAGCTTTATTCCGACACGCTGACCGCGCGGGATTTCAACTGGATCGAGCCCGAAACACCTCCCGAAAAGCCTATTCGAGTGAGTGTGAGAACGCGCTATCACGCGAAAGAGGCGGACGCCGAGGCTTTCGCAAACCCCGACGGGACGGTGACTGTGAAGTTTACCGAGCCGCAGAGAGCCTTGACTCCGGGGCAGGCGGTTGTGCTTTATGACGGGGAGATTGTGGTCGGCGGCGGGATAATAGTTTAACAGATAAAGACCCCGCGGAGAGCCGTGGGGTCTTTTGTTTGAACTCACAAAATCTGTCGGGATATTTTGGTGGTTTTTGCTACATTTCCTCTGCAATCGCGTTTTTTCTAAACAGCAGCGAAATGCACCAGCACGCAGACAGCGCGATAACTATATAAACAAGGCGGCTTAAGATCGTGCCGGAACCGCCGAACAACCACGCTACGGCGTCGAACTGGAAAATGCCCATAAGACCCCAGTTGAGACCGCCGATGATAAGAAGTGTCAAAGCTGTTTTATCCAAAAAAATTCCTCCCCTCCGTGAATTCACGATTATTTTGCGCGGAATTTGCGGTTATATCACTTGTAATTTTTTCCGTTTTTTGTGAAAATGTGAGAAATTGCGTGGTTATTTTCGTCAAATTGAACATATTTTTTAAAACCCCTTGACAAACTGTCGAAAATGGTGTACAATAAGTTCGTTGCCGATTGTAGCGGTAATGATTTGATAATTTGGATAATTCGGGAGTTTAGCTCAGCTGGGAGAGCATCTGTCCTACAAACAGAGGGTCATAGGTTCGAGCCCTATAACTCCCACCATCGGCTTTTTAAGCCGCTTGTCCGTAGCTAGTTATGATAGATGTCCGAAACATCGGGGGTCGTTCAGACGGTTGCGGAATTCGGCCCGGTAGTTCAGTTGGTTAGAACGCCGCCCTGTCACGGCGGAGGTCGTGAGTTCGAGTCTCATCCGGGTCGCCATTTGGCAGTTTACAGTTGATAGTGAATAGTGTACAGTATATGGTATCCGTTTCGCGGATAATTTGGATTGTCAGCGTTTGCTCTTAGATACAATCTAAAAATGTTCGCGACAGCGAACACAATTGCTGTTCACTTTTCCCTGTAAACTTTATACTGTCTACAAATGCGGATTTAGCTCATCCGGTAGAGCGCCACCTTGCCAAGGTGGAGGTAGCGAGTTCGAGCCTCGTAATCCGCTCCACAAGGGCAATGCCCTTGACCATTTCCCAGCAAAGGTTGACTTCTTTCAAACGCCCTTTTCTGTACGGCGGTAGTGTGGACAAGGGTCTGTAAGAATATCACATGTTGACAATTCCCGGCAGATTTTCTGTCGGGAATGGTTTTAATACTATGAAACTGTACGAAAGGTTCATATGAAAAAATACATACCGCCCATAGCGATGCTTGCTGTTTTTGAGACGGTGGCTGTAGTTCTTTGGCTTACAAAAGACAATTTGTTTTACCTGTTTAATTTCAGCTATATCGGGATTTCCGTCGCGCTGGGCGTTTTTCTGTTTATACGAAAATACAAGCACGCCCGCCGCGTGACGCAATTGCTGGTCGGGTGTTACATGCTGATATATTTGGGGCTTATCTGCAATGAAAATATGCAGATAGAGGGCTTTTGGTACTATCTTTTCACGGGCGTTTTCGAGGCGGCAACCATTCATTACGCCGTGGCGAAAATATTCGGTCCGCTGCTTTTCGGAAGAGGCTGGTGCGGGTATGCCTGCTGGACAGCGATGGTTTTGGACCTCCTGCCGTATAAACAGCCGTCGCAGCCCCGCCGGAAACTCGGTTTCATACGATACATAACGTTCGCTTTGTCGCTTGCGTTTGTCGCGGCGTTGTTTTTGGCGCATGTCGGCAATATCGAGAAAATAATGTTTTGGGCGTTTATTATCGGCAATTTGCTTTACTACGCTGTCGGAGCGGTGCCGGCAGTTTGTTTTAAGGACAACCGCGCCTTTTGCAAATATATTTGCCCGATAACCGTATTTTTAAAGCCGATGAGCTATTTTTCGCTGCTGCGGATAAAATGCGATAAAGCTAAATGCGTATCCTGCGGAAAATGCAAGCAAGTCTGTCCCATGGACGTGGATATTCTCGACAACTCCCGAAAACGCAAGAACGGCACGGAATGCATTTTGTGCATGGAGTGCGTGAGGAATTGCCCTAAAAACGCATTGTAATCCGTTAAGCTTAGTCTTAGCGGATTTTTTGTATAAATCGCCGAAAAAATTCGCCTATTTGCACAAAAAATTCCAAAAGCGCTTAATTATGGGATTTTTCTGCCGATAAAATATAGTAATACTATAAGTTGGGAGGGTCGTGTATGTATTTTTCAAGCGTAGGAGCAGTCGGCGCGTTTTCGGCGAATATTTGCGGGAACAGTAAGACCGATTTGCCCGAACAGAATAACATTTACGGCACTTCCGAGCGCAGCCGCGACAGGTGCTGTTTTACTGAGAATTCCGGTTATTCGGAGAATTTCAACTCCGAGGAGTCTTCAAAAACCGAGAGCGAATTTAACGAATACAGTAAATTTATTGAGCAAAGCGGACGTACCGAGCAGAGCAAGAAGACCGGACAGACTGAGCAGAAACCCTCCGAAAAGTCTAAAGAAAAGACGCTTGCCGAAATGGTGAGGGAGCAAATGGAAAAAATTGAGAGTATGTTCGCTCAAAAGGAGTACGATAAGTCGCGGGACGGACTGCTTTCGGGCATTAAAAGCAAGATGTACCGAGGGCTTACGCTTTCGCCGTCGGAACAGCAGTACCTTGCCGCGAAAGACCCCGGCGAGTATTCAAAGTTCCAGGAAATGGAAAGCGCGCGGAGAATGTTCAAGTGTTCTCTAAACAGTTGCCGCACGCGCGACGAAGTGAATTCTATGCGGCTGTCAAACGCGTTGACGGCTTTGGCGGAATATCGGAAAGCGGTGCGAAACGGCGGCGACGGGAGTGCGATTGCCGCGCTGAATTCGTCGCTTGACCGAGAAATTCGCGATTATATGCGGACTGCAAGCTATCAAAGTCTGCCGACGGTGGCGGAGTGCAACAAATTCGACAAAGAGCTTGCCAAGGCGAAACGCTATGAGTGCGAAAAACGCCGTGAGGAGATGAAAGCCCGCACCGACAGGCACTACAAGAAAAAATACAAGACCGCAGGCGATGGAAAACGCACCGTAGCGCAGGTTATGGCGTCGCCGCTGGCGAGGAAAGTACTGGCGTCCAGAAGGCGTTCGGGCGGGTGTTCTTGCGGATATTCGTTCAGTTTTAGAGGTTAGAATTACCTCTATTATAAAACACAAGGAGAAAGGGAGACATTATGATTTATTCGGATTTTCAGGGAATGAAACTTTCGGCGTTGGGCATGGGGTGCATGCGCCTGCCCGTTATCGACGGCGACGACAGCCGCCCCGACCAGAAACGCGTTGACGAGATGACCGATTACGCGTTTTCTCACGGGGTGAATTATTTCGACACCGCGTGGGGCTATCATGCGGGGAATTCGGAAATTGCCATCGGACGGGCTCTCAAAAACTACCCGCGGGAGAAATTTTACCTTGCAAACAAGTTCCCCGGCTACGATCTTGCGAATATGGACAAGGTAAAGGAAATTTTCGAGGAGCAGCTTAAAAAATGCGGCGTGGAATACTTCGATTTTTACCTGTTCCACAATGTCTGCGAGCTGAATATCGACGGCTATCTTGATCCGAAATTCGGCATTTTCGATTATCTTATCGAGCAGAAAAAGAACGGCAGAATTCGTCATCTCGGCTTTTCGGGACACGGCGGTATGCAGACGCTGCGCCGTTTTCTCGATAAATACGCCGAGTTTATGGAGTTTGGGCAATTGCAGGTAAACTGGCTTGACTGGACGTTCCAAGGCGCGGAGCAGAAGATAAAATATTTCACCGAACTCGGCATTCCTGTGTGGGTTATGGAGCCTGTGCGCGGGGGAAAGCTTGCAAATCTCGCCGATGATAAGATGAAGACCCTGAAAGAACTCCGCCCTGAGGCAACCGCTGCGGAGTGGGCGTTCAGATTTTTGCAGTCGCTGCCCGAGGTCAAGGTTACGCTTTCGGGTATGTCGAGTTTAGAGCAGCTGAAAGAAAATATCGCGGTTTACGAGAGCGCGAAACCGCTGAATGACGCGGAATTCGCCGCTTTAGCAGAGATTGCTAAGAGCATGATAAACGAGTATGTCGTGCCTTGCACGGCTTGCAGATACTGCGTAACGCATTGCCCGCAGGAGCTTGGAATTCCCGACCTTATCGAGCTGTACAACGAGCATAGGTTCACGGGCGGCGGGTTTATAGCACCCATGGCTCTTGACGCAATCCCTGAGGGTAAGCGTCCCGCGGCGTGCCTTGCCTGCAAGAGCTGCGAGGCGGTTTGCCCGCAGCAGATAAAGATCTCCGAGGTGTTCAAGGACTTCAACAGAATGCTGCAAGTTTGAGTTGTGTTTTTAGATAAAGTTCATGCAAATGTCAGATTTTTTATTTGACATTTGCATTTTCTTTGACCTCTGATACGGAGTTGAAACGAAAATTGACGAACAAGAAAGGTATGCTCCTGCTGTCTGCAATTTGCGCGGTAAATATGCTGTCTGGGTGCGGTACGACGGACGATTATTCCTCCGAAGTTTTTGATAATTGGGAATATCCCGAAGAATTTTTCCTGTACGAGCAGGCAAGCGACAGCATTTCTCCGCTCGCCGCTATGGGCTACGGCGCGTATATGTACGATTTTCGCAAGGAAATGTATGCGGGGCTGGGGCTTTCGGATAAAAGTCAAGTTGCCGTTCCTGCGGATTACGGTATTTTCGGGGAAATTTCGGAAAATTGCACCGTTCGGTTTTACAATTATTCGGCTGAAGATATTGCCGTAGAAAATATGCAGTTCGAGCCGCTTAAAAGCAACGCCGCGGAGAGCTTTTTTGAGGTGCAGAATTCGGAAATTGCAATAGATCTTTCCGGAATTACCGAGGGGTTATATCGTTTTCGCGCGGATTTTTCAAACAATTCCTCCGCGGATATTTATCTTTATTACGATGGGGAGAACGCGAATTTTTGCGAAATTTTGTTTGCAAACGAAATTACTATTGAGCAGATCAGGAATCGGCGCGCCGATGTGCTGCGGCTGGTCGAAAAATCGGGAATTACGCCCGAAAATTCGGTTGACGAACACGAAATATATTATCCGTATGAAGATACTTTCGAGGGCGGCATTCAGACGCGAAAATGCGATACCGATAAGTGGGCAAGGCTTTCGGACGAGCTGGTTGACCCCTCTTGGTCGGACGAGAGAAAGGCGTTTGTTATCTGCGACTGGCTGTCCGAAAATATAGCTTTTGACGACTGGAAAAACTCCGACTCCCGCACCAACAGGGACATTATGGCGAACGATTTTATGGGCGATTACAGCGTGTGGACGCTTAAAACGGGCGTTTGCCGCGACATAGGGCAGATTGCGGCGATAATGCTAAGACGTCAGGGAATTCCGTGCGCGGTGATTTCCGACGAGGGTTATCTTCACTTGTGGAATTTGGTGTTTTTAAACGGGAATTGGATAGAACTTGACTTGGTTCAGACAATGAAATACTGTGTGCGGACGGAAAACACGGCGCTGCGCGAAATTACCGCGATATGCTGAATATCGTCCCGCAGAATGTCGGAAGGCTCGACGGCGCGGTGATAAACGAACAGCTTTACACAAAAGGCTTTCGTTGACAAAAAATCCTTTTACGGGAGAAAAATATGATAGGTTTGGGAACATTGATAAACAGCGCGGCTATCGCAGCCGCGGGTGTTTTAGGGCATTTTACGGGAAAGCTGTTTAAACAGGAGCAGCAGGACGCGATAACCAAAGCCTGCGGCGTGAGCGTGATTTTTATCGCAATTGCGGGCGCAATGCAGGGAATGCTGGCTATAGACGGCGGCAGTATAATCAGCGGTAAATCAATGCTGGTGACGCTGTGTATCGCGCTGGGAACGATTATCGGCGAGCTTATCGGCATCGAAAAGGGCTTTGAGCGGTTCGGAGAGTGGCTTAAGAAAAAAACAGGCAACAGCGGCGACAAGCAGTTTGTAAACGCGTTTGTCACCGCGTCGCTTACGGTATGCATCGGGGCTATGGCTGTCGTGGGGGCAATTCAGGACGGCATTTCGGGCGATTTTTCAACGCTTGCGGTAAAATCCGTGCTGGACTTTATCATAATCGCCGTTATGACCTCCA
>CANQNY010000026.1 GCA_947625335.1 uncultured Clostridia bacterium | reverse complement strand
GCCGTACTCTCAGGGATGAGCAATCTCGCACAGGTGACGGACAACACAGGCTTCATGCAGGACTTCAAGCCCCTTACTGACGAGGAAAAACAGGCTCTGGCTGAAATGAAAGTAAAATATCAGGAAACCTGGAAGTACCGCTGCAACGACTGGTCTGCCCTTGACGATAACGCCTACGGCGTGCCCATATCCGGCATCATTCGGGCGTACAACAGTATGTTGATCCAGCCCGATCCCACCTTCTGCGCGGAACTGAACTACTATCGGAGTTTCCGCAGCGCCTATGACCGTGCCTTTGAGACAGGCGACTACACAGCACAGACCGAGAAGATAGGCGGGGTGTTTGACGTCACGACTGCCTTGCGGGAGGCTGTTGAGTACCATGCCAAAAATAACTATCAGACCTATATGGATTAACAAGGAGGCGAACTTATGATTTATAAAGATTTTCAGAATTTGAAATTATCAGCTCTTGGTATGGGTGCTATGCGCCTTCCGGTCATAGACGGAGATAATTCCAGGATAGATGAGGCAGCCACTTAAGAAATGGTCACTTACGCTATGGAACAGGGCGTGAATTATTATGACACCGCCTGGGTCTACCATGACGGCAATTCCGAGTTGGTGATGGGAAGATTCTTAAAAGAATATCCGAGAGACCGTTTCTATCTTGCCACCAAATTTCCCGGATATGATCTGTCCAACATGACGAAGGTGGAAGAAATTTTTGAGAAGCAGCTGGAAAAATGTCAGGTGGAATACTTTGACTTCTATTTGTTCCAAAATGTCTGCGAGATGAATGTTGACGCAGATCAAGATATCTGAGGCTATGACTGATTTTTCCGAAAAATTAAACATGTAAAACGATGAATGAACATGCGGAGGTGTCTAATGAAAATCAGAAAATTGCGGCAAATCGAAGTCTCGGAAATCGGGATTGGGTGTATGGGTTTTTCTCACGGCTACGGCAATGCCCCGGAGCGTGCGTACAGCATTCGCGCCATTGGGGAGGCTTATGAGTATGGCTGTACGTTTTTCGATACAGCAGAAACCTATGGAACACAGCAGTTTTACCCCGGTCATAACGAGCAGCTTGTGGGAGAAGCAATTCTCCCCTTTCGGAAGAAAGTCGTGCTGGCAACAAAGTTTCATTTCCGAAATGAGATGCCGACGAAGCGTGAAGAGATTGACAAGGTGATAAGGCGGCATTTGAAACAGTCGTTCAAAAATCTTCAAACGGACTATGTGGATCTGTATTACCTTCACCGTGTCAATGAGGAAGTGCCTTTGGAGGAAGTCGCCCATGTGATGGGAGATTTGATACGAGAAGGCGTCATTCGCGGTTGGGGGCTTTCACAGGTGTCCGGGGAGATGCTGCGCCGGGCGGATTTAGTTACACCGGTTTCGGCAGTACAAAATATTTATTCCATGGTTGAACGGGACTGTGAGCGGGATATCTTTCCATACTGCTTAGAGCATGGGATTGGCGTTGTCCCGTTTTCTCCCATTGCCAGCGGTTTGCTTTCGGGAAAAGTGACCGAGAAAACCCGTTTTGAAGGAGACGATGTGCGAAAATTTGTGCCGCAGCTCAGTTCAGAAAATCTGATTGCAAATCGCCCTATTGTGGAGACAGTATCTCAATTTGCAAATGCCAAGAACGCCACAAACGCACAGATTGCCTTAGCGTGGATGCTTCACAAATATCCCAATGCAGTACCAATTCCCGGTTCCAAAAACCGAGAGCGGATTTTGGAAAACCTGAAAGCCTGTGAAGTTTCCATGACAGAAGAAGAAATTTCTGCATTGGAATCCGCGTTGAATGCGTGTACAATCTACGGGCACAGAGGGCATGTGGAAACAGAACAAAATCCCACGTTCGCATTTAGTAAACAGGAGGTTAGAGCATGAGAAAACGGGTTTTGCCTTTTTTCGCATTGCTGTTGATAATGACATTTACAGGCTGCACACAGAACACAGGGGGTTCCTATAATCACATATCGTTTAATGTAAACTCTTCAAATTCCGAAAATAACGATAATTCGAGCAGCAGCGTAAACGGAAATACGAACAGCGGCGAGAGCAACGATATCACGTCTGACGTTCCAACAAATTCCGACGTTCCGCCCGTTTATATGACCTCGGACATTTCGCCTGAGGGGCTAACGGCGGTGTATAATGCGCTCGGCTGGCAGCCTGCGGGAAAGGTTGCCGTAAAGCTGTCCACAGGCGAACCGCCCGCTTCTAACTATCTTCGCCCCGAACTGATAAAAGACCTTGTGCAGTCGGTGAACGGAACGATTGTCGAGTGCAACACGGCTTACGGCGGCTCGCGCAGTGAAACCGCTATGCACTATCAAGTTGCCAAAGATCATGGATTTACCGCAATCGCAGACTTTCAAATTCTGGACGAAAACGGCTCAATGACGCTGCCCGTAAACGGCGGCTCGGTTCTCAAGGAAAACTATGTCGGTGAGGCGTTCGGCGATTACAATTCGTACCTTGTGCTGTCGCATTTCAAGGGTCATGCTATGGCAGGCTACGGCGGTGCTATCAAGAATATTTCGATAGGCTTAGGCTCAAGCGAGGGCAAAGCATGGATACACAGCGGCGGAACGAGCAAAACCAACGCTTGGGGTGGCAAGCAGGACGCTTTTCTGGAGGCAATGGCAGAGGCGGGAAAATCCGTTTCCGACTATCTGGGCAATGGCGAACGGATCGTCTACGTCAACGTGATGAACCGCCTGTCGGTGGACTGCGACTGTGACGGAAATCCTGCCGAGCCGGATATGCACGACATCGGAATTTTAGCGTCAACAGACCCCGTTGCGCTAGACCAGGCGTGCATTGACCTTATCTACGAGCAAAAGGACGGCGATGGGAAATCGCTTGTTCAGCGAATAGAATCCCGAAACGGTCTGCACACGCTTGAACACGCCGAGGAAATCGGTCTTGGCAGCCGCACTTATGATTTGGTGAAGATTGATGATTGAAATTCTGCAGCGAGAATTCGTCTATGTGTGGTACTATTTCCAGCTCCAACTGCGGCAGATTTTTGGTTATTGGGTGCTCGGAATGGTCGTCGGGTCGCTCGTGTCGGTGTTCGCAAAGGACGCCATTCACAACGCATTTGACCGTATCCGCAACAAGAAATGGGGACTGTGGGGAGTTGTCCCCGCAAGCCTGCTCGGAATTGCCTCGCCGCTTTGTATGTACGGCACGATACCGATTGCCGCCTCGTTTTCAAAGCACGGTATGCGCCACGACTGGTTAGCGGCATTTATGATGTCGAGTGTGCTGCTCAACCCGCAGTTAATTATGTACTCCTCGGCGTTGGGTATGACTGCGCTCGTTATCCGAATAGTATCCTGCGCGGTGTGCGGGATTGTCGCGGGGATTGTGGTTCACGTTTTCTACAAGGATAAGCCGTTTTTCGACTTCAAAGGTTTTGAGCCGAGGGCAAGTCACGATACGCACCCGAACCTGTTTTTGCGCTTTTTGTTCAACTTAGGACGAAATATCAAGGCAACAGGATTGTGGTTTCTGCTTGGAGTACTGCTGTCTGCGCTGTTTCAGCGATACGTTCCCGCGGACAAATTCGCCGCGCTGTTCGGCGAAGCGAACGAGGGTTTCGGAGTGCTTATGGCGGCGACGATAGGCGTTCCCCTTTATGCCTGCGGAGGAGGAACAATACCGCTAATTCGGGAGTGGCTGTCGATGGGCATGAGCATGGGCGGCGCGGCGGCGTTTATGATAACAGGACCTGCCACGAAAATCACCAACCTCGGCGCGCTGAAAATCGTGCTGGGCGTGAAACGGTTTTTGCTGTATCTCGCCTTTGTAATGGCGTTTTCGCTGGTGACGGGATTGCTTGTCAATCTGATAATTTGAAATTAGAAACGGTGGCGGCGCCGCAGCTTTTTCACGCGCTCGGTGCGGTTTCAGGACTTGGAACATCACTCGGAGAGGCGTTCCTCCCGATGCACCTGCCGATAATTCTCGTCGGACCGCTTTGCAGTTTTGCAATTTCGGGAATGCCGACCGCGGTTATGCTCCCGTTTATGATGATTGAACTGTGCATTTACGGCTTAACAGCAGGCATTTTGCGGAATGTCAAACTGCCGACAATCATTAAGGTCGTTATAGCGCAAAATGCGGGACGTGCGGTTCGTGCAGGCGCGATTTTGCTCGGAGTGAACGTTTTCGGCAGTCAAGTCAACGTTTCGACAATTTGGATGAGCATTGCAACGGGACTGTTTGGGCTGGCTTTGCAATGGGCGTTGTTGCCGCTTATCGTCTATCGCGTGGAGAATTTGAAGAAAAATGACAACTGATTTACAGCACGCGAAAACCTTGCTTTCCGATAACAACTACACCTGCGTTTTGTGCAAGGGCGAAAAAATAATTACAAGCACAGAACGCGGTGTAAAGCAGCTGGTGGAGCTGTTGGACGGTGCTGAAAGCCTGAACGGGTTTGCGGCTGCCGACAAATTTGTAGGGAAAGCTGCGACACGATGTCGCAAAGCCGTCTAACAAAGCACGAGCACGCACACGAGTGCCCAAAAGACGGCGAGGCGGCGTTGCTTTACGTTCTATTGGGCGTGAAAGAGTTGTACGCCGAGGTTTTAAGCCGTGCGGGAGCGGAGGTTTTTTCAAAATACAAAATCGCCTGCGAATACGGCGAGCTTACCGAGCAAATCATAAACCGAAACGGCGACGGAATTTGCCCTGTGGAAAAGGCGGTGCAGGAAATTGACGACCCTGCTTTGGGATTAAAAGCAATCAAAAATAAACTCGCTTTGCTTTCAAGGGCAAATTGAGCAAAAGCAAAAAGGCATTATCGACCATGCAGTCGGTAATGCCTTTTCTTATTTTCTGCGCTTGCCGCGTTCTTTCATCAGCTTCTCGGTAATCGCGTCATTCAGCTTGGACGAGGGCGTTATTTTGTGCCGCCGCTTGCTGGACTTGTCAAGCTCCGGATACTTGTACCGCCATTGGTCATAATCCTCCTTTGTTATCTCGCCGTCGCGCCACATTTTCGCCTGTTTTTGCCACGCGAGGAACATCTCAACCATTTTGAGGTATTCGGGCGAACTCTTGTTCAGACGAATGACAGGCTCTCCGTCAACCTCGTCTATCTTCAAGCCGTACAAGTCCTCTAATGTAAACAGCGTGTGCATTATCCCGACATAGCTTTCAATATCGGGAACATTGAGCGCGGACGGCGACACGTCCAGAACCTCGGCGAGTTTCTCGGTCAAGTCCTCTTTCGAAGAGCGCGAGCCGCTTTCATACTGTGCCATACGAATATCTGCAGTCTTTTCGGGAAACCCGACTGCAACGCCGAGCCACTTTTGGGTCATTCCGCGAAGATTGCGGATAAATCGTATTCTTTCGCCTATTGCCATACTATCAACTCCTTTATAATAAGTATAGCATATAAGTTTAGGCTTGTCAAGTACATTTTAACAGAAAAGTTAAAAAATTTTCAAAAAACGCTTGACAAATCGAAAAATATATGGTAAAATATAAATCACCATAGCAAATACAGTTAAGCTGTTTTGCAGGAACGCACGCACAAAGGAGGTAACAGTATGACATTATTTGAAAGACAGCGGCTTTTAGCTGCAATCACCACCGCTATCGAAACTGTATTCGACGGCGAGAACAAGAGCAAGGTCGAACAGGACAAGACCACCGAAATGCTCACCGTCCGCGAAGCTGCACAGACCGTAAAAGGACTGTCGGAGCATACCGTAAGGCAGCTCGCTGCACAGGGAAAAGTCCCGTCTATCAGAACAGGCGCGGGCAAGAACGGAAAGATACTTATACCGAAAGCCGCACTCCTGGACTACTGCAACGGAGCAAGGTTGGTCGGGTAACTACCGTCTTATCTTTTTGCGGTCTTGGAGAAATTTGCAATGAAAGGAGGTTTTCAGAATGATAAGTTTCAAGCCGTTCTTTGATAAGCTGTTTTTGGACGAGGTATCGACTTACAAGCTAATCAAAGAATATCATATCAGCAGCAGTACCATAAATCGGCTGAAGCATAACAAGCCCGTAAGCACCGCAACCGTCTAAAAACTCTGCAAGGCATTAAACTGTGATGTCTATGATATTTTGGAGTTTAAGCCTAACGAGAAAAATTGAGTTGTGGTCGGCATATCGAACATTGCTATTTTCTAATTAATCCTCCGCTTCAATAGTAGCTGCGTTACCCATATTAACAATGATTTCGTCGGACGTTCAAAACGGCGTACAATCGGAATTTGATTTCGATGAGGCTATCAAGAACATTACGATTTTTGATAGCAAAATATCATTGCCGTGCACAATAAAGGCATTTGGTGACAATTTCTCTTTAGAAAATGCCGATCCAACTGATGACATGATAAGTGAGAGACTTTGCAATTTGATGTATAAGGGGAAAATGATTGGTTATGTTTTCTTAAAAGACTGCAAGAAAAACGATAAATTTGAAGATAAGGATATCGTTGCTATATCCTTAGGAGATGCGGACGGTTCATATCCGTTCCCCGAGCAAACAAAGGCATATATGGAGAAGTTGGGCAAATATACTGATTTAATACAGCTTAACTTTGGCGGTATTTCTATGAGTTCCGACGAGGAGGATGTAAAAACGATATTCGGTGTTTCTCCCAATGTTACCGAACTCTCAAACAAAAGAAATTGGATGGATTACGATTTTGAGCGCGGCAATATATCAATAACAATTGAAAACAACCGAATCAATGAGATTCTTATCTCTTTGAAATGACGCAATACCTCAAAATGGTTGAGATGTTCCTCGCGTGGCAAAAGCAGGCGCAGATGTGGCGCGATCACCGATAAGCTGATGAAAGAACGCGGCAAGCGCATAAAATAAGAAAAGACATTACCGGCTGCATAGTCGATAATGCCTTTTTTCTTTAACAACTGAATAATTTACGGCTTTTGTGAAAAAGCGTGCCTTGCATTTTCTGATTAAATTGCTAAAGCGGTGCTTAGTGTCTTACCTCTTACAAGTGCTATCCGCGCAACGGATAGCGCGGCTTACTTCTAACCTCTAACAGCGTATTCCACATGCAATCTTTCCATAATATCCAGCGCGCGCTCGTCGGGGCTTAGCTTGTCGCTGTGCAGGGGCAGCTTGGAATTTTCGGTTTCGTTTGCCGTTCCGACGTGAACATAAACGCCCTTTGCATGCCGCAAAAACGCCGAGAAATCGTCTGCGCCGAAACCCATTATAAGCTTTTTGTCGGTGATGACATTTTCTCTCCCCACAACCTCGACAGCGGCGGCATACGCCTCGTCAAATGCGTCGTCATCGTTGATTACGGGATACGCAAAGGTTTCAAGCTCTATTTCGGGGTCAACGTCATAGAAAGCGGCGACTGCCTCGGCGGTTTTCTTCACTTCGTTTTGAAGGAACTCCTGCGTTTCAAAGGTCAGCGTGCGAATCGACCCCTCCAGCGTTGCCTCGTTTGCAATAATGTTGTAGGACGTTCCCGCGGTAAGCTTGCCTATGCCGATAACGGAGCTGTCAAGCGGGGCGAGTTTCCTCGGCTGTATAGACGGCAGCTTTAACGCAAGCTCGGCTGCGGCGGCAAGAGCGTCGCGCCCCAAATGCGGCTTTGAAATATGCGCTGACTTGCCCCTCAAGGTTATCCTGAAATAATCGCAGGAGGCAGCATCCGTGCCGCGCGTTAGAGCGATTTTCCCCACGGGGAATGCGGGGGATATATGTATCCCGAAAGCGCGGTCGTAACCCTTTGTAAGCCCCTCCTGCTCGAAAAATTTCGAGCCGTGCTGGGACTCCTCCGCTTGCTGGAACGCAAGCAAAACCGTGCCGCTGAAAGCCCCTCGCATCTCACTTAATTCCTTTGCTGCGCCAAGCAGCGCGGCGGTGTGAAAATCGTGACCGCATGCATGCATTACGCCCTCGTTTTCGGACGAAAACGCAAGCCCCGTCTTTTCACGTATCGGGAGCGCGTCAATGTCCGCCCGCAGCAATACGGTTTTCCCGGGCGTTTTGCCGTCTATTCTCGCGAATGTTCCCGTTTCGCCCACCGCGCGATATTCTATGCCGAAACGCGAAAGCTCGTTTCTTATAAACGCCGCGGTGTTGTACTCCTGCATGCTGAGTTCGGGGTGTTTGTGAAGATACCTTCTTGTTTCAACAAGGTAGGATTCGATATTCATATTTTCTCCAATCAAAAATCGCTCAATGTGTGTTCTTTTTTACCGTCAAATCGCCGATAAGCTGCACTATCGTCACAATTGCAACGATAATGATAACCGTGACCCACGTCACGTCCTCCTGAAAGCGGTTGTGACCATAGCGAATTGCAAAGTCGCCCAAACCTCCCGCGCCGACTGCTCCCGCCATTGCGGTAAGCCCTATGAGGTTTATCGCGGTAAGCGTGGTGGCTCTGGCGATTGTCGGAATGCCCTCCTTAAGATAGACCTTGAAGATTATCGCAAGCGGAGAAAGCCCCATTGCCTGCGCCGCCTCGATAACGCCGGGGCTTACCTCCGCAAGCGCGGATTCAATCTGCCTTGCAAAAAACGGCACTACCCCGAAAACCAGCGGAACAATCGCCCCGCGAACCCCTATTCCCGAACCTACAATTGCGCGTGAAATGGGCAGCACCCATGTAAGCAAAATTATAAACGGCACGGCGCGGAAAATATTTATCGCCTTGTCGAGGATATTGTAGATTATCTTGTTTTCAAGCACGCCGCCGCGCTTTGTGACGGTTATGATTATGCCGAAAATAAGCCCTAACACAAACGAAATCGCGCCCGAAATCCCCACCATTATAAGCGTGTCGATTATCGCTTTCAGAAGCTCGTCGGGCTTGCTCATAACGTTCGGGATTATGTTTTCAAGAAACTGCTGCATCCTTTATCACCTCCGCGTGAATGCCTTTTCCTTTGAGATATTCCATCGCCTCGTCGGAATTTTCCCCGCTTAGGATTGAAACCGTGCCTCCCAGCGGGCAGCCGTTTATTATCTCCACATCGCTGAACAAAATGTTGAAAATCACGCCGAATTTCTGCGTTACGGCGGAAATAAGCGGCTCGGACACCTCAGCTTTCAGATATTGCAGCTTTACCAGCTTTTCGCCGCTTTTAAGCTGCACCACGGGCGAATTCTGCTCGATAAGCTCGTAGACCTCGGAGAGGTTGGAGGTGGTGTTGATGAAATCGCGGGTAATCTGCTGTTTGGGGTCTGCGAATACGGAAAAAACATCTCCCTCCTCAACGACTTCTCCATGCTCCATTACGGCGACGCGGCTGCATATTTTCTTTATTACCGCCATTTCGTGGGTGATTACAACTATCGTTATCCCAAGCTCACGGTTGAGCTTTACAAGCAGGTTTAATATGGATTTTGTGGTCTGCGGGTCAAGCGCGCTGGTTGCCTCGTCGCACAGCAAAACTTCGGGGTCGTTGGCGAGTGCCCTTGCAATTGCAACACGCTGTTTTTGCCCGCCCGAAAGCTGCGACGGGTAGGCTTTCGCCTTGTCGGACAGCCCGACGTATTCCAAAAGCTCCGACACCTTCTTATCGATTTCAGCGCGTGATTTTCCGCCCCCTTCAAGCGGCAGAGAGATGTTTTTTTCAACCGTTCTCGAAGACAGAAGATTGAACTGCTGGAAAATCATGCCGATCTTCCGCCGCTTGCGGCGAAGTTCCGCGGCGGACAGAGAAAGAAGGTTTGTATCGTCAAAATACACCTCTCCCGCAGTCGGTCTTTCAAGCAGATTTATGCAGCGGACAAGCGTTGATTTTCCAGCGCCCGAAAAGCCGATTATACCGTAAATTTCGCCTTTTTCTATCTCAAGCGAAACGTCCTTTACCGCCTCAACCGTATGACGCTTTGTGCGAAAGGTCTTGCTGATTTTTAAAAGCTTTATCTGAGCCATAGTGTTTTCCTTTCGTTAAACTAAACAGCGAGGAAGTCCCCGCTGTTCGGTTTTTTAATCTTCCCACGCGGGGACATAAAGCCCTTGGAAATCGTTAGCGTAGATTTCCTTTGTGCGGTCGGACTGGTAAGCCTTTACTATCTCCTTGAAAAGTTCGTTGTCCTTGTCCTCGGTTCTTGCAACAATGACGTTTACATAAGCATTGGTTTTGTAGAAACTAGGGTCGTCGAAGAAAATCGAATCGTCTCTCGGCGACAGCCCCGCGTCAAGCGCATATGCGCCGTTTATCACCGCAGCCGCAACGTCGGGCAGCAGCGAGGGCGTTTGCGACGCGTCCACCTCGACAAATTCGAGGTTCTTCGGGTTTTCGGTTATATCGCCGATTGTCGCCGTTTCGGTGGCGTCGGGGTCAAGCTTTATAAGCCCTGCCGCCTGTAGAATATTCAGCGCGCGGAATTCGTTTGTAGCGTCGTTCGGGATTGCTATTTTGTCGCCGTCTTTTATCTCGTCAAGGGAACTTATCTTCTTTGAGTAGATATTTAAAGCGGTTATCAGCGTGTCGCCGATAGCGGTGATGTCATAACCGAAAGTTGCAATTTCACTATTCAAGTAGTTGTAATGCTGGAAAGAATTAAGGTCGATATCGCCGTTTGCAAGCGCGGCATTGGGCTGGGTGTAATCGGTGAAAAACACCTTTTCAATAGTCACGCCCTTTTTCGCAAAATCCTCGATTATCGGGTCCCAGACAACCTCGTCGGACGCGCCCATAATGCCGAGTTTTACGGTGACGGGCTCAGCCGTCGAGGAAGTCCCCGCGCCGCTGCTTTGGGAACTTTGGGAGCTTTCCGAGGAGCTGTTATTCGCCGCCGAGCAGCCCGTAAGCGCAAGCACCGCTGAAAACAGCAATGCCGAAATTTTCGTAAAAAAGTTGTTTCTTTTCATTTGTTCGTTGTCCTTTCAAAAAAATGTCTGTTTGGGGTTATCTTACGCGTAAACAGTACATTCGTTTTATCTCTGTCATTCCTTTTACCTCCTTGCTTTGTCATAAGTTAAGTATAACACAAAAAATGCGATATGTCTAATTCATAGTTTTTATTGTTTGCGATAAATTCGCTTTATGGGTATAGATTTCACCCGCAAATCCCGTGAATTTCGGGATTTGCCATAAGCGTTGCCAATAGCCATAACTTTGGGATATGGGTTTTGATAAATTTTACATAATGAAAAATGCCTGCATGAAACTTCACACAGGCATTTTGTAAAAACTCGCGAGAATGTCCGCGGCGGTTTCAAGCCCCGCTTTGTCCTGCTCGTCAAACCGGGCGGTTTTCGGGCTGTCAATGTCGATTACCCCGACAAGCCGCCCCTCCGAAATTATCGGAACGACAATCTCCGATGAGGTGTTGAAATCGCACGCAATGTGATTACAACAGCTGTGAACGTCCTCCACAACCTGCGTTTTCAGCTCCTTTGCGGCAGTTCCGCACACGCCTTTTCCTATTGCAATCTCCGCCACCGCAGGCTTACCCTGAAACGGACCCAGCACCAGCCGCCCGCCTTTGTACAGGTAAAATCCCGCCCAGTTCACATCGGAAAGTTCAAGCCAAAGCAGCGCGGCGGCGTTGGAAAGTATCGCGTAAAAATCGCTTGTTTCTTCGGCGATAAGCCAGAGCTTTTCGTGTATAAACCGATACAGCGCAGGCTTTTCGGAAAATTCTTCAAATTCAATATCCATTATGTATTCTCCACGGCGTTTTTTGAGCCGAAATTTCGGCAATGCTCCGCACCCTGCGGCGTAACCGAATTTTTGCCGTACTTCTTCTTGTCTTCGCCCACGGGACACACCGCCGTGCATACCCCGCAAGGATAGCGAAATTCGCCTTTAAGCTGAGCATGATACCGCGCACACTTGTGTTTGTCCATATCGGCTATTATGCTGCCTTTTTGCGGAGTAAACGCCTTCATGGGACAGTTTTTCACGCACATACCGCATTTTATGCAAAGCTCGCCAGACAGCATGGGGTCGGGAGTTATCTCCGCGTCGGTAATCACCGACACCAGCCGCACCCTCGGTCCGAATTCGGGGGTAAGCAAAGTGTGGTTCATGCCGATAGTTCCAAGCCCTGCGTAATACGCAGCTATGACGTGTGAAAACGCCGCCTCGGGCTTTTTTACAAGCACGGAAATATCCCCGTAGCAATCGCGCGGAAAAAAATGCGCCCGAAAACCCTCGCGGTTCAGAAAATTCGCCAGACGGTACGCCGCCTCGTCAAGAAAACGGTTTGTGGTGTTGTAAAGCTCGGAATACACGACAGACGGGGTGGTTTCAATCATCGGCGGGAAAATCTGCACCGCCAGCGAAATTACCGTCCTGCTCCAGCTCCAGATATTCTGCGGGTAAAATTCCTCCGCAATTTCCGCAAATTCGCTCCAACGCTCTACGTTCGCAAATCCGATTTTGTTTACGCCGAGTTTTAAAGCCTCCCGCTTGATTTTCTTCTTGAAATCCGCTTTTTGCTGCGAAGTCATTTTTACCACCTCAGATTTTTTCCAGAGCGGCGGAAATTTCCGCGATAATATCGTCCGCGTCCTCAAGTCCTATTGAAAAGCGAAGTTGACCGAAAGTTATACCCGCCGCGTCAAGCTGCTCTTTCGTATAAGCGCGGTGAGAAGTCTTTGCGGCGTAAGATACGGTTGTTGCAGTACCCGCAAGGCTCGGCACATACTTTATCGTTGGCATCGAGGCAATCACTATCGACGCCTCGCGCTCCCCGCCGCGCAGGTTCGCACTCAGCATACCGCCGAAAAGCCCGTTGTTGAACTGCGCCGCAGCCCTCTCGTGGTCGGGCGAGGACAACAGCCCCGGATAGAACACCTTTTCTATCTTCGGGTGCTTTTCGAGAAACTGTGCTACTTTAAGCGCGTTCTGCGAATGCTTTGTAACGCGCAGTTCCAGCGTCCGCAAGCTCCTTGCAAGCAGCCATGCGTCCATAGGACCTAAAACCGCTCCGTAAAGCACGAGTTTCGGGCGAATTTTTGCGATAACGTCCGCTTTGCCGACAGCAGCTCCCCCGACAATGTCGCTGTGCCCGCCGAGGAACTTTGTCGTGCTGTAAAGCACAAGGTCCGCGCCGAATTTATACGGGCTTACCACAACAGACGTTGCAAAGGTATTGTCCACATAGAAAAGCAGCCCGTGTTTGTGCGCTATATCCGCGGTCTTTTTAAGGTCGGGAACTTCAAGCAGGGGATTGCAGATGGTTTCCGTGTAAATAAGCTTTGTGTTAGGCTTTATGTATTTTTCAATATCATCGTTGATAAAATCAACAAAAGTCACCTCTACACCGAAACGCGCAAGCTCGTTTTGCAAAAAGTCATGCACGCCGCCGTACAGCACGGGAGAGGCTATGATGTGGTCGCCCGAGCTTACCGCCGTCAAAATGCTGATGATTATAGCGGACATTCCCGAGGAAAACAACAGCGCGTCCTGTGCGCCCTCCGCAGCAGTCAGAATAGAGGCGACTGCGTCGGTGTTCGGGTGCTTTATCCGCGAGTAGATATACCCGTCGGTTTTGTGGTCGTAGATGTCGTCTACGGACGGAACATCGTCAAACGCAAAAACCGACGTGAGGTATACGGGAAGTACCTCCGGCACGGACGCAGACTGCGCGATTTTCTTGTAATCCTGACCGTCGCCCGTGTGAATAAGCCTTGTGGAAAGTTTCTGTTCGCTCATTATAATTATCTCCTTTTTTATGTTTTAATAACCGATATTTGGGTTATCTAATTCGTTTTGACGTTTGCGAGATATTTCTCGATTTCCGAAATGTAAGTTTTTGCAATATCGCTCAACATATTTTTATTCTTGACGATATATCCTATCTCCATAACGGAATTGCGGTTGGTTTCGTCCTCCTTAAACGGGATTGCGACGTAATCGCTGCCGTTTAATTCCTCGCAGATTATCCCCGAACACAACGTATAACCGTTCAGTCCCACCATAAAATTCAGTTGAGTAGCGCGGTCGGTGCTGCGAATTATTCGCGGATAGTCGTTGCCGCTTAAAATCTCCTCCGCAAGAAACCCCGAACCGTGTTCTCCCTGCTCAAAAGACAAGCAAGGGTAGTCCCGAAGTTGGTCGAGCGAAACGGACTCCTCCCCCGCAAGCGGATGACCTTTCCACATATAAACATACGCTCGGCAGTTTATCAAAGGGACAAATTCGACGTCGTTGTCAGACAGCATTTTTTCGATTATTTTGCGATTGAAATTGTCCATGTAGAGAATTCCTATTTCGCTGCGCATACAGCCAACGTCGGCAATCACATCGGCGGTGCGGGTTTCGCGCATTGCAAACTCAAAATTCAGCGTATCGTATTTTTTCACGGTCTCTACAAACGCCTTTACCGCAAAGGAATAATGCTGCGACGAAACGCCGAATTTCCGTTTGATACCGCTGCGGGAGCTGTATTTTTGCGTAAGCAGGTCATACTGCTGGTAAACCTGTCGTGCATAGCTTAAAAAATCCGCGCCCTCGTTTGTCGGAACAACGCCCTTTGTCGTCCGCAGGAAGATTGTGATACCGATTTCCTTTTCAAGCTCCTTTATGGAACTCGAAAGCGACGGCTGCGAGATAAAAAGCCCGTCCGCAGCCCTGCTCATCGAACCCGAATCGGCTATCGCCAAAGCGTATTTTATCTGCTGAAGAGTCATTTTGTTCTCCTCCCTTTAAATAGCCGAATACGCGCTCTCGCAGCTCCTCATGGCAAGGATTGTCTGTTCGATAAGATAGTCGAGATCCCAACCGAGCATTTCTGCGCCGCGCTCGATAACCTCGCGGGAGCACCCTGCAGCGAAATTTGCGTTTTTGTACTTCTTTTTAACAGATTTAAGCTCCAGATCCGAAACGCTCTTCGACGGGCGCATAAGCGCGACTGCGCCAATCAGCCCCGTCAGCTCGTCTACCGCATACAGCACCTTTTCCATGGTATGTTCTGGAGCGATATCCACGGTGAGAAGATACCCGTGACTTGCCACAGCGTGAATAATCCGCTCGTCAACGCCGTTTTCGCGCAGAATTTCCTGTTCTTTGATGCAGTGCTGTTCGGGGAATTGCTCGAAATCAAGGTCGTGCAGAAGACCGACAATTCCCCAGAATTCAGCCTCATTGCCAAATCCGAGTTTTTCGGCGAAATACTTCATCACGCCCTCCACGGTAACTGCGTGTTTTAAGTGAAACGGCTCTTTGTTATATTGGTTCAAAAGCTGCCACGCAGCGTCCCTTGAAAAATCGCTCATAACGTTTTCCTCCCCGATTATCTTGGGTATAAATATATTATATATCCAAATTTTCGATTTGTCTAATACACTTTTATTATCCCTTGCTATAGTTTCAATTTATATCGCCTACCAAAAAGATATGTTTTGTATATATTATACAGCATTTAAGAATGATTGTCAAGATAAAATTGAGAGATAAAGCGAAGCAATAGCGTTTAACGGGCGTTATAGAATTAAGATATAACCGTAAAACCTACTAAATCCCTTGACAAAATAGGTTTTATGTGATATGATAGACTAAGAAACCAAAACGGAGGGAACAAAATGAAAAACACGGTTTTCGCAAAGTGCTGTTGCTGCATTAAAAATGAATATTGTTGTAACGACGGCGCTTAACCGAGGTGTTTTTTCCCTTGCTTTGGGATACATATTTTCGGGAGCTGCATTCGTGCGGCTCCCGTTTTTTATTTTAAGGAGTTTAAGGAGGACAATTATGAGTTATGACAACATCGAAACCGCCCTTATTCACGGCGGAATTTCAACTGACGAGCGCACGGGCGCGGTAAATGTGCCGATTTACCAGACCTCAACCTACAAGCAGGACGGGCTCGGCAAAATGCGCGGATACGAATATTCCCGCACGGGAAATCCCACCAGAGAGGCGTTGGAGGCGCTTATCGCCCAGCTTGAGGGCGGCGTTGCGGGATTTGCGTTCGGGTCGGGAATGGCGGCGACTACCGCTGTCTTAAGTCTGTTTAACGCGGGCGACAGAATACTTATTTCCAACAACGTTTACGGCGGGACATTCCGCGTTTTGGACAAGGTATTTAACCATTTCGGCATAACCTACAGCATTTCCGACACCGAAAACCCCGAGGCTTTCAAAACGCAGATTACCCCCGACGTAAAAGCTGTATTTCTGGAAAGCCCCGCAAACCCGCTTATGACGGTGACGGATATCCGCGCGGTGGCGGAAATCGCACACGAAAAAGGGCTGCTTGTAATAGTTGACAACACGTTTATGACGCCGTATTTGCAGCGTCCGATAGATCTTGGCGCGGACATAGTCGTACACAGCGCAACAAAATATCTCGGCGGTCACAGCGACGTTGTGGCGGGGCTTGCGGTGGCGACAACCGACGACCTTGCGAAAAAGCTCGCGTTTATCCAGAATTCTACGGGCGGGGTATTGCCGCCGTTCGACAGCTTTTTGCTGATAAGGGGAATAAAGACCCTTGGGGTGCGGCTTGACAGGCATGTCGAGAATGCGGAGAAAGCGGCGCGATTTTTGGCGGATTATCCCGCTGTAAAGCAGGTGTATTATCCCGGACTTCCCACCGACAAGGGTTATGAAATTAACCGCCGTCAGGCAAAAAACGGGGGTGCAATGATTTCCTTTGAACTTCGGGAGAACTACGACATAAAACGCTTTTTCGAGAGCCTGAAACTTGTCGCGCTTGCCGAAAGTTTGGGCGGCGTGGAATCGCTTGTATGCCACCCGTCAACCATGACGCATGCGTCCATACCCGAGGAAATCCGCAAAAAAGTCGGGATTACGGACGGGCTTATAAGGCTGTCTGTCGGGATTGAAAATATCGATGATATTCTCGCCGACTTAAAGCAGGCGATTGACGCCGCGGAGGTAAAATTATGAACTACTATAATTCCATGCAGGAGCTTATCGGAAACACGCCGCTTGTAAAACTGGGTTACATAAACCAAAAACCCGACGTTCAGATATTCGCAAAGCTGGAGCTGTACAACCCGTCGGGCAGCGTTAAGGACAGGACGGGAAAATATATGGTTGAGGACGCGGAGCGTCGCAGGACGCTCAAAAAAGGCGGCACAATCGTAGAAGCGACGGCGGGGAACACGGGGCTTGGAATTGCTTTTGCGGCGCTCAACAGGGGGTATCGGATAATTTTTGTTGTGCCTACAAAGTTTTCCGCAGAAAAGCAATCGCTTTTAAGAGCCCTCGGAGCGGAGGTTGTAAACACTCCCCGTGAGCGCGGAATGTTGGGCGCTGTGGAAAAAGCTGAGGAGATAAAAGCGACAATAGAGGGCTCGGTGTCGCTGGAGCAGTTCAAAAACCAAAGCAACCCGCAGGCGCACTACGAAACCACGGGGCGCGAGATTTACGAGGCGTTGGACGGGCAGATAGACTATGTTGTCGCGGGCGCGGGCAGCGGCGGCACTTATACGGGAGTGCTGCGCTATATAAAAGAGCGCAATCCCGCCGTGAAAGGCGTTCTTGCAGACCCGGTGGGCTCTACAATGGGCGGCGGCGAGCATGCCGACTACAACATTGAGGGCATCGGCAACGATTTTATTGCCGACACAATGGATATGTCCCTTGTGGACGAGGTTATAAAAATAAACGACGACGAGGCGTTTAAAACGGTGCGGCTGCTTGCCCAAAAGGAGGGGATAATTGCGGGAAGTTCATCGGGAGCGGCAATGGCTGCCGCGCTGAAGTTGGCTGAGAAAATACAAGGCGGCAGGATTGTTACTATTTTCCCCGACCGCGGCGACAGATATTTCAGTACGGGGCTGTTTGGCAGTTGACAGGGTACAGTTTATAGTGAACAGTATTAAGTATCCGCTGCGCGGATTTTATTAGATTGTCTTTAAATTTATAAGAAACTTCACCTCTTTTTAACAATCAAAAAGCGTTCGCCGAGGCGAACGCTTTTACGGCGTTATTATGCCATTTTCCGATTTTCACAGAGAACCGTAAAACTCTTGAAGTATTTCCGCTAATTTTTCGGGAGCGTCAATATTTATTTCATGCCCTGCCTTGCCGACTATGGTCAGTTTCGCATTTTTTATTTTTTCAGCCAATTCTGCCGCAGCTTTTTTATTCGCCGAATCTTTTTCTCCGCAAATTATCAGCGTGGGGCAGATTATCTTATCAAGCGATCCGCTAAAATCCAATTCTGACATCGTGTCACAAAGGCTGATAGTATTTCTTTTTGATAATCCCGTTTGTTTAAAAGCGTTTTCAGGCATCATTCTGAAAATAATATTTTGAATTTTCAGCGTAAATTTCGGCATTTTATACTGAGCCGCGACCAGAACAAGCGCTCCGACCCTGCCGGGATTATCAATCGCGTAATTCAGCGCGAGTACTGCGCCCAGCGAGAGCCCGCAAAGCATTATCGGACTGTCGTAACGGCTGCACTCGTCTGAAAATGCTGTGTAAAGACCGCGATATGTAACTTTTTCTTCTCGATTTATTTTTGTTAGTTCGGGACACACGCTGTTTTCCGCGTCGTCTAATTTTTCTATTGTTTTAGTCCAGTCGGCTGACGTTTGTCCCAAACCGTGAAGATAAATTGTTTTCATAAATTATCCTTTCTCCGCTTATAATTTCCTTAATTCAAACCCCCAAATATAAAAAACACGATTTTATTATAACACATTTCACGGATTTTGTCAATTGCATATGTCTTTGAATTTGCCTTGAGCCTAGTTTCTGTGTACAAAATTATTACAAGTTTGTAACAATTATTGACATTATGTGAGGACCATGTTATAATAAATAAAAACGACAACATGGAGGAATTACTATGAAAAAAATCGCAGCAGCTATCTTCGCAATCGTCCTCGCAGCGGCTCTGACAGCCTGCAATGAGGTTGAAACCCCGTCGCATGAAGTTTCCCGAAATCAAGGCTCTGCACAAAACACAAGTTCGTCGGAGGAGTCAACATCTTCGGAAAGTTCGACATCGTCGGAAGAACCTTATGTTCCCTTGACGGTAAGGGACTATGACCTGAAAGGCGAGGATCTTATCGCAAAGTTCAAATGACCGTATGACGCTCCGATTGAGCTTGACGGGGCAAGGGCGCGAAAGATTGCCGACACGACAGAGCTCGGCGATGTTTACGAGGATATAGACCTTTCCGAGCTTTCCAATGAATTCGGTTGGGATATTGCCTGCTACTACGGTTATCTTGCAACAGCCCCCGAAAACGGTGGGGATCACAAATTTAAGAAGTATAAAAACGGCGATACAATCGTGGATTTTACCGTTAAAGGAATACATACATGGTTTAGTAATGTACAAGGTTGCAGGCACGTTGGCTGTGACTATTTTTCAGGCACAATGGCGGAATTTGACGGCGATGTGACGCTTACGGGCGAATTGCTGATTGAAATTGACGATAATTATGCTGTGAGCGATTTGTTGTTTTTCCCCGACGCAGAAAGCCGCAAAAAGCTGCCGATAGTAAATTACAGACCGTTGTTGGATTGGCAATCGGAAGATGGCAGATATTCTCCTACAACATACGATAACGTGTTGCTGGAACTCGGCTATGTATAAGATCACACCGAAATCGATTTTTCAAAGTTCCCGCTTGACACGCGCGTAAAAGCTAAGGTTAAAATTAAGGATTACGGATACCGCGTAGAGCCGCTGCTCCCAATAATAGGTATCGGGAGTATTGTCGACGGCGAACTTGAAATGCTTTGACTGCATTATATGATAAATGCGGCAGTTTTTACTGCCGCGTTTTTTATTTTTAATAACCGCAAAAAAGCTCTTGACAAATTATAAATTTTGTTGTATAATATATGTTATATAACGACAATTATTTATAGCAAGGAGGAATTACCATGCCGCCGACGGCAAAAATTACAAGAGAGATGGTTATAAACGCTGCTTTTGAGGTTGCCAAAACCGAAGGCGCGGAAAACATCAACGCTCGAAACGTTGCAAAAGAGCTTGATTGTTCCACGCAGCCTGTTATGTACCATTTTGCAACGATTGAGGAATTAAAACAAGCTGCTTATGAAAAAACAGGCGAATTTCACACCGAATATCTGCTGAAGAATATAAAGAAACGGAAAAATGTTATGCTTGAAATCGGGCTGAATTATATACGATTTGCGGTGGAAGAACCTAATTTATTTCGTTTTTTGTTTCAATCCGGTTTTGCAAAAGAAAACAGTATGCTCGAAATGATAAACTCGGAGGAGCTTACGCCTATTCTTTCGGTTATGCAAAAAGCTATGAAACTAAATTCGGAGCAGACAAAGGATGTTTTTATAACGCTTGCAATGTTCGTGCACGGATATGCAAGTCTTATTGCAAATAATTCGTTCCGGTTTGATGAAGAGCTTGCAGCGGCGCACCTGAAACAAGTGTATAAAGGCGCAATTCTTGCTATACAGGAGGAAAGTAAATGAAAAAAGCAAAACTGCATACGGCGGTAATTATTCTTGTCGTTCTGATGATAGTTTTATCATTCACAAACCTGTTCAATTTGCAGATAAACGGAGAGCCGCTAAAATTGGCGGGAATATCCGTTATTGTGGGGATAATAGCTTATTTTACCACCCGAAAAACAAACAATGACAAAAACGAGGGTTTGAATATTAAAACATTTATAGGCTCGCTTAAAGACAAAAGCGTTATCCTGATGTTTTTGCTGATTATAATAACGAATGTAGTATGTTTTGCGATCGCAAAATTATGGTTCCCCGCGTATGTTGAACATGTTATGACAAGAGCGGGTGATTTTTTAGACTTCGGAAATTTGCCGAAATTATTTTTGGAACTCGTTGTTTTTGCGCTGGGAGAGGAGATCGCCTGGCGCGCGTTTTTCCAAAAACAGACGTCAAAAATAATGCCGTTTATACCGTCGCTGATACTCACATCGTTTTTATTTGCACTCGGACATTTCAATTTCGGAGATCCGATCATAGTGTTCTATGATTTGCTGTTTGTTTTTATAGACTCGTTAATTTACGGCATAATATTCAAGAAAACCGACAATGCATGGTGCAGCTTTTTAGCGCATTTTCTAGCCAATTTATTAAGCACGGTATTGTTTTCCGTTATAGTTTAATACGCTTATAAAATTCGCCGGGCAGATAACGCGCAGGAAATAAATACTTGACATTTGTTTATAAAAATGATAAAATAAAAGCAGTAAATTTATATCCGTATTTAAACGCATTTCTATACTTAGTATCAGGAGACAAAAATATGAAAAAAATTGCTGTATGCGACGACAATGCCGTAATGCTTGAATTTATTTCAAAACAAGCGTCGAAACTTTTTTCATCATATGAAATTCCGCACACGATGACGAATTTCGAGCTTGGCGCAGAACTGTTGTCAGAGCATAAAATATCCCCGTTTGACATTGTTTTTCTGGATATTCGCCTGCCCGACATCGACGGATTTGAGGTAGCAAAACAGATAAAACAAATTTCCGAGAAATCATTTATTATTTTTATTACGACCGAAAGCAGTTTGGTTTACGACAGCTTTAATTATGACCCGTTTTGGTTTATTCCGAAATCAAAGCCGGAAATTCTGCAAACAAAATTGCAAAGCGTAATCGGAAAACTGGTTGAACGAATAAAACTTAACAGAACGATTTGCGTTAAATTGCCGCGCGGTGAGCTGAAATACTTGAATTCCGACTCGATAATCTATATTTCCAGCAAGTCAAATTATATTGAAATTTTCTGCAAGGACGAGAAATTCAGAATTCGGAAAAAACTTGACGATATTTTGAAAGAACTGCC
>CANQNY010000025.1 GCA_947625335.1 uncultured Clostridia bacterium | reverse complement strand
GTATTGATGTACGCCGTAGCATCTGTTACTACGATAGGAGAGTCAGCGCGCGTAAGCGCCTGCTGTATTCTCATAACATAAACCACGTCCGTAAACAAAACAAGCGCAAGCGTCAGAATAAGAAGACCAACCATCACATATTTGGGTTTCTGACGTTTCGGGAAACATCTCAGAAAGATAACAAAACCCAAAATCGAAAACAGCATTGCGGCAAACTCGCACTGCCCCATATTCGAGGTGTTGATACGAGTGGTCGTGTTCGCAATGGACGCAAGGTTCAGCGAATACACCAAGAAAGAAACCACAAGCGCCACAAGCGCGATATTTTGAGGGCTGCGTTTGAGTGAAACGAAGAACTTACGAATCACTTCTTTAATTCCGCGCCTCGGTTTTGCATTTGTTTGTGCCATATGCAAATCTCCTCACATTCTTATTGCGTCGGTCGTTTCCTTGTCAAAGAAGTGCATTTTGTTGAAAGAAACGCTGACATTATCGCCGGGCTTATAATTGCACCAGTCGCGGAATTTACAAGTTACCTTGTGATTTCCGACAACGCCGTTTACAAGAGTTGTCTGACCGAGGTTTTCGTTGGAGAATACATTGACAACGATTTTTCCGCCCTCGACAACATTTTCGGGACGAACGCCGAGTACAACGGTCCTTCCCTCGTATCTTGCAAGCATCTGCTTGTCGTCTGCAGACAAATCAACCGCGAATGCGTCGCAGACAGCCTGACCGTTCTTTATCTCCACGTCGAACATATTCATCGGAGGCAAACCGATAAAGGTCGCCACGAAGAGGTTCGCGGGCGTATCGTAAAGCTCCAGAGGGGTCCCGACTTGCTGAACATGACCCATAGACATACAAACTATTCTGTCCGCCAAAGTCAACGCCTCGGTCTGGTCGTGCGTAACGTAAAGCATCGTAGCCTTAAGTCTCTTGTGCAAAAGCAAAATCTCGCGTCTTGTCGCACTTCTGAGCTTTGCGTCAAGGTTCGACAACGGCTCGTCAAACAAGAATACCTTCGGCGTGCGGACAATTGCTCGTCCCATCGCAACTCTCTGGCGCTGACCGCCGGAAAGCTGATTAGGTTTTTTGTTAAGCTGCGTCGTAAGATCAAGAATTTCCGCCGCCGCCATAACCTTCTGGTGGATCTCGTTTTTGTTCTCCTTGCGGAGCATAAGCGAGAACGCCATATTCTCGTAAATGGTCATATGACCGTAAAGAGCGTAGTTCTGGAAAACCATCGCTATATCGCGGTCTTTAGGCGGCATTTTCGTAACGTCCTTGCCGTCGATAATGAGGTTTCCTGCGGAGATGTCCTCGAGTCCCGCGACCATACGCAAAGTCGTGGATTTTCCGCAGCCCGACGGACCTACAAGAACGATAAGCTCACCGTTTCTGACGTCAAGGTTGAAATCGTAAACAGCCTGAACCTTGTTGTCGTATATTTTGTCGAGATGCTGTAATCTAAGATCACTCATACTTTACCTCTTATCTCTTTTTATCAAGCTCTTTCTGATAGCTGTTGAGCGTAGTTGTCTTTGCTATCCCGACAATTCCCGCAATCATGCAGCATACCGCGGACGCAGCCAGACAGCCCGTAACCCACCAGAACTGAGTATCGTTCATAACCTTTTCTTCAACCTCGCTGAGAAGGATCATTGTATCATGAGCCTTCATGGGTATAATGAACACACGCGCGATCTGACCCAACCCAATAAGAATCAGAAGGTACGAATAGCCCATTTTGTAGCTCTTGACGCCCTCGGACGACAAGAACGCCGCAAGCATGAAAACAAGGTTATAAATTACCGAAATGCCCATCATATAGTTGTAGTAATACGATCCGACATTCGATTTATATATACTGACAAAATACATTGCGTTGAAAACGATCGAAAGCAGAGTCATATTAGCCGAGAACTTGTTTTTCGTAAAGCGGAGTCTATCCTTCTTTACGAGCGATTCATTGTTCAGTGTCATGCTCTAACATCCTTTCTGCTGCCGATGCTGCGCTTTTCTTCTTTCATCACGATAAGTTTCAAAACCATATTTACAAGCAGCAAAGCCGTAACCAACAAGAGGATACCGAATACGACATAACCCGCGTCAAACCAGAAGGTCGAGTCGGTATAGTATGTATTCCAGTCCGTGCTGTATTCCTTAAGCTGCTCGAAATTAACCTGCAAAAATTCGGCTTTGTATTTCGCGACCTCGCTAAGCGCCCAAACAGACACGCCGACGTTGGCGACTGTGGAAAGCCCGATCGCTACATAGTTGCCGATGTAATATTTTCTGCGGGAATGCGTGCAGGTAATAAACAACACAACTCCCACAAGAATAACCCCGATGCTGACTTTTGTAAGCATCGTATTGAACCCTTGAATTCTGTAATAAACCGACGCACCCTCAACCGACGGCATAAGGTCTTCGTCAGTTACCTGAGAAATATCCTCAATCTCGGTGAGAACATCTGTGTTTCTCATAGTGGTATAAAGAGCGTCGTAGAGGTCTGTAACAAGACCTAACGAGTAGATAAACGTGAGCGCGCATGCCGCAAGCATTACGTAGCACACGATCTTTTGAAAAAGCATTTGTTTCTTATACATAAAGACTCCTTTATGTTGGAGGGGGAGGGTTGCTCCCCCTCTTGAACATAATTTGGATTTGCGTGCCGCAAGTTGCCCCGCGGTCCGCATTGGGTTAAATTGCTTTAAGTGTAAAAGCTTGCAAATGAATTACGCGTTGAGCGCGTTGTAGAAGTCTACAAGTCTGTGCCATGCGTCGTTCTGGAGCTGGAGGTACTGCTTGCCGCTCCAAGAATTAGCAACAGTATCAGCTACGCTTGCCGCGTCAGTAAAGCTTGCCTCGTAATCGGTGTTAACGCCGGTGATACCCTTGCAGATGATGTCAACGAGCATGTTCTTGTCGCCCTTAGACGAGCTGAAGTTACCGCTAGAATCGATCTTGGAGTAGGTCTTAATCATGTCGTTCTCGGTTTTAGTCAAAGGAAGAACCGTAGGAACGGAGGTGTACCATGCGTTGCTTGCAAGTGCGAGCTCAGGGTGCTGGATTGTGCCCAGACCGATAGCCGTAGAGATGTGACCTGCGCCCTCTCTGCCGACTTCGTGAGTGCACTCGAACTCGAAGGACTGGCTCTTTACAAAGCTCAGCGTAGAACCGAGGTAGTAACGAGCATAGTTGGTGTAGTTACCGTTTGCCTTATCCCAAAGTTCCTGCTCGGTCTCATCGGAAATCTCAGGCCACTGTTCGCCGTTGAAGTCGAAGGTTACAATGTTGCCGCTTGCATCATGCTTGATGAACTCGTCAGGACCGTAGGACATAAGGATCTGTCCCTCGGGGCTGTAAGCATAGTCGATAAGAGCAAGAGCCGCATTCAGCTTGTCGGTGTCGTTGCCAACGCCCTTAGCGGAAATTGCCCAACCATCAGTCTTAACAGAACGCCAAGACTCGGTAAATCTCATGTACTTTTCAGAACCGTCGTTCCAGCGTGCAACAGGAATCATAACTGCCATATACTTTTCGCCGTCCTGCAGCTTGGTCTCGTTGTAAACGGTCTGGGTCTGGTTGTAGTCATAGTGCATAAAGCCCATGTCGTTTTCAAGGTATCTTTCGGTGTTCATCTTAGCGGAGGTCTTGAAGTCATCAGAGATAAGACCCTCAGCCGCCATGTCGTTCATTCTCTCAAGAGCCTCGTAGGTAGCAGCCTCCTGACGAGCGTCATGCAGCTCGTTGTCGGTACCTACATAGAGGTAGTCTTTTCTGGACTCAAGACCGCGAACGCCGAACAAAGTGCCTGCGAAGCGGAACATATCAACACGTCTCTGGTTGTTGTCGTCCTCACGAGAGAACAGACCCTGAACCTTAACGGGATACTCGCCGACAATGACTTCTTCCTGGACTTCCTTGCCGTTTTCGTCAAGTACGGGATTGCCTGCAGCGTCCTTCTTGGTCTGCTTTTCCTTTACAACAACCGTACCGCCCTCGTTGAAGGTGTCGTTGTTAGCAACTACGCAGCGGAGCAGAGCAACCAACTCGTCTGCGTCCCAAGCAGCGTCCTGACCGATAAACAGGTCAGCGCGGTTCTCGGGCTTGTAGTAGCCGTTGTAGGTCTTGTCGATGTACTCACGCAGCATGTTTACAGCGTCAACGCCGCTCATAGAGCCTGCCGCATTCATCTTATCGATGATGTTGCCGTATGCGTCGTAGTCCTTGGTCAGCTTGTCGGTGCCGGAACCGTCAGCCTTTACAATGTCAACATCAACCTTGCCGGAAGTAGGCATATAGGGCTGGTAAGCGGGAGTTGCAGTCTGACCGGTAGACTCAGCGGTAAACTTGTCTTCGCCCTCGCCGGTGTAGTTAAGCAACTTCTCAACCCAGTCGGTTCTCATAAGAGGCATACGCTCGATATCGTCAACACCGTCGAAGTACGGGCTGAAATAAATCGCACCCGAGGAATCACCGGTCGTGCTACCGGTAATGGACAGACGAACGATAGGATTAGCCTCCAGATAAGCCTTGAAGTTAGGCATCTGATCGAGGTAATCCGCGATGTTTACGAGAGAACCCTTGTTGGAAGCAGCGTAGTCATTAAGGTCAGATGCAGTACCTGCAACCATGTCGATCTTCTCAAGCTGTTCTTTCCAGTAAGCCCACTCTTTTGCAGCGGAGTTGCCCTGATAGTGATCTTCGAAAGTAATCTTCAGTCTCTCCTCAAGGGTCTGCCAAGTAGGCTTGAGGTCGCCGGTATTGTAGGTCTTGCCGTTCGCAAGAGTGATACCCGAACCTGCGGTCTCCGCGTCAAACGCGATACCTGTCTTAGTGCTGTTGTAGCCGCAAGCCATACGAAGTACGGTTCCGTCTGCATAAGTAAGTGTGGACGCAGCGCCGCCCGAGGTGGAATCACCGCTGGTGTTGCTGCTGCCGCTGGTGTTGCTGCTTCCGCTGCTGCTGCCACTATCGCCGGAAGTCTCACCGGGTTTGCAGCCGGACAGCATCGTCGTAGCCGCGAGCGTCAAAGCGAGAACAGACGCAGCTATTCTTGATTTTCTCATTTTGTTCCTCCTTTAGGATGTTTGCTTTTTGGCAATTTTGCCAAGTTTTAGTTATATCAACCGCATAATGCGTTTGACAGCTTTATTATTCCTTTACGCCGCCGACATTTACGCCCTTTGCGAAGTATTTCTGAATAAACGGGTAAATGATAAGAATCGGCACAATGGAAACTACAATAAGAGCGTAGATGACCGAGTCGGAAGAATAAACCTCATTCCAACCTGTAAGGAAGTCAGGGTCGGTGTATTCCTCAAGTCTCAGACGAATGTAAACCTGCAAAGGCTGCTGGCTTGTGTCGGAAATCATCTGTCTTGCCCAGAAGTATCCGTTCCAGCGGGAAATCGCGAAGAACAGCGACACCGTAGCGATTATTGACTTGCTCATCGGTATGTAGACGCGCCAGAGAACCTGCATTTCCGTCGCGCCGTCGACAATCGCCGCCTCTTCTATCTCGGACGGAACGCCCTCGAAAGAGTTACGCAGCAGTATGATGTTCATTGCCGCCATACCCATTGCGATAACGACCAGCCACTTGTCGTCGTAAATGCCCACCGCGTTGAACACGCGCTGTGTCGCCAAGTAGTTCAAGTACTGCGGAACAAGACCTGCGGAGAACCACATCGTGAACACGAGGAAGAAGTTAAATCCCTTGCGGAACAGCAGTCTCTTCTTCGAGAGAGCATACGCGCCGAAAATCGACAGGATTACCTCCCAGATAGTTCCGTAGAACGTAAGGAACAGGGTGTTGGTGTATGCGTTCCAGAACGAGTTGTTATCAAACATCTTTGAAAACGCCTCAAACTGTACCTGTTTAGGCAACAAAACCAAATCGTTGTAGTCAACAGCATGTCTTCCGCTTATCGCCGCAGAAATCGTGTAAACAAACGGATACAAGCAGGCGAGCGCGAACATTGTAAGCAGCGTATAGCTTATAATTTTGAATATAAGCTCCGATATTTCAAGTTTTCTTTTCATAATCAAACCTCTTTAATAGAGTTTTAGTAGAGCGAAACATTCGACGCCTTGCGGGCAATCGTATTTGCTCCGATAACCAGCAGCATTCCTATGACGTTGTTCATCATTTCAGCCGCTGACGCCATGCCTTTCATAACGCCCGCAATACCGTAGCGCTGCGAGAAAGTGGAAACAACGTCTGCGGTGACGTAGGTTTCCGGCTTATACAAAAGCAGAACTTTTTCGTAGCCGATATTAAGCAGCGAACCAATCTTCGTGATAAGCATGATAACGATCGTGGAAAGAATACTCGGCAAAACGACGTATTTCATCTGCGCCATCTTGCCCGCGCCGTCTATCTGCGCCGCCTCATAGCTTGTAGGCGAGATAGCGATTATCGCCGCGAAGAACACGATCGAGTCATAGCCCGCAGTCTCCCAGATACCGCTTATCTGATAAATCGCTCGGAAGAACGACGGGTTATTCAGCAGACCCGCATTTGCAACCTCCGGCGAAATCCAGCCGAGCTGCGCCAAAAACTGCGATATAATGCCCGCGCCCGAGATTGACGAACCCTGTCTTACAAGCATCGTAACAAGCGATGTCATAACGACCGTCGACATGAACTTCGGCAAATATGTAAGTACTTGGTAAACACTTCGCGCAATGTTTGAGCGAACCTCGTTAAAGAACAGCGCGATGATTATCGGCGTCGGGAAACCGAAAAGCAGACCGTAAAAGCTTAACAGGAACGTGTTTCTGAAAGCTCTCCAGAACTCGACCGAGAGGGTTGCCGCGCCCGACGAGCCGACGCCCATAATAAGCTGTCTGAAGTAGGAGAAACCCGAATAGAACTGATCCGCCACAAGCTTTGAGTCGTCTGTTACCTTAAAGCAGCCGAGCAGCTCGTACATCGGGAAGTAACGCCACAGCAAGAACACCAGTATCATCGGGACCAGCATAAGATACAAACGCCAGTCCTTCAGCACCGTCCGCATGACGTTCAGCCAGTGGTGCTTTTCCACGTCGTCCCGAACAACTTGCTCGGGGTTTTCGATGTAGGTCCCGCTTTCCTCATCGAAAATCAGATAATCGGTTACGTTGAGTGCCATCTTTGAAACCTCCTGCAAATGATATTTTCTCAACCGTACTTGAATTCGTTATTCCGGGCGCGCTCAACCGCCCGTTTTGTCTGCTGACTGTTGCCAATTATTCGTAATAATCGGGATCGCCGTAACGTCGGCGTTCCGACTCTGTTCTTATAAGATATGACTTCTGATCCTCGAAAAGACCGTCCGGACGCCGTGCGATAAGCACCACCGTCTCGGAGAATATAAACGAAAGCGAATCTGCAAGAAAATACGAGTAAATTATTTCGACAGGGCTACCGAGCAGAACGCTTACCAGCCACCGTCCCAAAATCGCCCCCGCGAACGCCGCCGCGACAAAAATCGCCGTGAAATAGAACTTCGACCGAATTTTCTCCTTGCCCGCCGCAAGACCTTTCGAGCCTTTCCCGAACGCCTTAAACAGCAGCATTGCAAGCAGCGCGAAACAGTTTCCCACACAGTATGCCGCGAACTGTTCCGGTCCCGCGCCCGTCACAAAGCAGAACGCCGCGCCCGTCGTCACCGCAGGGATAGCCGCCCAGCCGCCCCAGCGCATCATTACAATGCAAATCACCGCGACCGCGGGAGACACCGAGTACAATTCCCACGTGAAAATCTTCGCCGCACCCGCGCAAAGAGCCTCCGCGACCGTGCCGACAACCGTCAAAATGCCGACGTCGACCGCCTTATATTGATTAAGTGAAACGATAGCCATTTCAAAAACGTCCCTCTTCCGCCTCTGATTTTTTGAGGGTTATCTCCTTTATTTTACCGTAAATTCCCGCAGGATTACAAGAACTATACAAGACAATTTATGCACAATTCGGACATTTCTTGCAATTTCCCCCGAACAACTTCAGCGGTTTTCGCGGGAAATTTCGACAAACCGCCAATTCTCCAGCAAAAAATTTTGTGGAGAATTCACAAAAATCATCAATTCTTATTGAAAAAAATCACAAATGCGGTTATAATCAAAATCAAGTGAAAAACATAACCAAATCGGTCAGAAAGGAGACCTATCTATGAAGAAGATCACCGTCCGCCACGGAGAACTTATCTCCAAGGCTCTCGAACTTGCGTGTGCAGGCGACGAGATAATTCTCGAAAAAGGAACTTATCGTGAAAAACTGGAGATCGCCGTCCCCGATATTACAATTATCGGGCAATCCCCCGAAGAAACCGAAATCGTTTACAACGATTACGCCAAAAAGCTTGACGAAAACGGCAAAGAGTACGTCACTTTCAGAACCTACACCGCCGCCGTCACCGCGCCCGGCGTCACCCTCAAAAACCTCACCGTCAGAAACGACGCGCTTTACCCTGAGGAAAAGGGTCAGGAAGTCGCGCTTACCGTGTACGCCGACCGCTTTCTCGCCGAAAACTGCGCCTTCATATCCACTCAAGACACCATTTTCTGCGGACCGCTCCCGCCCGACCTTATCGAACGGTACGACGGATTTCTCAAAGACTCCCTCCGCACCCCCGACTATCAAAAACAGATTTTCAAAAACTGTTTCATCGCCGGCACAGTAGACTTCATCTTCGGCTGCGGGGACGCGCTTTTTGACAACTGCGAAATAAAATCGCTTTTCGACGTCCGCGGTCACGGCTACGCCGCCGCGCCCGCCCACGCGCTCTCGCAGGAAATAGGCTTTGTGTTCAACCGCTGCCGCTTTACGAAAGAGCCCGAAGTCGCAGACGGCTCGGTCTTTCTCGCGCGCCCGTGGCGCGACTACGGCAAATGCTCGTTTATCGACTGCGAATACGCAAGCCACATAAACCCCGAGGGCTTTAACAAGTGGAACGACACCGACCGCGACAAAACCGCGCGTTTTTGCGAATTTTTCCCCGACGCGAACAGCAAACCTGCGGGACGCGTTTTGTGGAGCAAAATGCTCACCTCCGAGCAGGTCGACGCGCTGCTCAAATATTTTGAATAACGCCGAAATTGCCCGTAAAACTATCGGGAAAACGTTTTCACAATTACCCTTGTTATAAGTATACCATATAAGTTACTAATTTTCAACGGCTTTTTGAAAAATTGTGAAATTTGCACAAATTTTATAACGCATATTTGGAACAAAAAAATTAAAGGAAAGGGAAAAGCATGAACGACATTTCATACATCGGGCGAAACCTTATCACATTCGCCATGCACCGCCACACCCACGACGACTGGGAGCTTGTGTACTGCACGGGCGGCGGCGGGCAGTTTATTTTTGAAGACGGCACGGTAAAATACAGCGTTGGGGACATTGTCATAATTCCTCCGAAAACGCCGCATATGAACAACAGCGAAGAGGGTTTCACGAACATTCATATAAATATAAGCGACGCCACTCTGCCGTTTAAAGAGCCTGTTATGATTACCGACGACAGCGACCGCCACATTCTGACGGCGTTCTCCGACGCGTTTTACTATTTCAACTCCAAAATCGAAAACAAGCGGCTTATCATCGCGGCTTTCGGCAACCTTATCGTCAACTACGCGATAGCCTTCCACAGCACCAAGCCTTTGCGGGACGTTGTCGGAATGATAAAAAGCGATATTATGGAGCATTTTACCGACTGCGACTACAAGCTTGACGAATATCTGAAGTCCATTCCGTTCAGCTATGATTATTTAAGAAAGCTGTTCAAAAGCGAGATGGGCATGACCCCGCACAACTATCTGAATTCTTTAAGAATGCAAATGGCTGAAAAAATGCTCTGCATGGGCGGCGCGGGCGAGCAGAATATTTCCCAGATAGCCTATGTCTGCGGGTTTTCCGAGCCGCTGTATTTTTCGAGGGTATTCAAGAAATATTACGGCTGTTCACCGAAAAACTATGCCTCTAAAGTTGACAAATAACGAAAATCCCCGTCTAAAACGCAGACGGGGATTATTTTTACAGCTTTTTACCTACAATTCTTCTGTAAGATGAGGAAGTCAATTTATACACAATCATATAAATCACCGAGAATACCGCATAACTTAAGAGCGTAACTCCCGCGAACGTCCAAATTGTGCTTGCCACAAGGAACATTCTCATTATCCTTGAAAGAATAGGGAACGCGAATATCATATGCACGCCCGCCGCAGCAAGCGGCAGGAAAAACACCGTCAGCACCTGCGAATTCACCGAAGATTTTATCTCCCGCGCGGTCATGCCGACTTTTTGGAGTATGTTGAACCTTGCCGCGTCCTCGTAGCCCTCGCTTATCTGTTTATAATACATTATCAGCACCGCCGCCGTCAAAAACGCCCCTCCGAGCAGTATTCCGAGGAAAAACAGTCCCCCGTAAATCCCAAGATACCCCTCCTCGGCGTCCGAGCGAAAATCGATTGTGACATTCACGTCGTCGTTATACAAGTTCTGCCGCAGTTCTTCGGCTAGACTATACGCCTTGTAGAAAAGCTGCTCGTTGAAACGGTCGTTTCCGATGTCGAACAGATAATGCGTGTAAATGACGCGGCCGTATTCGTCGTGTCCGTAGGCGCGGTTGGCAATGCCGCACAGGGTTTCGGGGCTGTTTACATATATTTCCAACAGCATAACCGCGTCCGAGCCGTTTGTGACAATATTTACCGCCGGCGGCAGGGAGAATATGTCGTTTATATAAGAAACCACCTTGTACTCAACGCCCTCGATAGTCAGCGTTTTGAAGTTCTTGAAATTCGAGGTGTTTTTTTCGGCAATTACAATCTCATTTTCGCCGAGAGTTATTCCGCGGTTTACAAGCTCCTCACATTCGCCTGCTATAAAGAAATCTCCCTCGAAATAGGTATCCTTCGGCAATCCCGAATTTATGCCGTTCGCCAGCATTTTTGCGCCCAACTTCATGTCGTGCGTGATAATTTCGTTTTCGTGCGGCAAACCGTTTTCCTCGAGAAGAGCGTTTATCTCGGGGATATATTTATCCCCGCCGAAATCGTAGCTGCCGTTGTCGGTATATTCCCCAAAGTAAACCTCGCATTCGCGCGGGTAAGTAGCGTCAATCATATCGTCCGCGCCCGCGTAAAGCACCGTTGTCGACGAAATTGTGACCAGAACCATGGTTGAGAGAATGCAGATAGAAGCAAGCCCCGCGCCGTTTCTGCGCATACGGAAAGCCATCTGCGACACCGACACAAAATGCGCGGTTTGGTAGTAATATTTCTTGTTTTTTCTAAGAATTCTGCACAATACCACGCTGCCCGCGATAAACAGCAGATATGTTGCGATAATAACCATAATTACCGCGAACATGAACCCCGCAAGTGCCAGCATGGGCTCTTTTATCACAATCGCCATGGTGTAAGCCGCCCCGAGCAAAAGCACTCCCAAAACGGCAAACGGGATATTCGTTTTCGGGGGTTTTTCGCCCGCGGATTCGCTTTGGAGAAGTTTTATCGGGCGCGAGAAAAACAGGTTTCTGAGCGAATTGAGCAAAATAAGCACAAAAATTACCGCAAACACCGCCGCCGTCATAATTACCGCCAACAGGTCTACCGAAAATTTGTATTCCGGCAGCCCGCCTAACATTCTTGCGGCAAGCATTTCCGCAAGTTTTGAGAACAGAATTCCAAGCCCTAAGCCGAACCCGAGAACCAGCAGATATACTGCCAGATTTTCCCATAAAAGCACCCTTGCAATCTTCGCTTTTGACAGTCCGAGCAGGTTGTACAGTCCGAATTCCTTGCGCCTGCGCTTTACGAGGAAGGAATTTGTGTAGAACAGGAAAATTGCCGAGAAAATCGCCATTACGGGTATTCCGACCGACAGAATATCCTTCATGGAATCCCCACCCACGACCTTTGACAGCATCTCGTTGTTTGCGAGGAACACCACAAGGTAGAAAACCATTACCATAACCGACGACGCGAAAATATACGGAACGTAATTTTTTCGGTTTTTTATAATTCCTGTAAACGCCAGTTTCGCATAAAGAGTCCTCACCGCGATCCCCCTCTCAGACTTACCGCGAGAGAATCGCTGATTTTGAGGTACATTTCGTCGTCGGAGCAATCTCCCTTGTAAAGCTGATGAAAAACTTCCCCGTCGCGGATAAACAGCACCCTGGACGCCTTTGACGCGGCTTTCACCGAGTGCGTTACCATAAGAACAGTCTGCCCCGAACGGTTGATTTTCCCGAACAGCGAGAGCAGCTCGTCCGAAGACCGCGAATCAAGCGAGCCTGTGGGTTCGTCCGCAAGGAAAATCCGCGGATCGGTGATAATGGCTCTGGCGCAGGCGGCGCGCTGTTTCTGACCTCCGGACAGTTCATACGGGTATTTGTCAAGCAGCGGCACAAGACCGAGTTGTTTCGCCGTACCGTCAAGCTTTCGCTCCATATCCGCATATTTCATGCCGCGCAGCACCAGCGGCAGCAGCACGTTATCCCGCACGGTGAACGTGTCCAGCAGGTTGAATTCCTGGAACACGAACCCTAAGTTATCCCGCCGGAACGTGGAAATTTCGCGGTCGCGGATCTTGGACAGATCCCGCCCGTCAAGCACGACCTCCCCCGCGGTGGGCTTGTCAAGAGCCGCGAGAATATTAAGCAGCGTGGTCTTCCCCGAGCCGCTTTCCCCCATTATCGCGATAAATTCGCCCTCTTCGGCGGTAAACGCAACGTTCCGCAACGCCTCGACCTTTGCTCCCCCAAGCCGTGAAACGTAGGTCTTTTTCAGACCTCTGACTTCAAGTAATGACATGATGTAAACTCCTTTGCGGCAATGCCGCTTTCTCCCAATATTTTGCGCCATATTTTCAAGCACTAATCTCTGTAAGGCTGTTTTGTGCCTGTAATTATATTCTAACATAACCTTCCCCCAAAAGTCCATAACAAAACCGTAATATTAGTCTTACAATTTTGTAAGACAAAAAAACAAAACCGCAGTTAAAAAACTGCGGTTTTTATTATTCAATTGTATTAAAATTTCGGTATTACATCGGAGTTCTCCTTACGTCAGAATTTGTGTTCACCGCAAATCATAACGTCCATCGGACTCAACCCTTTCTAAGATATTATCCCGTATCAAAACCTAACTCGCACATCGCAATCACCACATTTCAAGCAGCTTATCTATGTAAACGCGTTAAGCGGAAAAATATCTGCGGAGTTTTCCTCAACCGAAAAGATTTTCATTAGGCTAAACGCCTTGTTACAGCGGATTTCGCGCATTCTCCGCGCGAACCCTCGCCAAAAAGTTTCCTATCGGCTTGCGGACTGCGACTCCGCAGACAGTTCAGAAGATGGTTCGGAAATTTCCATCGGACTCGCTTCCTTTCTGCACAAAGCTAAATTTTTCCCTGCTCTGAATTAACGAGCCATCGGAGTGTACCCCTTTCAAAGATTTGGACCTGCGCCACCACGCACCCCACACTTCAAACTAAGCGCCACATCGGTTCGGCTCTCCTTTCAGAAAATCGGCGTATCGCGCGCCCGTGCTTTCGCACCCGGCACGGACTCCCTCAAGCGGCAGCCATCGGCTCTCTTAAGCGGCAGTCCCGCGTATACGTGCTTACCCCCGGCTTGCGTCCAGACAGAACACTTCGCGCCTCGCGGCTTTGCACGCCCGCCTCGGTCAGAACCCGTACCGACCTCTCGGCATGACCTCGGGTTTCTTTCCTTGAATATATAATATCATATTTTTTGTCTAAAGTCAATAGAAATTTTTAAATTTTTTGTTGTAATTTTGTATATATTTTTGTTGAATTTTTAGTGTAAAGTGATGATTTCGCACGGTACAGGCAATTTTTTCGCATTTTGGTCAAAATTCCCCTTGACACGGAGCGTGAAATCGTGTACAATGAAATTAGATTTGTGAGTATTATGAGCGAATTGAAAGCTCGAACAAGGAGGTGTCGCTATGTCCGCTGAGGATAACACATATCTTGACGAAGAAGAGGGCGTTATCGAGCTTGAGGACGAGGACGGAAACGTCACGAGATTTGAGTTTGTCGACAGAGCGGAATTTAACGGGACGGTGTATTACGCGCTGGTTCCCGCGGATTACGATGAAGAAGAGGGCGCGTCGGAGTTCGTCGTGCTGAAGGAAACGGTGATTGACGGCGAAAATATGCTGGCTACCGTGGACGACGACGATGAGTACAACGCCGTAGGCGAGATGTTTTTAAAGCGTTTTTCCGAGCTGCCCGAAATTGATTTCGAGGACGATGAGGACGGCGAGGAATAAGCCGCTTTGCTTGTGAGATAATATTAAAAAATAATTTACTGCCTTGTTTGCGAATGTGTGCTGATATGATCCAACACATTATTAACGGGATTTCGACTCCGGCGGCGGATTGCAGACCTCCTTTAAGCCTCGGCTTATTGTTGGCGGGAGCGTGAAAACGTCGGGCGATCTTACCCACCCTGCCTTTGCGGGTTTTATACTGCATCTTACGGCAAGGCGGTGAATATTTGAAAAAAGCGGGGAGCTTTCGGCTCTCCGTTATTTTTTTCTCAAAATCGCGTTTACCCCCTTTCTTTTTTTTGAAAAGTGTGTTATAATGTAAGTAGTATATTGTTTTGTGGGAATTTTTGTAAAAATGAGGTGTTAGAAATGGCTTTTCACGATCTTAAACCTGTTTCGGTAAACGACAGCAAGAACGGGAAAACCTACATAATCGGGAACGTTTTCGCGGTGTACAACGCGGGTCCGGAGCCGCCCGTTGTGTACACATGGGATATGGTAAAACAGGTGTCGGTCGGGCGTAAGGAAATAAAGATAGACGCGGGGAGCGCGAGCTATTCGTTCTCGAATAAGCATTTCCGCGACGTCGACGACAATATCCGAGCCATCGCTATAATCGAGTGCAGGTACAAGGAATACGGGTTCAATTATCAGCACGAGCGGCGTATGTTCCCGCTGAAATCGCTCTACAACGAGTGTTCTCCGGGAAAAGAGGTATATGTGGGCGAGGCTGTCCTTGACGAGGGCGAGACGGCGGCGGCGTTTATTGCTTTGCTTAATTTCAAGCTGATGAAGTTCCTCTGGCTGGTGGCTATTCTTATTATGCTGATAACTGTCGGTATTTTGCACCTTAATATCGGTATTACCCGCAGTAATGTGCTGTATTTTATTCCCATTTCCGCGGCTGCGGGAGGAATAACCGCGCTGTTGGTGTACATAATCACCCACGCGGTCGCTCGCGGAATGTTTAAAAGGCTTTGCGAGACGGATATTTCCGCCCGAAACCCGATAACGTTTGTTATTTCAAGGTCGGGTTTTGCGGCGTGCGCGTCCTGCGTGTACGAGAGCAGAGACCTTATTCCGTGGAGCGAAATGGACTACTTTATCGAGTCGGATAAAATGTTCATTATATATAAAAACAATTCCCCGGTGGCATATATCCCCAAAAAGGCGTTTGAGAAGAAGACGGTAAGCTCAATAGCGGATATAATAGCATTAAGCTTAGAGCAAAGATAAATATGCATATTTTAGAGCACTAAACAGGCTGTTGAGAAAGTCGTAGATACTAGGAAACGGCTTGTCAACTAGCCTTTGTGGCTGTTGACAAGTCGTTGACGACGTAGATGCGGCTTTATCGACAGCCGGAAATGGAGTGAAAATATGGCAGCTGAAGTGAGGTCCGAGGTCATTACACACGGCGAAAAAAGCGCGCAGCTTATCAGCGTGAAACACGGCGAGGCGGCAATCGGAACGTGTTTCGCGGGTTACACGGGAATAGGCGGTACGGGCGCGGTGACAAGGATATTTTTTATCGGCGGAGAGCCTATCTCCGTTGTCATTTGCCCGAATAACGATAACAAGCAGAGCAATAAGCTTATATCCATTGCTCCCGCGTTCAAAAACTACGACCAGAAAATATACAATGTCCTCGGAAACAGCATAAAAAGAATAAACGCGGGCGAGTCGCTGGCGAACGGTCTGCGCGATATAATGAGTCTGCTTGAGGACGGGGTGTACACCGTATATACCGCCGACTACTATCCTACCGACGGCGCAGGTTCGTTTTTCTGGGGAGCGTACAATATCCCGCACGAGGTTCAGGGAACGGCGGAGAAAAACCGCTTTATCGGCACAAAGTCGTTCAAGCCGTGTTTTCTCGTTCCGTCTCAGCCGCTGGATTATTTTACTAAAAAACAGAAAGCCGTCTCCGACGAATCTTCAAAACGCCGCGAGATACAGGGCATAGTTTACCATTTGTCGGGATTTCATTCGGTACTTCTTAAAGGTCATCACGGCGCGGTGTCCTGCCTTGAAAACGATATTCCGTTCAGGTGCGCGGTTATAGAAAAGGTGTGCGAACCGTATGTTGAGACGTTTCTGCCGCCGCCCCCGCCCGCTCCCGCTGCTGAACCTGCCGAGGGCGAGGGGGACAACACCGATCCCGCACAGGCGGTTCAGGCGGCACAAGCGGCGCAGCCTGCGCCGGAAGTTCCCGTTTTCGTTCCCGAGGGGATAACGGGTTTCAGAAGTCCGTCGCTTAAAGTGCCGATAGAGCTTTTCCCGAAAGAAATGCTGAAACTGGTGCTGGAGGGTCGCCCGGAATACAAGCCGAGGCAATTCGACGCGCTTATGGCGAAGATAAACACCTCCCGCAAGAAAACGGTAAGCAACAACATTCTGCCGCTTTCGGTGCTGGAAAAAGCCGACCAACTGCCGGATTACGAGATGGTGGAATCCGCCTACGCCGTAAATTCCCTGTCCGACGAGCAACTGAACTGCCTGCTTGCGGGGGACGTCGAGTGCAAGGGCGAAGTCATTATTTCTCCGAATTTCTATCAGAGTATAGTTACCGCGTGCAATTTCCTCCAGTTTACGGATACAAAGCGTTTTGTGGACTTCACAATTGCGGTTATGGAAAATCCGGAACTTTCTGCAACTCACGAATATGTCGCAAAACGCGCTTTAACGCAGCTTTCAAGCAAAAAGCTGTATAAGTTCTTCACCGACGCGGTGGCAAGCGGCGATACGCAGTATGAAAAAATACTGACTTTCGCGAATACATTTATTTCCAGGTACAAAGAAACGAAATAGTTTCACCGATACGGAGGGTCTGATATGTCTAAATCTGCTAAATCCCGTATAACAAGGCTTGCTGCGCTGCTTACGGCGGCGGTAATGCTGACAACGGGCTGTTCTAAAAATCCCGACGGCTCGAACAGCTCTGACAGCTCTGCTCCCGCAAGCAGTACTTTGTCGTCCGATATTTCAAGCGGTTCGGGCAGTTCCGACGGTTCTGAGAATTCGGACAGCACAAGTTCTTCCGAAAGCTCCGACGAGCCCTACACCGAGTCCGAGGGCGAACATTCCATGATTATCCCGCCCGACGGCGGCGCGGCAAGTTCGGGCAATTCGGGAAGTTCTCCTAATTCCAGTTCCGCGGGTTCAACTACGGGCAATACGGGGTCAAGTTCTCCGAAACCGTCAACTTCAAAGCCCACGGGCGGCGGGACTACCTCGACGGGAAATCAGACCGAGGGGACAAAGTCCACGGGCAATTTTAACTACGCAGAGGCTTTGCAGAAGTCGATTTTGTTCTACGAACTGCAAAGGAGCGGCGATATTGACGAGAAAACCATTCGCACCAACTGGCGCGGCGACAGCGGAATGAACGACGGCAAGGACGTGGGTCTTGACCTTACGGGCGGGCTGTACGACGCAGGCGATAACGTGAAGTTCAACCTGCCGATGGCGTATACGGCGGCAATGCTTGCGTGGAGCGTCTACGAGGACAAGGACGCGTATCAAAAAAGCGGACAGCTGAACTATGCGCTTGGAAATATCAAGTGGATTTGCGACTACCTTATTAAATGTCACCCGTCCGCGGACGTTTATTATTATCAGGTCGGGGACGGAAACGCAGATCACGCGTGGTGGGGTCCCGCGGAGGTTATGCAGATGAACCGCCCCGCCTACAAGGTTGACAAAAACGCTCCCGGCTCAACTGTCGCGGGAGAGGCTGCGGCGGCTTTGGCGGCTTGCGCGGCGGTTTACAAGGATATTGACAAATCCTATGCCGACAAATGCCTAACTCACGCAAAACAGCTCTACAGCTTCGCCGAAACCACAAAATCAGACGCGGGTTACACCGCTGCAAACGGCTTTTACAACTCCTGGAGCGGTTTTTACGACGAATTAACATGGGCGGCGGCTTGGCTTTACATAGCGACAAACGACAGCTCCTATTTAAATAAGGCTAAACAGTACGAACCGCAATGCGGCGGCGATTACAAGTGGACAATGTGCTGGGACGACAAATACACGGGCGCGGTGTGCCTGCTGGCGGAGCTTACGGGAGACGCAAAGTACAAGCAGAAGATTGAAAAAAATCTCGACTGGTGGACGGGAAAACACGGCGAGTCGATAACCTACTCCCCCAAAGGTCTGGCTTGGCTGCAGCAATGGGGTTCGCTTAGATACGCGACAACGGCAGCGTTTATCGCGCTGTCCTGGGCGGAAAGCGGGAAATGCACTTCGTCGAGGGTTTCCGAATATACGCAGTTTGCCGAAAGCCAGGTTGACTACGCCCTCGGCAGCACGGGACGGAGCTTTGTTGTAGGATTTGGCGTGAACCCGCCTCAGCACCCGCACCATAGGACTGCTCAAGCCTCTTGGGCTGATAATATGAACGAGCCGAATTATCACCGTCACACGCTTTACGGCGCGCTGGTGGGCGGTCCTGCAGACGCGTCGGACAACTACACCGATTCCGTCGGCGATTACACCGCAAACGAGGTTGCCTGCGACTATAACGCAGGATTTACGGGCGCGCTTGCGAAAATGTACAACAAGTACGGCGGGCAGACTCTTAAAAACTTCGGCGCGGTGGAAAAAGTCGGCGAGGAGATGTACGTTGAACATCGCATAAACGCGTCGGGGAACGATTTTACCGAGATAAAGGCTGTCGTGTACAACAAGTCTGCGTGGCCCGCGAGAGTTGCCGAAAACCTTGAACTTCGGTATTTTGTGGATTTGTCGGAGCTTTCCGACCCCGCAAGCCTGAAAGTCTCGCTGAATTACGCCGAGGGCGCGTCGTTCGGGGGATTGTACGAGTGGAACAAGTCGAAAAATCTTTACTATGTGTCAATAAAATTCGACGGCAGCAAAATCTACCCCGGCGGTCAAAGCGCGTATAAAAAGGAAGTTCAGTTCAGAATGAGCGCGGCGGGCTGGAACCCCGACAACGACCCTTCTTATAAAGAAATCAAAGGCTCGAACGGCTCGGAGCTTGTGCGGGCGGCGTCCGTGGGGCTTTTCGAGAACAACACCTTGGTGTTCGGCACTCTCCCCGACGGAAAATCTGCGGGCACGGTTACTCCCCCCGCAAGCTCTTCCGTAAAGCCGCAGTCGCAAAGCACGCCGCAGTCTTCGCCTTCGCAATCTTCTAAGCCGCAAAACCCCTCCTCCTCGAACGGCGGGCTTTCGGTGAAACTCTCGCAGAACCAGTCAAGCGGCAGCGCAAATTCCATTGCGTTCACGGTGGAGCTTACAAATTCCACGGGCGCGGCGATAGACCTCTCGCAGCTTGAAATCGACTATTTCTTCACAAAGGACGGCAAGAGTTCCTTGAACTTCAACTGCTACTATGCGGCGGTTCAAGGCGGAGCGTATGAGGCAGTAACGGATAAAGTCCGCGCGGAGTTTTCGGGCGTTTCGGGCACCGACGCCGACACAAAATGCGCGGTCAAATTCAGCGGCGGAACGCTTTCGGCGGGAGATACGCTCTCGGTTCAATGCAACATAAACGCCTCGGACTGGAGCAACTTTGACCTCGGAAACGACTTCTCCGCGGGCAACGCCGACAGGCTGTTTATTCTGAAGAACGGGTCGGGAATTTTCGGAACTAAGCCCTGATAGAGGTAAGCCGTGTTATCCGCTTATGCGGATAACACTTGTTAGAGATAAGGTAGACCCGCTGTGAAAGGCGGGTTTACTTTATTATTTAAAGCCGTAAAAATTACTAAATTGTCACAAACTGTTTGTAGATTTTGCACAAAAATGTTTAAAATTGTTGACAGATAAACGGTAATATGATACAATGTAAATGGAGGACTATATCCTTACAGAGAACGGCGTTCGGAAAAACAGCGCATAGTGTTGGGAGAAAGCGGCATTGCCGCTGATACAATGTAAATGGAGGACTATATCCTTACAGAGAACGGTGTTCGGAAAAACGGCGCATAGTGTTGGGAGAAAGCGGCATTGCCGCTGATACAATGTAACCGGAAGACTATATCCTTACAACTTAAAGGTAACTCTTTTTATATAACTAAAAAATTACAGAAAGAGGGAAAATTATATGAATTCACGGATCGGGAGAAAACTTCTTTGCGCTATAATTGCGTGTATCGTGCTTACGGTGATTGCAGTAAGCTCGGTGACGTTTGCTATGTCCTCCTCGCATAACGATTCTATCATGGCAATTCTGTCGCGCACGGGTATGAATATCCTCACCACGCGCGTTGACAGTCATATCTCGCGACTTTCCGACACGCTGCAATACTTAGAGGCGTCGGGGATCTATATGTACGGCAACGATGAAATTCAGGACGCGTTTGAGGAGAAAAGCGAGACCGCGGGGGATTTCGGGGCGATGTTTTTCGCCGACGGGACCGCTTACTGGCAGACCGAGAACTACAATCTCGCGGACTTTGATATAAACAACGTTCCCGACGAAGGCTATACGGGAATTATCTTGGATTCGCAAAGCGGACTTACTTTACAAGCTGCGAAAAAGATATACAAAGGCGGATCGCTTAGGTCGATCTGCGTTATCGGAATGAGATTGGACGACTGCGGCTGGCTTGATACCATAAAGTCGGAAACCGATTCGGAAGTGACGATTTTCAGCGGCAAAACCCGCTTTTCTACAACAATTGTCGATAAAGACGGCAAACGCGCTGTCGGCACGGATATGGCGGCAAACGTCGCAAGAACGGTTATCGACGACGGACGGGACTACATAGGCACGGCGGATATCCTCGGGCAAAAGCACTATGTTTACTACAAGCCGCTCGTTGACATAAACGGCGATGTGGTCGGCGCGTATTTTTCGGGAGTGTCCTCAGCGGAGTCGGACGCTCTTAAAACCAGAATGCTTGTTATCACGATAATCGTCGCGGTTGTCGTGGCGGGAATTTCACTTCTCGCAATGAGCGTTGTCGCTATTAAAATGATAATCAAGCCCATAAAAGCGGCTGAACGCCTCGCAAAGCGTATGAATCAGGGCGTTCTCGCAAGAGAATATACAGATTTAAAGCTTGGACGGGACGAATTGGGAGATTTTGTAAGAAGTCTTGAAGATACCACCGCAAATCTCTCGGCTTATGTAAACGACATTAAAGAAGTCCTCTCGCAAATGGGCACGGGCGATTTTACGGCTACTCCCATGGTGGAGTATGTGGGAGATTTTTCCGAGATTAAAGAGTCGTTTATCAAGATAAAAGATGCGCTCCGGGGCATTATCGGCAACATTAACCAGTCCTCGCGCGATGTTATGTTCGGTTCGACAAGCATAATGGACGGGTCTCAGGCTCTCGCGGACGGCACGACAAAGCAAGCCGCCGCGATTGAACAGCTTTCCGCGTCCATAAACGAGATTACCCAGAAAGTGCATCAGAGCGCGAGCAACGCGTCCAAGGCGGGGAAAATCTCCTCGAACAGCTCGGATAAAATACGAGTTCAAAGCGGCGAGATAAACAATATGCTTGCGGCAATGGAGGAGATTAAGCAAAAATCCGACCAAATCCAGAATATTATACAGGCTATCGACGATATTGCGTTCCAGACGAACATTCTCGCGCTGAACGCCGCAATCGAGGCGGCGGCTGCGGGAGCGTCGGGCAAGGGCTTTGCGGTAGTTGCAGACGAAGTTAAGAATCTTGCTGCAAAGAGCGCGGAGTCGGCGCGCCAGACGGGCGAGCTTATAAACGCGACGATAGAGGCTGTCGACAAGGGAACTGTGATAGCTCAAAGCACCGCGGAGACCATGAAAGAGGTTATGGAACTTGCGGATTCGACAAATCAATACATAGGCGATATTACCCGCTCGGCGGCAGAACAGGAAGAGGCTATCGAGCAGATAAAGGCGGGCGTGGAGCAGATTTCTTCCGTTGTCCTGCAAAACTCCGCGACGGCTCAGCAAACCGCGGATTCGTGTTCGGCTCTGTCGGAACAGTCCACCAACCTTAAAACGCAGATTGACAAGCTTAAGGTTGAATAATCGGGATAATAAAAAACGCGCGGCGGCTCGAAAGGGCTGCCGCTTTTTTTGCTATAAATTCCCAAAATTACGCGCGTTCGGGGGTGAATAATTGGATAATTTGTCACTTGAAAAAAATGCTTTCTATATTGTATAATTATATTGTTCATTTTGGGGGGAAAGATTATGGCAAAATCGTCGGTTAAGGATCTTACAAACGGCAGCCCGATGAGGCTTATCCTCGGGTTTATGCTGCCGCTGCTTTTAGGTATGCTGTTTCAGCAGTTTTACAATATGGTTGACACGGTCGTCGTGGGGCAATATCTTGGGATAAAGGCTCTTGCGGGAGTGGGTTCTACGGGGTCGATAAATTTTCTCGTGCTGGGGTTCGTAATCGGCGTGTGCGCGGGGTTTGCTATACCCATAGCGCAGAAATTCGGCTCGAAAAACTTCGA
>CANQNY010000024.1 GCA_947625335.1 uncultured Clostridia bacterium | reverse complement strand
ATATGCTTCGCGATGACCTGAAAAACAGCGGCATTTCGGACGACCACATAATATCCGCCCGGTATACCTCGGAGGATATGGACGAGGGTATGACCGACAGAGATATGTACAATGCCATCAAAGATAAAATGACCGACGGGGAGCGGTATTATATTCTGCTTGACGAGGTTCAGGAAATCGCGGGATGGGAAAAAGCTGTGAACAGTTTGCTTGAAAACGCGAATACCGATATATACGTCACAGGCTCAAATTCAAAGCTTATGTCAGGCGAGATTTCCACATATCTGAGCGGAAGATATATCTCAATACCGGTGTTCACGCTGTCGTTTGCCGAATATCTTGATTTCAAAAAAGCAAGCGGCAGGTCGCCTAAAGAGCTGCTGAACGAATATATCAGAACGGGCGGCTTTCCGATAGTCGCGCTTGGAAATTTTGACGATCGTTCCGCTTATCAGATAGTGGAGGGAATTTACACATCTGTTATCACAAACGATATTACCAGACGTCATAATGTAACAAACTTTGATTTGTTTAACCGCGTTGTAAAATATGTTGTTGAGAATGTCGGCAAGCCGTTTTCCGCAAACGCTATCGTTAAGTTTTTGAAAAGCGAGGGTCGTTCGTTGTCGGTGGAAGCGGTTTACAATTACCTTGAATGGCTGGAGAAAGCCTTTGTGATATACTGCTGTCAGCGTTATGACCTGCAGGGCAAGTCTGTGCTGAAAACCCAGGAGAAGTTTTATTTGGCAGACGCTTCTCTTAAATATTGCATAATGGGGTATAATCCCAAGTCAATTTCATCAATGCTTGAAAATATCGTGTATTTTGAGTTGTTAAGACGAGGTTACGAAGTGTATATCGGCAAAATTGACACAAGGGAGATAGACTTTGTTGCTGTACAGCGTGACGAGCGGATATATGTTCAAGTGTGCCGCAGTCTGCCCGAGGAATCCGACCGTGAGATCGGCAATCTTTTGGATATAAAAGACCATTACCCCAAGTATGTGGTGACGCTTGACGAACTCGCCGGCGGCAACGTCAACGGCGTGAAAATAATGCATCTGGCGGATTTTTTGCTAAGTGACAGGCTGTGATTTATAAGGCGGTGTTGGTGTGCACCGCCTTGTTTTTATATACGCTGATTAGAATGCTTTCTGTTCTTCTGTTCTTCTTCAACCAACCTCGTTATGTAATCCCCCTTTGAAATCTCGTAGTAAGTTTTAGCGATCTCCGAGTACAGTTCATAAAGCCTGCTGCACTTCTCAAATTTTTCTTTGAGGGGTGCAGTTTTTTTCTGCGTGTCGGCTACGACAGATTTGAGATATTCAAAATCCGAGCGGCTTGTGATGTTGTTGCATCCGAGGATAGGCTTATACATTTTCAAGCGAAGTTCCTCGGCGGACGTTCGCTCCTCCTTGTCGAGCAATGAAAAGTATTCCTCGGCTTGCTCAACAAGGGTTTTCAAATTATCAAGTTTGAGTGTGAGGGTGTTATGTTCGCGCCTAGCTTTTTCAACTTCATACCGAAGCTGCTCGATTTTGCCCTCGACCTCCCCGATAGAGCGGAGATTGTCGCGGTTGATCACGGTGAGCATATCTCCAAGTTGTTCGAGAGTTGGGTGGTTGGCATTGACCGCTTGAATGCCGTCAATAGTTTCAGAATACTTGTCGCGGAGTGCTGACCTCTCGCACGGATTGTTCAGTCCCGCCCCTACATCCTTCCACAAAATTTTTGAAGCAAGGCTCTCAATGATGTAGTCCTCGCCGAGCGTTTTCAAACGAACGGCTCTCTGCTGTTCCGGTGCTTTAACCGAAATATATTTCCCTCGCCGAACTGTGTAGCCTAACAACTCCAACTCCGCGAGCAACTCGTAAACATTTTTCACTTTTAAAATCAGTCCGTCTATCTCCAGACGGATTATTTCTTTCCACGACGAGCCATGCTGCTCGTTCTGCCATTCGTTATATTCAACGATTTTGCGTTTGCCTTTGGATTTGTCGAACGGCTTTATACCGAGAGCCAAGCACACCCTCTCGGAAATATCTTTGAGTTCATTAAGCGCCGATAATACGCAATGCTTTCATCACCTCACCTACCTCAGACATATTAAAATAGGTTATATGCCCGTCGAGGGACATATGCTTAATGTATGTTCCCGGTAGTGTGTACTTCTGAGCGAGTTAGTAGGGGATAACGAATTTTAGGGTGGTGGGTTTCCTAAAAGTTTTCGAGGGGTCATTCCGAGAAATGGGAAATGTTGGGAAAGAATGCCCAACTTTCTCTGCTTGCTATGCATACAAAAATCAAAAGAATACGTATTCCTTGTTTTAGCGTTTTTGTCTGCTCCTGCAGACCCCATCAAAAGTCTTACTCCCTCACTTATAGGGAAAAAACTAGTGGGAAAATTAGGGGGAACTGTAATAGTTCGTGCAAAAATAAAAACAGAAAAATTTTTTCTTCCCCCTAATAAATCATCGAAAATTTTCCTATAAGTGAGGGGTAAAATTTTCGGAGCAGTATCACGCCAAAAATTGTCAAGGAGCGATTACAGAATGGACAATCAGAAAAACTTCGTTCTTTCCGGGCAACAACTTGACGCGCTGGCACAAAATCTATTGCCTGTTATGCAAGAATTCTTTTCTTCGGATAGTGGCAAGAGGGTTTGGACAGAGCATCTTGAAAAAAACAGCAGGGCAAAGAAAACGCAGCTTGATAGTATCGTGCACGAAAGGGTTACACGCTCGTCGGCTCGTACATTGACAGGGCGGTTTCGGCAAAGACTGACAATCGCCCCCGAATTTCAAAGAGTTGTTCGAGTTGGCTATGGACAGGTTGGAGAACAACAAGTACTCGCCGTCAAGTTATAAGGCTGATGAGAGATATCTGCTTACATCAAAGCTGATGTGCTGTGACTGTGGTGCGCTGATGGTTGGCGAGGGCGGGACAAGTCATTCGGGCAAAGTTTACCACTATTATAAATGTGTAAGTGATAAGAAAAAGCATGGCTGCCGTAGAAAATCGGTGCGGAAAAATGCTATTGAAGAATTGGTTATGCGAAAGACCGTTCAGAGCGTTTTCGAGTGTAATGCTATGGATAGCTTGGTCAAGCATTTGATGATGTGGCAGGCTAAAGAAAACACGGCTGTTTCCATGCAAAAGCCGTGAGAAACCCGAATTTGCAATTATGATAAGGCTTATTATGTGGACAGCGCGGAATTTAAGCCGCCGGAGGGTTTTGTTCCACCTGAAGTGATAAAAGGTTAAGCGATATTGCAGAGGGCAGAGTTCTGCCGCTGCAAGATAACCTCTTGAAGGTCGGTAATGACGCGCTGAAACTAAACGTACCGCCCGCTGTTATGCGTGAGGCTGCTTTTAGGGTAGATGACGACCGTGTTCAGAATTTGGCTGACACATACGAGAAGATGTGTGAAAGAAAGCACTCTGTTCCCGACCACGAAAACTCCAAGCCGGACGCTTTTTCGGGTTAAAGTGCCATTTTGTGAAAAATGCAATATTTGTTTTATAAAATTGCATATTATTTTGTATAATATCGAAAAAATTCACAAAATTGTAGATTTTTGCAGGATTTGCACTTGAAATCTTGCAAAAACCGTTGTATAATGAAATCAAGTTAAGAGATTAACAACTGAAATATAAGGAGAGATATATGTGATAAGGCTTGAAAATGTTCACAAGAGTTTCGGCGATCTTGAAGTGCTTAAGGGCATTAACCTGCACGTCAAAGAGGGTGAAAAGGTCGTGATAATAGGACCCAGCGGATCGGGGAAGAGTACGCTTATCCGCTGCATGAATTACCTTGAAGAACCGACGTCGGGGAAAGTTTACATACATAATCACTTAATGAGCAGGAGCAGGCGGGCGTTCATAAACAAAATTCACTCGTCAATGGTGTTCCAGCAGTTCAATCTGTACCCGCATATGACTGTGCTTGACAATCTCACTTTAGCACCCGTAAAGCTCAAAAAAATTCCCCGCAAGGAGGCTGAGCAGACCGCAATGGGCTATCTCAAGCGCGTGGGTCTTGAGGAAAAAGCGCACGTTTATCCTACCACGCTTTCGGGCGGTCAGCAGCAGCGTATTGCAATAGCAAGAGCCCTCACAATGCAGAACAGAATTATTTTCTTCGATGAGCCCACGTCCGCGCTTGACCCGGAAATGGTTCAGGAGGTTCTTGACGTTATGATAGAGCTTTCGCACGAGAAAAACTTTACAATGGTTGTTGTAACGCATGAAATGGGTTTTGCGCGCGAGGTTGCGGACAGAATTGTGTTTGTGGACGGAGGAGTTATTCTTGAAGAAGGCACTCCCGAGCATTTCTTCACAAATCCGCAAAACGAGCGTACAAAGGCGTTTTTAAGCAAAATTATTAGGTAAAAAATCAGCCTGTATAAAAGTCAAACTTCAGGCTGTAGAAAAAGCCTCGGTATGCTCGCATTGAGCGCGGGGCGCTCAACGCTAAAGCGTTACTGCAAATAGCCTTTGTGGCTGTTGCAGTCGACCGCATTATCCGCCTTTGGCGAATAATGCTACGACGCAGATGGGGCTTTATATACAGTCTGATAAAAATTATCGTCTTCGGACGTTAATATATAAAGAAAAATGAACATGAGAAAGGATTGATTTTTATGAAATTCAAGAAAATTATTGCGGCTGTTATGGCTGCGGCGATGTGTACCATGGGATTTGCAGGGTGCAGCTCGGAGGGCAATTCAAGCGCGTCCGATACGGGCAGTTCAAGCAGCTCGGCGAATTCCGAAAGCGCGGCGAATTCCGAAAACAGCGGAACCGCGGGCGCGGATTACTCGGATAAAATTCTGAAAGTCGGCGTAAAGGATTCCGTTATCGGTTTCGGCTACAAAGACCCGCTTTCGGGAGAGTACAGCGGAATGGAAATCGAGCTTGCCAAAAAGATTGCCGAGGAACTTGGTTTCAAGGACGTTGAATTTACAACCGTAACGGCTGCTACCAGAACAGAACTTCTCGATTCGGGCGACCTTGACTGCGTTTTAGCGACGTTTACAATCACCGAGGAAAGAAAAAAGAGCTGGGATTTCTCGACTCCGTATTACACGGACGCGGTAACGGTGCTTGTTGAAACGGCTGACGGCATAACAAATCTTGACGGACTTGTAGGCAAGAAAATCGGCGTTTCGACCGGTTCGACTTCCGCGTATAACCTTGCCAAAACCATGAGCGAAAAAGGCTTGCTCGGCGATTACACCGTTCCGGAATCGTCTGCGGATTTCGATATTTCCTCGTTTAACGAGCAGGGCACGACATTTGAACAGTTTGCAGATTATCCCGCAATTTCAAACGCAATGGCGGCGGGCACGGTAGACGCGTTCTGCGTTGACAAATCGATACTTGCGAACTTCAAGACTGACGACCGCAGCTATATCGAGGACACTTTCTCGCCGCAGGATTACGGCGTAGCGACAAGAAAGGACTCCGAGCTTTCTGCGCCGATTGAGGAGCTTATCACCAAATGGCTCTCCGACGGCACTATCGACGGATTTATCTCCGAGTTCAATCTTAACTGATAAAAAGTTTTTTCTTCATAGATTTCCTTATTAGAGGTTAGAGGTTAAGAAGTAAGAAGTAAGAAATAAGAGTTACTTCTTACCTCTTTCTTACCTCTTATCTCTTACTTCTTACTTCTAATTTGGAGGCGTTTATGTTTGATTTGGAAAAGTGGGAAATTGTCTGGAAACACCGCCAAAGCTTTTTTGACGGAACAATTTCCACGGTGATTATGGCGCTTGCGGGGCTTGCAATCGCGCTTATACTCGGCGTTATATTCGGACTGATGTCCACAAGCGACAGGAAACCTCCGCGCATTATTTCGAGAATTTACGTCGAGTTTATACAGAACACTCCGCTTATGCTGCAGGCGTTGTTTTTGTTTTACTCGGTGGCGTTTTCGGGAGTAAAAGGCTTTACGGCGCTGATGTGCGGCATTGTCGCTTTAGGCATTTATCACGGCGCGTATATTTCCGAGGTAGTGAGAGCGGGAATAACGTCTGTTCCCAAAGGGCAAAGCGAGGCTGCGTATTCGCAAGGGTTTTCGCAGCTTGAAACCATGTTTCTTATCGTCCTCCCGCAGACGATAAAAGTTATTTTGCCGCCTATGGTAAACCAAGTTGTAAACCTCATCAAAAACACCTCCTGTATGTTCCTTGCAGGCGGCGCAGTCGACCTTATTTCAAGAACGAACGCGTTTGCCGTCGGCGAGGGCACAGCCTCGGCGGCAGGACAGGGGTATATTATCGGCGGGGTTATTTTCTTTGTGATATGTTTTCCGCTTTCAACGCTTGCGTCAAAGTGGGAAAACAGACTGAAAACCCGCGATGTATCCTCGAATAAAAAGGAAGGTGCAAAATGAGCGAAATACAAGGCAGCTTAAAGATGATAACAAACGGCAGCGTGCTGCTTTACTTGATAAAAGGGCTGGGATTTACGGTTGTGATAGCGGTTTTCGCGGTGCTGCTCGGTCTTGTCATAGGGACAATTCTGGCTCTGGCAAGAAATTACTGTACGAGCAAAAAAACCGTAATTTTCAAGTGGCTCTCAACTGCGTATATCGAGATATTCCGCAACACTCCGCTTATGCTGTGGATATTTATAGGACTGGTGTATTTCCCGTCGGTTAACGTTTCGGCGGGGTTTTCAAAGGCTCTCGGTCTTTCAAGAACCGAAATTGCGTTGCTTATCAAGGGCATTATTGCGCTGGTTCTCTTCACCTCGTCCGTTATTGCGGAGATAGTAAGAGGCGGACTTAATTCTATCCCCAAGGGGCAGTTTGAGGCGGCGTATTCGCAGGGTTTCGGGATTGTCAGAACGCTTACTTTAATCGTTCTCCCGCAGACTTTCAGAAATATAATCCCGACGCTTTTAAGTCAGGTTATTACAACCGTAAAAGACACGTCCTACATTGCGAACATAGCCGTGGCGGAACTGCTCGGCAGGACGTTTCAGGTAATTCAGATCTCGCCGCGCTACACGGGTTTTACCTCGCAGAATGTATCGGACGTTTTCGTGCTTTGCGGACTTGCGTGCGTGATGTATTTTGCAATAAATTTCACGCTTTCCTGCATTGTAAGGCGTTTGCAGAAACCTAAAGTCAGAAAGCCGGTATCGGTATGATGAAGATTTTAGTGAACGCGCCGTTTTCGGCGGAAAATAGGAATTTTATCCTCTTTGCAGGCAGTTCCCTCGAAGAAACGGATAACATAGAGCAAGCCGACGTAATTATCGGAGATATTCCCGACGAATATTTTGGAAAGCTTGATAATCTGAAATGGCTACAGCTTGCAAGCGCGGGCGCGGACAGGATAATTGACGGGAACGCAATTTCCGATAAAACCGTTCTAACAAACGCCTCCGGGGCATTCGGTGAGGTTATTTCGGAATATGTCATTGGCGGCGTTCTTTGCCTGTTCAGAGATTTTTTCAGTTATCGCGAAAATCAGATTGAAAAGCGCTGGCAGGACACGAAAAACGAACGTATGATCTGCGGCTCGACGGCGTTGATTTTGGGCTGCGGGAATATTGGCAAATGCGTTGCAACAAGGCTTAGGGCGTTCGGCGCGAAAACCATTGGGGTTCGGCAAAGCCGTGAAAAATGCTATGAATTTGACGAAACATATACTGTTGATGAGCTTTCCGGACTGCTGCCTGACGCCGACATAATTGTCTGCGCCCTGCCGAGAACGCCAAAAACCGAACATCTTTTAAACCGCGAGCGGCTTGAGCTTATAAAAAACAGCGCGGTTATTGCGAACGTCGGGCGCGGAAACGTTATTGATACAAACACGCTTTGCGAAAAGCTGAAAAAGGGAGAATTGTTCGGCGCGGTGCTGGACGTTTTTGAGTGTGAACCGCTTGAACAAAATTCGCCGCTGTGGGATATGAAAAACGTGTTTGTCACTCCGCATATTTCGGGGAAATCGTTCGGGCATTCCGAAAGAACCGAAAAACTGATAGCTAAAATTTGCGAAGAAAATTTAAGACGGTTTGTAAACGGAAAACCGCTTGTAAATGTCGTTGGAAGAGATTATGAAAATTGATTTTAAAAACGCGCGCGTCGGCAGCAGAATAGTAAAATCCGCGGTCGGAGTAATGCTGTGCTACGCCGTGTATTTATTGAGGGGCAGAAACGGACTGCCGTTTTATTCAATGCTTGCGGTATTGTGGTGCATACAGCCGTATACCGACAAATCGCTGTTAATGGCGGCGCAGCGGACAATCGGAACTCTTATCGGCGCATTTTACGGGCTGATAACGATACTGATTGAAATTTACGTTTTCCCTATATATGAAAATGTAACGGGTTTCCTTTTAAACGCTTTAATGCTGATACCCGTGCTGTTTACAACGGTTGTTCTGAAGAAGAAAAACGCGTCGTATTTTTCCTGCGTTGTGTATCTTTCGATAACGGTAAACCATATAACGGACAGCAATCCGTTTTTGTTTGTCATAAACCGCGTCATTGACACGTTTATAGGAATTGCAATAGGGCTTGTGGTAAATTTGGCAAGATTGCCGAGAAGGAAGATAAAAGACTGTTTATTTATAGCCGAACTTGACGATATGCTGTCGGCTAATACCGAGGAATTGCAGCCGTATACGATTGTCGAGCTGAACCGTATGATAAAAGAGGGGCTGAAATTCACGATAGTTACCATGCGGACGCCCGCGTCTTTGATGAAACCCTTAAGCGACGTGCAGCTTAATCTGCCCGTTGTTGCAATGAACGGCGCGGTGCTGTACGACATCAGGGAAAATTCGTACATAAGAGCGTATGTCATCTCAAAGGAAACCTGCGCCGCACTTCACGAAATGATTTCATCAGCCGGCGTGAACTGCTTTACAAACGCTCTGCGCGGGGATTCGCTGATGATTTATTATGACAAGCTTGAAAATTATGCTGAAAAATCAATTTTTGAAACGCTGAAAAAATCCCCGTACCGAAATTATGTAAATCTGGCTCCGCCGCCCGAAGACAAGATAATTTATCTTATGATGGTGGATACAAATGACAAAATATCCGCGCTTTATAAAATCATTTCCGAAAGCGAAATCGGAAAAACGCTGAAGATACTTTGCTATCCGTCAAACGATTACAAAGGTTTTTCGTATATCAAAATTTACAACAAGAATGCCGACAAGGATTATATGATTAAATATTTGTCGGAGCTTTGCGGCGTTCAGAAAAGCGTTCCGATAAAAACCGAAAAACGCGGATTTGACGGCATTGCACGCGCGCTTAAGCGTTCATTTGAACCGCTTGTCATAACAAAGCCCCGCAATTACTATAATACGCAATAAGCCGTGCTGCGGATAATTCGGATCGGATTATCTGTTGAAACACGGCTTAAAAAATCAAGGTGATACTTATGAATTATATTACCGTGGAAGACGTTCTGCAAATGGACGCCGCAAAGGACTGGCAAGTAGCCGCGGGCGAGGGCGGTCTTTCCAACACGGTCAGCTGGTTTTATGTCTGCCAAGAGAACGAAATTTCGCCGTGGGTAGAGGGTCGTGAGATTATGATACTGTACGGCTCCGGCATAAAGCGCGATACTCCAAATCTCGTCAGAATTGTGGACGTCTGCGCGCAAAAGCAGCTTTCCGCGATAATCGTGCTGCTTGGGCATTACATAAACCGTTTGCCGTCCGAAATGCTTGACGAGGCTGACGCAAAAAATGTCCCGATTATAATAATGCCCATTACTCAGCCTATAGCGCATGTCACAAAGGCACTCGCGGAGCTGCTTATGGGCGTACATGAGAGAATGAGGCAATGCGGCGAACTGCTCAAAGATATGATATTCGGCTTTGACAGCGATATTTCCAATCGTATGTTCGCTATGGAACAGGCGGGCTTTGAAACAGGAAGAACGTATCGATTTGCCGTTTTTGAATTTTTAGGGGAAACTCGGCTTGACGACGGCTCGCCGCTTAAGGAAGTGCGTTCGGTTCTGAAAACGCCGGCGTTGTTTCTTTATAAGAATTATATCTCTGCGCTTGTCAGCGACAGAATTGACAAGGACGAGCTTTTCAGCCGCGCGAAGGAGGTGCTGCTGCGGCTTAATACGATTTGCAAGGCAAAATTCTGTGCGGTTGTCGGCGGCGCGTTTTCGGATATTTCGCTTATCAAGTCGGCGTATCAGGACACCGTAAAAGCCGCCGACTGTCTTCCGATTTTTGAAGAAGAACAAAATTGCATTTTTTATGACGCTGTTCCTGCAATTCTCAAACTGCTGTTCCGTCATAACGATTCCATGGGTCTTAAGAGTTTTTACCTGCCCTTGCTCGGCGATTTGATAAATTATGACCGCTCTCACAACGGCGAACTGCTCAATACGCTGTGGCGGTTTCTTAGGGAAAACTGCAACGCCAGCCGCGCTGCCGAGAAACTGTATATCCACCGCAACACCATGAACAATCGTTTAAGGCAGATCTTCGACCTTTTGGGAACAGACTGTTCAAATGCCGACGGACGCTTTGCGATAGACTGCGCGATGTATTGCTATAAATATGCGAATATGCAAGATGAATAATAAAAACTTGCAGAAATGTGCAATGTGACCATTGAATTTTATTTACCCCCGTGCTATAATAAACTCAAGGCGGAAAGAGAAAAAACGCCTGACAGATACACAAAATAACGGACAAAGAAGTCCCGCGGAAAATTCCCGCGGGATTTTTTTATGAAAGGAGATTTTCAATGGTCATCACAAACGCAAAGCTGCGGAACAAAGACGGATTGTGGGATATTTCCGTGAAGGACGGCAAATTTTCCGCAATAACCGCCGCGGGAACATCACCCGACGACGAGAAAATTGACGCGGAGGGCAGACTGGTCATTCCGCCCTATGTCGAGTCGCACATACACCTTGATTACGCGTTCACGGCGGGCATACCGCACCACAATATGAGCGGCACGCTGTTCGAGGGAATTCAGATCTGGTCTGAACACAAAACGCAAGCCCCGCTTACCGAGGAGTATATGAAAGCGAACATCAGAAAGACGCTGGAGCATCAGATTTCCTACGGGGTGCAGCACGTCCGTTCGCACGTCGACATAAGCGATCCGGAGCTTTTGGGGCTTAGGGTCTTGCTTGACATCAAAAAAGAATACGCCGACAGGGTGGATATACAGCTGGTCGCGTTTCCGCAGGAGGGAATATTCGCGTACAAAAACGGCGCGGCTCTTCTGGAAGAGGCTCTGAAACTCGGCGCGGACTGCGCGGGCGGAATTCCGCATTACGAATATACCCGCGAATACGGAGTAAAATCGGTTGAAAAAACTTTTGAGCTGGCGCAGAAGTATAACAAGCTTATTGATATTCATTGCGACGAAATAGACGACGAGGCGTCGCGGTTTCTTGAAACTGTCGCTGCGCTCGCTCTGGAAACGGGGCTTACGAACAAAGTTACCGCCTCGCATACCGTTGCAATGCACTCCTACAATAACGCGTATTGTATGAAACTGTTCGGACTTCTGAAAAAGTCGGGCATAAATTTCGCGGTCTGCCCTCCCGAAAACACTCATCTTCAGGGAAGAGTGGACAATTATCCCAAACGGCGCGGAGTTACCCGCGTAAAAGAGCTGCTTGAGGCGGGGTGCAACGTGTCTTTCGGGCAGGATTCGATATCCGATCCGTGGTATCCGCTTGGCACGGGAAATATGCTGCGGGTGCTGGAATTCGGACTTCACGTCTGCCAGTATACGGGATATGACGACATTGCGAATTGTCTGGACATCATAACGGAAAACGGCGCGAAAACGCTCAATATCACCGACCGTTACGGCATTGAGGTCGGAAAACCCGCGGATCTGCTCATCATAAACGCTAAAAGCGATTTTGAGGCGGTGCAGTATTTAAGCGACGTGCTGTATTCCGTAAAGGACGGCAAGGTCATTATGAAACGTGTACCCTCGCAAGTCACGCTTTATTGACAGAACAAAAGAACAGCAAAGAAAGGTACAAAAGGTCTGAAAGGAGACAAAAAAATGAAACTTGATTTAAGAAAGAAACTGATGAAAACGGCTGCCGCTGCGCTGTCGCTGACAATGGCGGCGTCGCTTATTTCCGGCTGTGACAAGAGCGACAATTCCGATATTAAGATTGGACTGCTCTTCTCGAAAACGGGAGCTACCGCGATAACCGAGGAATGTATGATAAACGCTGCCGAAATGGCGGTCGACGAGATAAACGAGGCGGGCGGCATTAACGGCAAAAAGCTTACATACGTTTTTGAGGATTACGCGACAGACGCCGCTACCGCTGCCGAAAAGATCAAAAAACTCATTATGCAGGACGAAGTGACCGCCGTGGTAGGCTGCTACACGTCCGCGTCGCGCATAGCGTGCGAACCTGTGGTGGAGGAAAATAATTCTCTGCTTATTTATCCGACGTTTTACGAAGGCGAAAAGCCGTCCGAAAATGTCGTGTATACGGGCGCCGTACCCAATCAGCAGGGAGATATTTTTATCCCGTGGCTTGCGGAGAACGTCGGCAAAAAATTCTTCCTGCTCGGAACAGATACCGTTTACGCGCAGCTTATAAATTCGCAGTGCCGCGACGCGCTTGCAAATATCGGCGGCGAGGTAGTCGGCGAGGAATATGTCCCGAACGGTCACAACGACTTTTCTACAATAATTACAAAGATAAAAGACGCCGATCCCGATGTTTTATTTGTAAATCTGAACGGCGATTCGGGAGTAGCATTTTTCAAGCAGTATAAACAGTACGGTCTTGACGCGAACACCATGCCGGTTGCGTCTTATCTGCTTGATGAATCTACGGTTGCGGCTCTCGGAGCAGAAACGGCTGCCGGACATTACACCTCCATAAACTATGTTTCGACTCTCGATACCGAGGCAAATAAGAGCTTTCTTGAAAGATACCACGAAAAATTCGGCGACGACGCCGAAATGACCGTGGTCGGCGAGGAAACGTATGCGTCTGTAATGCTGCTGGCGCAGGCTCTCAAAAAGACCGACGATTATTCAGCCGAAAGCATTATAAAAGCAATGGACGGCATTTCCCTCGACGCGCCCGAAGGCACGATAACCTTTGACGCTGAAACAAATCATATGTATCTGCGCGGGAGGATAGCGAAAGTGAATTCAGAAGGCAAATTTGAGGTGGTTTACGAGTCTCCCGAACTTATAAAACCCAATCCCGAGGCTTAAAACAAAATTCCGTAATAATTTGTGCCGCCGCTCCGAGAAATTCAAGCGGCGGCATTTGGGAATAATTATTTTAGCGAGGTGTTTTTATGTTTATTGCGTCTCAGCTCATGAACGGGTTGGCGTCGTCCGCGCTTTTGCTCTTGTACTCGCTGGGAGTCGTTATGATAATGGGACATATGAGCGTTGTAAATATGGCGCACGGAGAATGCATAATGCTTGGCGCGTATGTCTGCTATTATTTATATACAGTCGCAGGAGTTCCGTATCTGCTGTCGCTTATGATGTCTTTTTTTATAACCGCATTGTTCGGAGCGGCGGTAGAACGGCTTATAATACGCAAACTGTACGGCAAGACTGCCGAAACTTTATTGGCGACTTACGCGCTGTCTTTGATAATCAAACAGCTTGTAAACCTCGTCTGCGGCTCGGAGCTTAAGTATGTAGCTGTGCCTTTTGACGGCAATATATCCGTATTCGGCGTTACGGTGCCGCTGTACAACATATTTATCATTGTGATCACCGCAATGGTTCTTTTTGCGACATGGTTGATCTTCTATAAAACGCCGTTCGGCATGAAAATGCGCGCGGCTACGGGAAATCGTTCCATGACGGAATGTCTCGGAATAAACTGCCGAGCGGTCGACACGCTGACCTTTGCTTACGGCGTGGGACTTGCGGGTTTCGCGGGAGCTGTGCTGGCTCCGATACGCGGTGTTTCGCCGTTTATGGGAGCGTCCTATGTTACCGACTCGTTTATGAACGTCTGTGTAGGCGGACTTCAGTCGCTGCCCGGAACTGCGCTTTCATCGCTGCTTATAGGACAATCGACTTCTATTTTAGGCGGTATCTGGAACGAAGTCAACGCGAAAATGCTTGTTTTCCTTATCGTTGTGGTCATGATCCGATTTCGTCCCGACGGACTGTTTAAGAAAGAGAGGAGATAAAAATGCTTGGCAAGTTAAAAAAACTGCCTGTAAACCGTTATATAGACGCGGGAATTTTGGTGTTCCTTTTAGTGTTTCCGCTTTTTGCGAATAATTACCGCGTGGGATTTATGGGCAAAACGGCTGCGTATATGATATTTGCTTTGTCGCTTGATCTGCTGTGGGGATATACGGGACTTATGAGTTTCGGACATGCGGTGCTTTTCGGCTTGGGCGGTTATATGGTGGGATTGTCATTCACGTTCAGCGGCGGCGTTCCCGATTTTATGAGCCGTATGGGAATAACCGAGCTGCCGTGGTTCGCGTCCGTTCTCCAAAACGAATACATAGCCTCCCTGCTCGGAATTATCATTCCGGGAGCTTTGGCGGCAATTCTGGGATATTTCATCTTCTACAGCAAGGTAAAAGGCATTTTCTTTTCATTGATAACCATGGCTCTGGCGCAGATATTTGAAACGTTTTTCGCAAATCAGTCCGCTATAACGAACGGCACCAGCGGACTTGGCGGACTGCCAAGGAGATTTTTCGGTATAGAACTTCGCGTAAAACCGTTTTATTATCTGACCGTGGGGGTTGTAATACTTGTCTATGCGCTGTGTCTGCGCTTGTCGTGCAGCCGTTTCGGAAAGGCGCTGACGTCTATCCGCGAGGACGAAAACAGGCTTTCTTTTGTAGGATATAACCCTGCGAAATTCAAGATAGCTGTTTTTGCAATTTCGGGAATGTTGGCGGGACTTGCGGGAATGTTGTTTGTACCGTTCAACGGAATGATTTCCCCTACGGAACTCGGAATCAATCTGTCAACATCTGTGCTGGTATGGATTGCGATAGGCGGCAGAGGCAACCTTACGGGAGCTATGCTCGGAACGCTTATTGTCAACTGGCTGCAAACGCTGCTGTCCGAATTTTCGGCTGACATCTGGCCGCTTGTGCTGGGCGGAATGATACTTGCTGTAATATTCGTTATTCCCACGGGCATAGTCGGCAAATTGAAAGAGCTGCAATACAACGCGAATGCCCGCAAAACCCTTCGTGAAATTTCACAAAAGGAGGAGCTGCCAAATGAGTGAACCGCTGCTCAGAGTCGAGAAACTCAGCGTCGAATTCAAAAAATTCAAGGCGTTGACCGACGTGGACCTTTGTGTGAACGAAGGGGAGGTAAGGGTAGTTATAGGACCCAACGGCGCGGGAAAATCCACGCTTATGGACCTTATCACGGGCAAGACGAAACCCACCTCCGGCAAGGTATATTTTCGGGGCGAGGATATAACCGGCAAAGAACCGTATGTTATCGCTGAAAAATACAAGATCGGGCGCAAGTTCCAAAACCCGAATATATTTAATATGATGACGGTATACGAGAATATCGAGGTCGCATTAAGCGGTTACAACACGGTATTTAAGTCGCTTTTCTTCCGCAGGACGCCCGAAACTCGCGCGAAGATAGATACAGTCCTCGAAAAGATAAAGCTCAGCGGAAAACGCGATATTATAGCGTCATCGCTGTCGCATGGCGAGCGTCAGTGGCTGGAAATCGGAATGGTGATAGCGCAGGACCCCGCGCTTATTATACTTGACGAACCGACAGCCGGAATGACTGCGGCGGAGACCTACAAAACAGGTGAAATGATAAAAGAGCTGCTAGCCGAACACACGGTCATCGTAGTCGAGCACGATATGGATTTTGTAAAGCAGGTAGCGCAGATCGTTACGGTTCTGGATCAAGGACAGCTGCTGGCGGAGGGAACGTTTGAGGAAATCGAGAAAGATCCGCGCGTCATTCAGGTGTATCTTAAGGACGACGCGGAGCAATGACCGTATTTCCGATGAAAGGAAGATGAAGATGTTTGAAGTCTCACATGTAAATGTGAATTACGGAAAGAGCCGAATAGTAACCGATGTTTCTTTTACGCTGAACGACGGGAAAAAGATGGTTATACTCGGACGAAACGGCGTAGGTAAAACAACGCTTATGAAATGTCTTATCGGCTTGCTCCCCGTAGAGGGCAGCGGAACGCTGGTCCTTAATGCGAAGAATATTACAAAAATGCCGGCTTACATGCACAATAAAATCGGAATAGGATATGTTCCGCAAGGCAGAGAAATAATCCCCGATTTTACTGTAAAGGAAAATCTGGAGCTGGGGTGTCTGGGTCACAGCGAGATAAGCTTTAAAGAGCAATTTGAGGTCGTTCTTGACTATTTTCCCGCATTAAAAGAACATATGAACCGCAAGGGCGGGGTGCTGTCCGGCGGTCAGCAGCAACAGCTCGCTATCGGGAGATGTCTTATGAGCCGCCCGTCGCTTATACTCCTCGACGAGCCTACCGAGGGCATACAGCCGAACGTAGTAGCCGAAATTGCCGCTACGCTTAACAGAATCTGCCGCGAAATGCATTTGAGTATAATTCTGGTAGAACAGAATATTAAATTCGCAAAACGAATTGCCGAAAAATTTATGATAATGCAAAAGGGTTCGACTGTTGCAAGCGGAAATATAGACGAACTCACCGACGACATCGCACAAAAATATCTGGCGGTATGACCGCCGTTTCGCGGATAGTTTAGGTTGTATTTAATATTCAGCATACCCTCTTTATAACGATCTAATAAGATCCGCGGAGCTGATTTATTCGACTATTTACTGTATTCTGTAAACTGCCGACAGTTGACTTTTCCCCAAAAATCTGCTCATTTTTCTGCGTTCCGACAACGATTTTGATATAACAAACGCTGTTCGTATTTCCGAGATTAACGCTTTCAATATCACGAAATGGCAAGGGCGGTTTTGGAAGAATAAAAAATGCCTGTGATGGTGCATGTGTTCACCAGCATGGGCAATTTTTTTAATTTTCCCGTGTTGACATTTGAAAAATACATGCTATAATAATAAAAACGATTATAATTTTCTTTAGTTAAGGAGGAGCAGTTATATGTATTATTCTCGGTCGGAAAACAGCCTCGGAGAAAAGGAGCTTTTAAAAGAACATTTGAAAAAAACAGCAGCTTTGGCTCGGCAGTTTGCCGAATCATTCGGAGAAGGCGACAGCGGGGAACTTCTCGGTTTGTTTCATGACGCAGGAAAAGCGTCGAAAAAGTTTCAGGACGTCCTTAAAGGCTGCGAGCACGGAATAAATCACGAGGCTTGCGGAGCGTTTTTCCTTTGGCAGAACAAGCAAAAACTCCTCGCGCGGGTGGCTTACGCGCACCATAAAGGCATTGACCCGGATATTGAGGACAGACTTTCCGATTCGTATAAAACCGAGAATTCCAAGGATAAATCGGGCAGAAGATTTGCGGTTTCGGGCGCGGAGGAATATAAAACCGCGTTTGATTTTCTTAAAAACGAGGTTGGAATTCCGAATTTCCGGATAGAACTGATAAAAGAAAATAACTCTTTTTATAAAAATCTGCCGCGTATGCTGCACACGAGAATGTTGCTTTCCTGCCTTGCCGACGCGGATTATTCAGCCTCGGCAACTCACGAGGACGAGGAATATATTGAAAAATCTTCAGATGACAAATTAAATCCGAAACTAATATTTGAAAATCTTGAAAAATACCGCGCGGAAATAATTAAGAATTCAAATTCCGATCCCGAATTAAATAATATCCGCGACAGCGTCTACCGCGACTGCGTTGCCGCGGCGGAAAAAGAAAGCGGCGTATTTACTCTTACCGCGCCGACCGGGACGGGGAAAACTCTCGCGCTTTTGGGTTTCGCCGCAAAGCACGCCGCAAAATATAAAAAGGAACGAATTATTTTCGTTTTGCCGTTTTTGTCGATAATCGATCAGAACGCAAAAATATACCGCGAGATTTGCGGAAATGTTCTGGAATCTCACAGTATGAGCAATTATGACGAGCAGACAAAACTTTTTGCGGAAAGGTGGACGTCGCCCGTTATTGTAACGACTTCCGTTAAATTTTTTGAAACGCTTTTTAAAAGAATGCCCGCGGACATCAGATTTTTGCACAGCATAGCAAACAGCGTTATCGTGTTTGACGAAGCGCAGAGCCTTCCCGCGGAGCTTATGGGAACAAGTATTGAAACGCTGAATTCGCTTTGTGAAATGTTCCGCTGTACGGTGGTTTTATCTACGGCAACACAACCCGCATTGGACTTGCGAAAAGATATAAATTACGCTCCGAAAGAAATAATTTCTGAGCCGCAATTGCTTTATGATAAAACAAGACGCGTAAATGTCGAATGGGATATTTCGGAACCTGCTGATTTTGAAACTATCGCCGAAGAAATGTCGCGCGAGCAAAGCGTCTGCTGCGTTGTGAACAGAAAAGACCATTCTCACAAGCTGTTTTCTCTGCTGAAAGAGTGCGCGGACGATTGTTTTTATATTTCAACGGATATGTGCAAGGCTCACCGCGCAAAAGTTATCGAGGAAATAATTTGCCGTCAGAAAAACGGACTTTCGTGCAGACTGGTTGCAACTTCGTGTATCGAGGCGGGCGTTGACCTTGATTTTGACGTGATGTACAGAGCGTTAGCTCCGCTTGATTCGATAATTCAATGCGCGGGACGCTGCAACAGAAACGGCAAAACAAACGGGAAAATGACCGTATTTATTCCGAACGAGGAGAAACTGTATCCATCGCCGTTTTACGGGAACGCCGCACGGTGCGTTCTTATAATTTCTGCGCGTCACAAAATCGACATTAACAATCCCGATCATATTCGAGAATATTACGCCGAGCTTTTTAAAGACTGCAGCGAGGATAAAACGGAGCTTGTAAAAGCCGTTGATAATTTTGATTTTGAGGAAGTTGAAAAACAGTATAAATTGATCGGAAAAACGGGCGTTAATGTTCTTGTGCCGTTTGAGGGCGAACGTGAACTATTTGATGAATTATATAAAGAATCCACACAGCGCGGAATTACAAAATCATGGATAAAGCGCGCCGCGCCGCTAACCGTGACAAGCTATAACGCGGGAAAATTATCGGAGCTTTGCGAACGTCCCGCGGCGTTAATTACAAGCCGAGGGAAAATTGAAACGCAGGATTGGTTTATTTTATCGGACGATAAATTTTACACAAAAGACGAGGGTCTTGCATTTGACAATGACAGCAGTCTTGGATTTATTATTTAGGAGGCGGCAGTTTGAAAGAATTTAAAGTTGAAGTTTGGGGAGATTTTGCGTGTTTTTCCCGACCCGAAAGCAAGGTGGAGCGGCTCAGTTACCCCGTGATAACGCCGTCGGCGGCTAGGGGAGTTCTGGCGTCGATTTATTCAAAGCCTGTTGAATTTTATTGGCAGGTCAAAAAAATCGAGGTGTTAAAGCCGATACAATTCACGAGTTTCAAGCGCAACGAGGTGATAAATTCCAAAATCGGAACTCTTTCTCCGATGCTTGTCGAGGACGACCGCACCCAACGCCAGAGCGTGGTTTTGAAAGACGTTCGTTATCGAATTACGGCGGAGATTGTAAAGCGAAAGGATTTTTCGGGTACGCCCCAACAGCTTTATGCTCAGGCGCAAAACCGTATTGACCACGGAAAATGCTTTTGCCAGCCGTCGCTTGGTCTGCGCGAGTTTGTGTGTTATTTTGACAAGCCGAGTGATCTTCAGCCGATTAACGAGAGCATGGACCTCGGTCTTATGCTGTATGATGTTTTTGACCTTGATGTTTCAAAGGTCACAAAGAACGCAGAGCCTTATGTGACGCTGTTTCGGGCGAAAATGGAAAACGGCGTGATAAACGTTCCCGATTTCCATGATGAAAGCGTTTTGCGCCCCGAGGGAGGTGGAAACAATGCTTGAAGAGCTGTATAAATACGCGGTGGACAACGGCATTACGGCGCGTCCCGGGTTTAAGGAAAAGGCTGTAAGGTATTACATATCCTTAGATGTAAACGGCAATTTTGTCGGATTTGACGCAGTCGAGGACGACAAAAAGGTAACTTGTCCCGATATGGGCAGCGCGGCGCAAAGCACCTCGAAAAGCAACATCATCACCGAGAAGGCGGAAATTGTTTTAAATCTTCCCGATAAGTACGGAAATTTTCCGCGGCAGGCAAAACACGATTTTTATATGTCAGCAATGCGGGAAATTGCGGAGTTTAGCCCTGTTTTCGCGAAAGTGGTGAATTCTCTTGAAGAACAGCGGGAGGTTATTATTTCAAATCTTCCGACTAAGAAATTCAAATCCGGCGATTTAATAAGCATAAAATTCGACGGCAACCCTTTGGAGAACGACCCGTGTTATTTTGACTGGTGGGAAGAATTCCGCGCTCGTCACAAGGAAAAGAAAACCGCGTCGAAATCAAAAAAAGAGCAGAGCGGAAAAGTCCGCTGTTTTATCACGGGAGAACTTACAGAGCCCGTGCGGACTGCTCCGAAGTTTTCGGGTTTGATAAGCGTTGGCGGTCACACGAGCGGCGACACGATAATCGGATTTGATAAAGACGCGTATTGCTCTTACGGATTTACTCAAGCCGCAAACGCCGCGGTGTCCGATGAGGCGATAGCCGCTGTAAACGCCGCGCTTACAAGCCTTTTAAGCGAGTCAAAGTCGATTGACGCGGTAAAGGGCGATAACAAGGATAACAAAAAATTAAACGTTCTTGCGGGAGCAAAAAATATACATTGGTACAGCCGCGCGGTTGAAAAAGACATTTTGGAAGTGCCGAATTTTGATTTCGGATTTTCGTCTGACAGCGATGAGCAAAACGAACCCGATGAAAAACAAGCCGATAACGCCCGTGTTCGGGAAATGTTTGACAGCATTTTTAAGGGAGAATGTCCCGAAGACCCGAAATGCAAATATTATATGATGTCGTTAAGCGGCGTAAACGGCAGAGTGATGGTGCGAAGTTATGACGAGGGCACTTACGGGGAGCTTTTTAACAGCATAAAGCAATGGTACGAGGATTTGTCTTTGTGCGGAAAACGTTATCCGAAAATATTTACGATTTACACAAGACTTGTGTCTTACAGCACATCGGGCGGAAAGTTTTCCGAACGAATAAATAAAGAGCTTTCGGGAATTTCGCCGAGAATAATTTATGCGGTAACGCACAACACCGAGTTGCCCGATACTGTCGCTGCAAGGGCTGTAAATTATATTCGTCACGATATGTATAACTCGTCAAATGATGAAACGCACAAGCAAAAAAATATAGACAGGGTATCCTGCCAGATACTGAAAGTCTGGCTTAACAGAAAATACAGAAATCAAAACAAGGAGGAATTATTGATAATGGAAAACTTGAACCCCGAAAGTCCGTCCAAGGCTTACCAGCTCGGACGAATGATAGCGGTCTATGCGGCTATCCAGAATAAGGCGCTCGGAGATGTCAACGCGGGTGTTGTGGAACGGTATTTTACGTCTGCGTGCACCTCGCCCGCGCTCGTGTTCGGGAAACTCGCGATGCTGTCGCAGCATCATCTTTCAAAACTCGGTCAGGAACAAAAGGGGAGCGCTGTGTATTATGACAAGATGTTAAGCGATATTGCGTCAAAAATCGGCAGTACGATGCCGAAAACCTTTACCCTTGAACAGCAGTCGGAATTCGCTCTGGGTTATTATGCTCAGAACGAGGAAATATACAAGAAAAAAACAGTAACGGAGGAATAAAAAATGGCTATTGAAAACAGATACGAATTCATGTTTTACATTCAATGTGTAAACGGCAACCCGAACGGCGACCCCGATATGGGAAATTCACCCCGCGTAGACCCGCAGGATATGCACGGCTACATAACCGACGGTGCGATTAAACGCCGCATAAGAAATTATATTCAGGCGGCTTATCCCGATGACGACGGAATGAGCATAATTATGCAGAATGCCACAAACATCAACAAGTTTATCGCGAAATCAAAATCGCTTGCGGGCGTCGAAATGGGAGCAAAGGACAAGGACAGCCTTTACAAGTCGCGCAGAAAAGCCTGCGAGCTGTTTTACGATGTTAGAACATTTGGCGGAGTGCTTTCGACGGGACCTAACGCGGGACAAGTCCGCGGACCCGTGCAGATTACGTTCGCGAAGTCGGTAGACCCCATTTTGCCGCTTGATATTTCCATTACAAGAATGTGCAAAACGGTAGATGTAAAGGGTGCAGATTCTTATGAGGATTACGAAAAAGACGAGGCTGCTACAGATGAGGAAAAACTCCGTACAATGGGCAGAAAGCAGTTTATTCCGTATGGTCTTTATGAGGCGAGAGGATTTGTAAGCGCAAATCTTGCCGAAGAAACGGGATTTGACGACAAAGATTTGAAAATACTTTTCGAGGCGATACTCAATATGTATGAACATGACCGTTCCGCAAGCAAGGGCGAAATGTCGGTAATAACGCCCCTGATAATCTTCAAGCATGTCGGCACGGACAGCGATTTAAATCAGCGTAAGCGTCAGAGCAAGCTTGGTTGTGCGCCTGCCCATAAATTGTTTGAACTTGTAAGCGTCTCGCGGAATTCAGATATTGAGTTTGCAAGAAATTATACGGACTATGAATTCAAAATCAACACGGACAGCGTTCCGAAAGGCGTTGAAGTCGGATTCCTGACAGCTCCTTACGGTGATATACAATGGAACAAAATCCCGCAAGACTGCGACCTGTTCAAATAACAGATCTCTGCGCGAACCTCAATCGGTTGTAAAAACCCCTATAGGTTCGCGCAGAAAATGCTGCATTTTGTCAATGATTTTTCGTTGATAAAAATTCATTTCTGCATTTTTGCCGGATTAGCCGTGCATTTTGCCTGTTGCGCAGGTCAAAATCGGCGATAATTTGTGCAATTTTGCGATACCCCCCTCGCGGGGGTATGACTTGAAACTCCGAGCTCGTAGCCTGCGCGGTAAGCCATTGATACCCCCCTCGCGGGGGTATGACTTGAAACATAGTATTGTACGTCGACTTTGTTAAAATACGTTATACCCCCCTCGCGGGGGTATGACTTGAAACCTCTTGCATTGCCTTAACCTCAAACGATTTAG
>CANQNY010000023.1 GCA_947625335.1 uncultured Clostridia bacterium | reverse complement strand
ACAGAAGCTGCTATCTTGAAAAAAACGAATGCGGGGTGAATGATTTTCACGCGCAGGGGTTTGTCTGGGAGGGAAGATTGCCCGACGAGCCGATTGAAATTCCCGTGACAAAAGAGGTCTCTCCGACCGAAGAGAATTTAGATTCGCCGCACGGGCAAATTCCCGAAGAAGTTTATGAAATGCTGCCCGACGTTGTAAAAATGATGAACGACGACCGCCCCGGCAAAGACGGCGTAAGCATGAAAGAGCTTTTGGTGTATACAAACACCTCGGTTTGGCATTACAGCGCAGCGTTTAAGGCGTTTCGGCAGGAGGGGAAAAAGCGCAGACTGGGATTTAACGTTTGCAGCGGTCTGTTTGCGCCGATTTTTCAGTTTTACCGCAAAATGGACGCTGTCGGGATAATTCTGCTTATCATAACGCTAATCCCCGCGGCATTTTTCCTTACGGCGGGAGAAAATCCCTCAAACGGCATTTATATGGCGGTGAATATTTTAAGCCTTTTGCAGACGATAATTATGTGCATTTTCGGAGATTATCTGTTTTACAAACACGCCGTCCGCAGAATTCTCAAAATGCGCGAGTATTTCAGCGATAACGTGGGAACTCCCGAGTATTACGAGGCGCTTTCCGAGGACGGCAGACCGTCGTTCGGGAGGGCGGCGCTCGGATTTCTGGCGTCGATGCTGGTGGAGGCGTGCGTTATAGCCGCCGCCGCGCACAGTACCGTTTTCTGAAAGGACAGATTTGATGAAACGCAGGTTGGAGCAATTTTACGCCTCGTTTGGTGACCGCGGGATAATGTTTATTCTTTATGCGTTTTCCGTGGTGGTGAATTCGCTGCTGACGTGGACGATAAAGCTGCCCAGTATATATCCCGACGAGTTTTCGCCCGCGGGAATTGCGGCGTTTTATTCAGGGCGCGACTGGACGGGGCTGCTGTCGCAGACGGGCAGTACGGGGTATGTTCAGGCGTTGTTTTACGCGCCGCTTTTTACCGTGTTTAAAAACCCGTATGCGCTGTACAAGTCAATGCTTATCATAAACGCCATGCTGATAAGCTTTGTTCCGCTTATAATCTATCATCTCGCTGCGAAACTCGGCGTGTCGAGAGTGCGGCACAAGCTGCTTGTGGCGATATGCTGCGGAATGTATGTGTCGTATATCGCGGATTCAAAGCTTATCTGGAACGAAACGATAACCAGCCTTTTGTGCTGGGTTATGGCTCTGTGTTTTTTCACAGCATGGGACAGAAAGACCCGCAGCACGCGGTTTACAATGTCGGTGCTGCTGGGATTTTTGTGCGCTCTTGCAAACGCCGCAAACACAAGGCTTTTGGCTCTCACAGCCGCGCTTATTATTACGGTGATTTTGGCGCAGCTTGTGTTTAAAGAGAAGATAGTAAATATACCCGTTTTTGTGGTATCGATTGCGGCGTCGCTTACGGCGGAGCATTTTTTAAGAGCGGCTCTTGAAAAAAGCCTCTGGAAAACCTCCGCGGAGTTTTCGTTTTTGCCCGATATGGGCGGAAAATTCTTCGAGGTGTTTTTCGCGCAGATTTATGTGTTTTTCACCTCGTCTTTGGGACTTGGAGCGTTGGCGGCGGCAATTTCCTTTGTTATGATATACACCTGTATCCGCGAGGGCATACGAAAGCGCGCCGACACTCCCGAAAGCGGCACGAAAATCTACGAGCCGATAAAGCACAAGTACAGCCTGCGGCTTACGATGTTTTCGCTGTTTCAGTTGGTGGCGGTGCTTTGCACGGCTGTATATTCCGCGCTTTTGGCGGCGGGAGGAGCCACAAGAGAGGTGGTTTTCGGGCGTTTCAGCGATAATTTAGCGCCGTTGTCGCTGTTTTTGATGTTGGTGTTTGTGCTGTTGTACGGCACGGAGCTTAAACACGTTTTATACGGGGCGGCAATTTACGCTTATTCCTGCTTGTGTTTCGCGCTGGTGGGATATTCTTCGGTAAACGCCGAGCAGTCGGCTTTTTCCGCGCCGGTTATGGGTATTTTGCCGGTAACTCTCGGAAAAGGCAGTATGTACGGCTATCTCGGAATGACATATATTATAATGTCGTCCTGCGTGTTTACGCTTTTCGCGCTGCTTATCGTGTTTATTTCCTGCTCGCGGAAACACCGCACGGAGCTTGTCAGCGCGTCGGTTTTCGCGGTGACGGTTCTGGCGGCGGGATATTTCGGGGCGGTTTATTTACCCGCTGAAAGCGAGCAAAACGCCGCGTTAAACGAGCCGTTTTTGCAGGTTTTCGAGTTTCTCTACAACGACCCGCAGTCGCCGCCGATAATAGTTTATGAAGATGAAAAAACAACATACGACGAAGTGACGCTTGCGGCGAAAATACAGTTTTTAGCTCCGGAAACGCGGGTAAGCGTTCTTGAGGAGGGGGAAAAGATTCCCGGATCTTGCCTGCTTATCACGAAAAACGGAACGCAGGTGCCGTTTGAGGGAGGTTCTTACGACAACGTGGGAAAAACCGACCTGTATTCCGTCTACGCTTTCGGGGAGAGCGCGCGCGACTTTATCCGATACAGCGCGGCAAACGAAAGAGAGTCCTGAAAGTCCTAAAAACACAGAAAGGAAGAGAATATGCCTGTATTTCATAAGGCGGCAAAGAGATTTAATCCCGCAAGAACGCTTGTTGTGGGCTTTCTTGCGATAATAGCTGTAGGAACGCTGCTGCTGTGTTTGCCTATAGCGTCCAAAACGCGCGAATTTACTCCGATTTTCGACTGCCTGTTTACGGCGACTTCGGCAAGCTGCGTTACGGGGCTTGTCGTATACGATACGTTCGCGCATTGGTCGCTTTTCGGGCAGATAGTTATTGCATTGCTGGTTCAGGTGGGCGGTCTGGGATTTGTGACTATAATCACGTTTTTCAACGTCGCGGCTGGAAAAAAGCTGGGTTACCGCACCCTAAAAAACGCCGCGGGAGACCTCACAGAAAGCAGTTTTGAGGGCGGCAGGGGAATATTTGTTTCCATTATAAAATATTCGTTTATTTTCGAGATTTGCGGGGCGGTGATACTGTCCATAGCGTTTATACCGAAATACGGAGCATACGGCGTGTGGATGGGAATTTTTATGAGCATAACGGCGTTTTGCAACGCGGGCTTTGACCTTATGGGAATGGAAGGCGAATTCGCGGGTCTTACTGCGTCGCAGCACAGTCCCGTAGTACTTATAACGCTTGCGCTGCTTATAATCGTCGGGGGCTTGGGATTTATCGTCTGGGAGAATTTTATCAACATCAGGACCCGCAAGAAACTAAGTCTTCACACCATGACCGTTCTTATCATGACGGGAATACTTATTCTCGGCGGAACGCTGTTTTTCCTTATCGCGGAGTGGAGAAACCCCGACACTATGGGGGATATGAATTTCGGCGAAAAATTGGTCAATGCGTTTTTCTGCTCAATTTCCACCAGAACAGCGGGTTTTGACAGCATTTCCATGGGGGAAATGTCGGAATTTTCGCAGCTTGGCACGATTATGCTGATGTTTGTCGGAGCAGCTCCGGGTTCTACGGGCGGAGGAATTAAGGTAACGACGCTTATGGTGATAATTGTGACGGTGGTGTCGTATATCAGAAATAAAAACGACGTCGAGCTTTTCAAGCACAAGATTGACAAGCTGACGATTTACCGCACGCTGGTAATTACGGTGCTGTCGATTTTCGCGGTAGTGGTGTGCTTTGTGGCGTTGTATTTCTCCATGCCCGAGGGCGCGAACGCGGGTGCGGTTCAGTGCCTTTTCGACGCGGTATCGGCGTTTTCTACGGCAGGTCTTACGGCGGGAGCAACGGCTCTTGCGGGGACGGCGGGCAGAATTCTTTTGATACTTACGATGTTTATCGGGAGAATAGGTCCTGTGTCGCTGGTAATGTCGCTTGTTATGAACAGCCGCGAGCGCAAGAGCATTGTCTATCCCGACGGACATATCCTTATCGGCTGATGAGTGGGGGGAGTTATGCAAACGGAGGAATTTCAGTTAGGACCGCTTAAAATGTTTGTGTCGCAGGATCACAGGTTCGGCACGGACGCGTTTTTGCTTGCGCATTATGCGAATATTCACCGTTCGGACGCGGTTTGCGATCTCTGCACGGGGTGCGGGATAATTCCGCTGATTTTCTGCAAAAAAGACCCGCCGAAAGCTGTCTACGCCGTGGATATTCAAGACGAGGCTGTTGAACTTCTTCAAAAATCGGTTGCCGAAAACGCTTTGGGAGAAATTATCCGCCCCGTTTTATGCGATCTTAAGGACATTCCGAACAGCGTTATCCCGTGGGAAACTTTGGACGTTGTAACGGCAAACCCGCCGTATATGACGGGAGGTTCGGGGTATGAAAAGCTTTCAAAAGCGCAGGCTATAGCAAGGCACGAGCTTTTGTGCGGCATAGGCGATGTGTGCCGCGCGGCGTTCAGATTGCTTAAATACGGCGGAAGGCTCGTAATGTGCCACCGTCCCGAGCGTCTTGCGGACGTTTTGTGCGCTATGCGGGAGAACAGGATAGAGCCAAAGTCCGTCACGTTTGTATACAATTTGTTTTCCGAGCGTCCGTGGCTGTTTCTCGTAAGCGGGAAAAAGGGCGCGGCGGCGGGAATGAACGTCGAAAAGCCGTTTGTTCTCCAAAACGAGGACAGAACCTATACAAGGGAGTATTCTGAAATATATGAGTGATAACGTCGGATCGGGGAAGTTGTCCATTGTCGGCACTCCCATAGGAAACCTTGCGGACATAAGCCCGCGCGGGGTAGAAACTCTCGAAAAAGCCGATTGTATCGCCGCGGAGGACACGCGTGTGACAATGAAACTGCTTTCGCATTTCGGGATAAAAAAGCCGCTTGTTTCCTGCTATGCTCCAAAGGAGCGCGAAAAAAGCGAGCAGATAATGGAAATGCTTTTTGAGGGAAAACATATCGCGCTTGTAAGCGATGCGGGAATGCCGTGCATTTCCGACCCGGGTGCGCTGCTTGTGAAAAAAAGTGCCGAGAGCGGAATTCCCGTCGAGGTTATCCCCGGGTGCAACGCGGCTGTCGCGGCGGTGGCGGTATCGGGGCTGGAGGTTGACAGGTGGATTTTCGAGGGGTTTTTGCCCATGCCTAAAAGAGAGCGTTTCGAGCGGCTGGACGAGATAAAAAATCTCCCGCACGCGCTGGTTTTTTATGAAGCTCCGCATAAGCTGCGGCAAACGCTGGCGGATTTGTGCGAGTCGCTCGGGCCGGAGCGGCGTGCTGCCGTTTGCAGGGAACTTACGAAAATTCACGAGGAAGTTATAAGGGGTACGCTTTTGGAGCTTTCAAAATTCTACGAAGAAAACGACCCCCGCGGGGAATTTGTTATCGTTGTGGGAAAGCTTGAAAAAAAGTGCGGAGAAAAATTTACATTGGAACAGGCGAAAAAGCTTGCCGAAGAGCTTGTAAAAAACGGTGAAAAGCTGTCGGAGGCATGCAGACAAGCGGCAAAGGCGACGGGTATCCCAAAACGGGACATTTACTCTGCGCTTTCAATACAAGAATGATTTCAGGAGGTTATTATGGAAAAAATCGTCAAGAAAAATGTAGGTCCTGTCGGAAAAACGGTTATCCCGATACTGGGCGCGGTGGTTGTAGTTGCGGCGGCGATAGCGTACATCTGCGTGAAAATCGCTGACGAAATGCGCTACAACGAGAAGTGGAAAGATTACGACGAATGCGGATGGCATTGAGAGGTAAGTGGTAAGAAGTAAGAGGTAAGACGCGGTAATCGCTTCGCGAATACCGCTTGCAATATTTGCCGGCGCAAATATTGCGTTAAAGAGGTTTTATTATGTTATTTCGGGAATTTAAGGACAACGGGAACGGGTGGGTTTCCGTCATTTACACGGGAACTTGGAAAAGCAGCTGGGAATTTATGCTTGACGCGGTGCAAAATCTCGTTATAGATTTCGGCGACAATTTGCAGCGCGTGGCTTACAACGACCTTAACAAAGACGACGTTGATATTCTCAATGAAGTTAAATCGAACGGCGGGGATCTTCGCCGCTGCCCCTCCCTCAAAACCGAGAGGAGCACTCTTTCGGCGGCGGGCGTAAGCTCGGTTATGGGGTGTCCGTTACAGGTAGTTTTTGTCAATCAATCCGCGGCGGTGGGGTTAGATTGTCCTACAAAAGAGGTTTTTGACAAGCACGGTGAACACGTTTTCGACAATTATATGAATTCCGTGGAAATAAGAGCCTACTGCGCGGACGCGGCAAGAAACGCCGCAACGCCTAAACAGGATTTACTGCAATGAAAACAATCATTCTCCCCGACGGCCGCGAAATTACCTACGAGCTTACGAGAAAGCGCGTGCGGAACATAAATTTTCGTGCGAAAGAAAACGGTGTTGTCGCGGTTTCGGCAAACTCGCGCGTTTCTGTCCGTGAAATCGAGGAATTTCTCACACAGCGCGCGGATTTCTTTTTTAAGGCGTTCGAGCGGCTTAAAAAACTAGCTGAAACAAGCGAGGTAAACGAAACGATTGCCCCAAACGCGCGGTTTGTGCGCTGGCTAGGGCGTGATTTTCCCGTGAGGGTAATTTCGAGTTCCCGCGAATGTGCGGTTATCGACGAGAACGAGGTGCGCGTATTTACCCGCCGCAGCGACGACGCGGAATATTTGACAGCTCTTATAAAAACGGCGCGGGAGAGGCGTTTTTGCGCCCTTTGCGGAGAACTTGACCGAGAGGTGCGGTGTGAGCTTGAAAAAAGGGGATTTTCGCCCCCGCCGACAGTTATAACCATAAAAGATATGAAATCGCGCTGGGGAAGTTGTTCCTACACGCGCGGGCATATCTCGCTTAATTCCCGTCTTGCGGCGTATCCGAGGCAGACCGTGCTGTCCGTACTCTGGCACGAATACGCGCACTATTGGCATCACGACCATTCTAAGAGGTTTTATGCGTTTTTGCTGGAGATGTTCCCCGAATACCGAAAGTGGAACGACCTGCTGAAAGAATAATTTTACAAAAGCCGAAAGGCTTTTTTCTTTTTTAAGCAAATATTACCGAAATCAAATCTGAATTTTTTAAAGCTAAATCCGACAAAATATTTTTCGGAAAGGAGTTTTTGCTATGAATATTTCTAATCAAGAGTACGGCGAGCTTGCGAAAAAGCTTTCTCCGCCGTCCGCTATGTATAAAACCATTCCGCTGGCGTTTGTTATCGGCGGCGGAATTTGCACCTTGGGAGAGCTGCTTTTAAACGTCTATCAGATGTTGGGGCTTGATATGGAAAAATCGGGTATGCTGACGTCTATGACGCTTATTTTCCTGTCGGCACTCTTTACGGGTCTTAAACTCTACGACAGGATAGCACAGCACGCCGGCGCAGGAACGCTTGTCCCCATTACGGGATTTGCGAACTCAGTCGTTTCACCCGCGCTGGATTTCAAGTCGGAGGGCTTTGTGCTGGGGCTTGGAGCGAAGATGTTCGTTATCGCGGGACCCGTTATCGTATACGGAATTTCCGCGTCGATAATCTACGGTGTAATTTATTATTGTATGACAACGTTCGGAGGTTAAGTTATGGGAATGTGCGAGGGTAAAACTTTTAAATTCAGCAACGCTACCATAACGTCTTTCGCGGCGGTAGTCGGGAAAGTCGAGGGCGAAGGTCCTTACGGCAGCGAATTCGACGAGGTTATCGAGGACAACAAGGGCGGTACGGACACCTGGGAGCAGGCGGAGGCGGGATTGCAGAAAAAATCGCTCCAATACGCCATGGACAAAGCGGAACTAAATCCCGAAAAAATGGATCTTGTTTTTGCGGGAGACTTGCTTAATCAATGCACAGGCTCGTCTTACGGGCTTAAAGACTATTATATCCCATTTCTCGGATTATACGGCGCATGTTCAACGTTCGCGGAGAGCCTGCTTATGGCGGCGTCTATGGTGAATGCGGGTTATGTCGAAAACTGCGCTGCTGTCACGTCGTCGCATTTTTCGTCTGCGGAACGTCAGTTTCGTTTCCCGCTGAACTACGGAGGCGTGAGAACTCCCACCGCTCAGTGGACAGCTACCGCCTCGGGCGCGGCAATAGTTGACGCGTCCCAGAAAGCGCCGTTTATCCGTGCGGCTACTGTCGGGAAAATACAGGATATGGGAATAACCGATCTCAACAATATGGGAGCGGCTATGGCGGGAGCAGCTTATGACACGATAACCCGTCACATGAAACACATGGGAACTCACCCCGAAAATTACGACCTTATCATCACGGGCGACCTCGGTCAGGTCGGCAGCGACATGATGTACGAGCTTTTTAAGCGTGACGGAGTTTCCGTAGAGGGCAAGCACAAGGACTGCGGACTTATGATATACGACCGCGACAGGCAGGACGTACACGCGGGCGGTTCGGGCTGCGGATGTTCGGCGTCTATGATGTGCGGATATTTTCTCAAAAAAGTCCGCCGCGGCGAGCTTAAGCGCATACTTTACACCGCCACCGGCGCGCTTATGTCGCCGACCATGGTCCAGCAGGGCGGCTCTATACCCGGTATTGCACACGCGGTGGAAATCACTTCGGAATAACGGAGGTTAAAATTATGCAGGATATGATATTGGAATATGTGTGGGCGTTTTTGGTGGGAGGCGCGCTCTGCGCGGTAGGTCAGGTGCTTATCGACCTTACAAAGCTCACCCCCGCGAGAATTCTCACCTCGTATGTCGTTGCGGGAGTAATTCTCGGAGCGGTGGGGCTGTACGAACCGCTGGTGAATTTCGCGGGCGGCGGTGCTACCGTGCCGCTTACGGGGTTCGGTTATCTGCTTTCTAAGGGCGTCCGCGAGGCTGTGGATCAAAACGGTCTTATCGGCGCGTTTATGGGAGGATTTACCAATGCCGCCGTGGGAATTTCGGCAGCGATCTTCTTCGGGCTTATCGCCGCGCTTATCTTCAAGAGCGGCTCTAAAATTAACGAAACGTAAATGAATTGAATTCCCCGCCTTTTGGTGGGGAATTTTGCTTGTAAAGTAATACTTGACAGAAAGGATAGTTGCACATCGCCGAAAATTCAAGTTTCCCACAACGGCAAGGCACAGCTTGCCGAAAACTCTACGCCTTGCCGAGCGGTTCAGCTTGCAAAAAGTGCGTAGGCGTGGGTATTTTGGCGGGATTTGCAGCGAAAATTCCCCGCCACAACGGTGGGGAATTCTGCTTGTAAAGTAATACTTGACAGAAAGGATAGTTACACATCACCGAAAATGAAGTTGACTGCCAAAACGATTACCCCCAAGAATAACGCGGAGGAGTTCGTCGGTGTTCTCTGCAAGATACGCGGGTGAAAAGCTCTCCAGCTCCGCGCGCCCGCGAAAGCCCCACAACACCCCGCAGGCGGTTATCCCCGCGTTTTTCGCGGTCTGCATATCTACGCCGCTGTCGCCTACATACAGCGGTTTTACGCCGCTGCGAGCGTATTTTTCGGCGAGATAGCGCGCTCCCGCGGGTTCGGGCTTAATCGGGAAACCTATCCCCGCGCCCACGACCTCGGTCAAGTTGTCCCCGAAAAACGACCGCAGCAGCTCCTCGGAGAACCTGTGGTCCTTATTCGTAAGGCAGACCACGCGAACGCCCCTTTCCCGCAACGCTGCAAGCAGCTCCGGAATTCCCTTATAAGGCGCAGTAAGGTCCGCTTTGTGCAGCTCGTAATATTCGCCAAAAATATCATATGCGGTGTGAACCGTTTCGGGGGAGCTGTTTTCGGGCAGCATTCGCTCGATAAGTTTCAAAATCCCGTTTCCGACAAAAGTGCGGAATTCGTCTGTTGTATGCCGCGGAAAGCCTAGCCTGTCAAGCGTAAAATTCCCCGCTGCGGCGAGATCGCCTATCGTGTTTAAAAGAGTCCCGTCAAGGTCAAAAATTACAGGGTCGTACATAATTTGTTATTCCCTCGTTATAATTTAAGTTATATTTTATTATAACTCATAAAAATTCCCTTGTCAACCTTGAAATTTCTTTACAGATGTGATATAATAAAATTGACTGTATGAAAAGCCTTGCGGCTTTTCGTCAATTTTATTGAAACACAAATTGATTTACCTTCGGTAAATCGGCGGCTGCCGCCGCCCCCTTGCCTTCGGCAAGAATTTATGTTATAATATAGATAAGTATATTTATATTTGGAGAGAATAATGGAATATTTTGATTTGTACACCGCGTCGCGGCAGCCTCTCGGGAAAAGAGTTATGCGCGGCGCTCCCATTCCGCGCGGGGAATATCACATTGTCGTTCAAGTTATGACAATCAACAGCAAAGGCGAGATACTGCTTACCCAGCGCGTCCCAGAAAAAACCAGCGGCGGAAAATGGGAATGTTCGGGAGGGTGCGCCGTTTCGGGCGAGACCAGCCGACAGGCGGCTGTCAGAGAGTTGCTGGAAGAAACAGGAATTTCCGCGAGCGAGGACGAGCTTACGCTTGAATGGTCGCTTACAACAGACAGTATGCTGAGAGATTTTTATATTCTGCGAAGAGACGTGCCGCTGCGTTCGCTGAAATTGCAGTCCTGCGAGGTCTGCGCGGCAAAATGGGTGAGTTATCCGCGGCTTTGCGAGATGTCGCGGTTAGGTCAGACGACAAGGACGGTGTCGCGCTGGCTTGCCTGCTGCGGGTGGGATCTGCGGTCGATTTCGGAAAACGCCGCGAAAGATTCCCGGGAGTAGGGCTCGGATTTGGAGGAAATTGAAAAAATTTGGATAAGAAATTTATTGCCGAAGTAAAATCGCTTGCAGAAAGCGGAAATTTTTCGGGAAATTCAATTAAAGACGTGTTTGCAGAGTGCTTCGCGGCAACAAAGAAAACCCTCGGTATAACTCCTTTTGACGAGCAAATTGCCGCTGCCGCCGCGCTTTCCGAGGGGAAAATGGTTCAGATGCAGACGGGCGAAGGGAAAACGCTCTCGGCGGTGTTTGCGGCGTGCTATGCTGCGAGGAACAATGAAAGTGTTCATATTTTGACGTTTAATGACTATCTGGCGGCGCGCGACGCCGAGTGGATGCGTCCGATATACGACGAAATGGGAGTGTCGGTGGGGTGCATAACCGAGGACACTCCGCGCGGGGAAAGGCGCGGGCTGTACGGAAAGCAGGTTCTTTATACCACCGCGAAGGAGGCGGGGTTTGATTATCTGCGCGATTTTGCGGCGTTTGACCCAGAGGATATGGTGTTCCCCGAAAAGCTCTGTTTCGCGATATTCGACGAGGCGGACAGCATTCTTATCGACGAGGCGAGAATTCCGCTTGTGATTGCGGGAGATGTGGCGGTGTCCGACGCGGGCGAACTTAAGGAAATTTATGGCAAAATTTCCGGTTTCGGGGAGGAGGACTCCGCGTTTGACGAGGATTCGCGGAACGTGTACCTTACCGACAGCGGCGCGGACAAGGCGGAGGAAATTTTCGGCTGCGATATTTATGCGGAGGAAAGCGCAGGACTGCTTGCGAAAATAACCGCTTGTCTTAAGGCGCGGGACGTTCTTAAGGAAAACAAGGACTACATTGTAAAGGACGGCAATATACTGCTGATAGACGAATTTACGGGCAGAGCCGCTCCGGGGCGGGTTTTTCCGGGGGAACTTCAGCCTGCTGTCGAGGCAAAACACGGTCTATGCATTACCTCCCGCGGGAGAATTATGGGAAATATCGCGCTGCAGTACTTTGCGCGGCTGTATCCCAAGCTTTCGGGCATGACGGGCACGGCACAGTCCGCGCGCGAGGAGTTTGAGAAGTTTTACGGTATTCTGACGGAGGTTATTCCCACAAGACTTCCCTGCGCGAGGATTGACCGCCCGCTTGAGCTGTATTACGACAAAACCGAAAAACGCCGCGCGATAATTTCCGCGGTTAAAGAGGCGTATGATGTAAAACGTCCCGTTCTGGTGGGCTCGGAGAGCATTGAGGAAAGTGAGAGCATTGCCGAAGAATTGAGGAGTCTGGGCGTAAAATGCGAGGTACTGAACGCGAAAAACAACGCTTTGGAGGCTGAAATAATCGCCAAAGCGGGCGAACGCGGCGCGGTGACGATTTCGACGAATATGGCGGGGCGCGGCGTGGATATAAAGCTTGGCGGCGCGGACTGCTCGGATAAAGAATATGTGGAGTCCGTGGGCGGACTTCTGGTGCTTGCAACCTCTATGCGGGAGAGTTCGCGGATTACAATGCAGCTTCGCGGCAGAGCAGGCAGACAGGGCGACGTTGGAGAAAGCAGGTTTTTTGCGGCTCTGGATGATGAAATTATGCAAAAAAACGACCTTAAGTCTCTTGCGGGCAGACATTATCCCGCGGCTAAGACCGAGGGCGCGCTCGTTGATAAAACTCTCCTTAAGGAGGCGGAGCGGGTGGGGCGTATTTCCGAGGGGGACGCTTTCGACGAGCGGGTAAACCTTATGAAATATACCATGATCGGCGAAAAGCACCGCGAGCTTACGTTCGGGAAAAGAAAGTCGCTGCTGGACGGCTCGTATAACTGCGGAATGTGGGAAAAGAACGCTCCTGAGCTTTTCCAAAAGGCGTTGGAGAAATTCCCCGAAAAGGAGCTGCAAGCCCTTGAAAACAAAATTCTTGCCGCGCTTTTAAATGAATTCTGGAGTGATTATCTTGATTATACAAGCTATCTCCGCGAGGGAATTCACCTCACGCAAATCGCGGGCAGAAACCCCGCCGAGGAGTACAATATCGCCTGCGAGGAGTATTACGACGGCGCGGCGCAGTCTATCCCCGAGCGTATGACCGAAAGACTTGAAAAGCTGCTCGAATGCGACAAAATTTCGGATTATGAGATAGAAATTCCTACAAAGATATACACATATCTTCTAAACGACGTCGGAGAGGAATTCAAGGCAAAGCCGATACTTGTCGGGGCGTTTTCCGAGAGCTACGAGGAGTCGGTAAAGGAGTTTGATACCCCTGCAGAGGAGAGTTCGGAGGACGAGGAAAAAGTTTCTTCCGAAACCGAAAAGAAAGGCTTTTTCGGGAAACTGTTCGGGAAGAAAAAGTAAGAGAGTGATTTGATGTCAACTGTTTGCGCGATAGCAACCCCCGCTGCCGTGGGAGGAATTTCCGTGGTGAGAATTTCGGGGGAAAACGCGTTTGATATAGCACAGCGGGTGTTCAAGCCCGCGTCGGGGAAATCCGTCTTGGAAATGGCGGGTTATACCGCAGCATACGGGAAAATCTCGGACGGGGAGGAACGTCTTGACGACGGGGTTTTGCTGGTGTTCAGGGCTCCGTGCTCGTACACCGGAGAGGATGTGTGCGAAATTTCCTGTCACGGGGGAATTTACGTCACGCGGCGCGTGCTGACGGCGTGTATCAAGGCGGGAGCAGAACCCGCGGCGGCAGGCGAGTTTACAAAGCGGGCTTTCTTAAACGGGAAACTTTCCCTCACGCAAGCCGAGGCGGTGGCGGATATTATTTCCGCGCAGGGCGGGCAAATGCTCTCCTGTTCAAACAGTCAGCGCGAGGGCGCGCTTGCACGGCGCGCAGACAAAATTTCCGATATGATAATCGGCGTTTTGGCGCAAATTTCCGCTTGGATTGATTATCCCGAGGACGACACTCCCGTTGTCACGAAAGAATGGCTTTCGGAGAGACTTTCGGCGGCGGAAAACGAGTTTTCGGACTTGCTTTCGGGGTACGAGAAGGGAAGAATAATCCGCGACGGAATTTCCTGCGCTATCGTCGGAAAGCCGAATGTCGGAAAATCCACCGTTATGAACGCGCTGCTTGGCACTCGCCGAAGTATTGTAAGCGATATTGAGGGCACGACCCGCGACGTTGTGGAGGATACCGTAAATATAAACGGAATTCCGCTGCTGCTGTCGGACTGCGCGGGACTTCGCGAAACTTCTGACGAAGTGGAGAAAATCGGCGTTGAAATAATGCTTGAACGGCTTGAAAATGCGGACATCGTGCTTGCGGTGTTTGACGGTTCGAGGGAGCTTTCGGGAGAGGATAAAAGGCTTTTTTCGCTGCTTGAAAACAAGCGGGTTATCCCCGTAGTCAACAAAAGCGACCTTGAAAGACGGCTTGATATTTCCGAGCTTTCGGCGTTTGGAGAGCCTTTGGTAATTTCCGCGAAAAGCGAAAATTGCGCCGATGTTATCGGGCAGGCAATTTATTCTCGGCTGGACGCGGGGAATTTCAGCGCGAACGCGGGTTTTCTCGCAAACGAACGGCAGAGGAGCTGCGTTTTGAGGGCATTGGAGAGCGTTCGCGGCGCAAAAGAGGCGGTGGAGAGCGGCTTTACTCCAGACGCGGTGGGAGTAATGCTTGAGCAGGCGTTGGATTGTATGCTGGAGCTTTCGGGCAAAAAGGCAAGCGAGGAAGTCATAAACGAGATTTTTAAGAAATTCTGCGTGGGAAAGTAGCTTTGGAGGGATAGGCTGTGAATATACTTGTTATAGGCTGCGGAATGGTAGGCTCGGCTCTTGCTGAGATGTTGGACGAAAAGGGGCACGACGTGTCGGTCGTGGATAAAAACGGAGCGCGGTTTGATTCGCTGTCCTCAAAATTCGGCGGATTTACGACGACGGGCGTGCCTATAGACCAGGACGTATTAAAACGCGCGGGAATAGGCACCTGCGACGCTCTTTTCGCGGTAACCGACGAGGACGATATGAATATTATGGTATCGCAGTTGGCGCGGCAGATATTCAAAGTGCCAATGATTTTCGCGAGGATAACCGACATCGAAAAAGGCGCGGTGTTTGAGGAAATGGGGATAAACATTATCTGCCCGACAAAACTTACCGTAAGCGCGGCGTGTGCGGCTTTGGAGGAATCGAACGGCGCGGGAGCGGGTTCGGAGATGAATTTCGAGAACCATACGGTGCATTTTTCCGTTATGGATCTTCCGGAAGAGTATGTTGCCGCAATGCCCGCGGACATCGAATACGAGAGCGAGGAAACGCTGCTCGGAGTGATAAGGGCGGGTTCGGGGCTGATAATGTACCGCGGTCAGCCGCTTACGTTTGTTGAGGGCGACAAGCTTATTTTCGCAAGAAAGGTTTAATTCGGAGGCAATTATGAAAGCAATTATCGTCGGCGGAGGAAAGGTGGGGTTCTACCTCGCGAAGACTCTGCTTGAACACGGATATTCAATTACAATTATCGAGCAGGACAAGGAACAGAGCCAATACTGCGCGAACAATCTTGACGCGGAGGTAAGCTGCGGAAACGGCGCGACAGTCGAGGCGCTGGAGGCTTGCGGCGCGGATAAAGCGGACTGCGTTATCGCGGTTATGGGAAAGGACGAGAGCAATCTTGTCTGCTGTCAGATAGCAAAACAGCGGTTTGACGTGAACAAGACCATTGCCAAGGTCAACAACCCCAAAAACGCAGACGCTCTCAAAGAACTGGGCGTGGATATCGTCATCTCCGCTACCGAGAACATTATCCAGCTGCTGGAACACGAGGTTGATTTGAGCGCGATGAAAAAGCTGCTTAAACTCGACGGTGAAGAGGCGTCGCTTATGGAGATAACCATTCCGAAGAACTACGCTTTGGAGGGAAAACCGCTGTCGGAACTTCAGCTGCCGAGCAACTGCAACTTAGCTTGCATAAGCCGCAGCGGAAAGACCATTATCCCGCGCGGCGGCACTACGCTTTGCAGCGGGGACACCGTTCTTGTCGTTATGATGAATTCGCAGGAAAAGGAGCTGCGTAAGGCTCTTAAAATAAAAGACTGATAACCGATAACTGATACATGGGAGAATAAAATGGGTTTTTTTGACTGGTTTGCAAGAAAAAAGGACAGCGATAAAAGCGAAGAAATTCGCCATATGGAGCGCGACAAGGGAAATTTCACGGGATTTGTGCTGCTTTCGGAGGAAAGGTTTGACAAGGCGAAATTCTTCTCCGATATAAAAGCGGATTGGGATATAGAGATTGACGAGGGAGATGTTTCCGAAGAAAATAAGGACGCCGCGGACAATATGGTTTATGCCACAATCGGGGATTTTCGGCTTGTGGTGGGGGTTATGCCCGCGCCAATACCGAATGGCGAGGCGGAATATTACGCTCGGGCAAATTACATGTGGAAAAACGCCGTAGAGGAAACCTCAAAGCATAAGGCGCATATCATTGTGACAGTTTTGGGCGGCAACGACAATGTTTTTGAAAAGGGCAGGCTGTTTGTAAAAGCGGCGGCGGCTTTGCTGAAACAAGATAACGCTATAGCCCTTTACAGCGAGGGCGCGGTGTACGAGGCGAAAATGTACATCGGCTGCGCCGAGATACTTAAAACCGAAGAAATTCCCATTTTAAACTGGGTGTGGTTCGGCATTTACGGTAACGACGAGAAAAGGGGATTTTACACCTACGGTATGAAACGTTTCGGCAAGGCGGAAATAGAGGTCTATGCTGACGCGAAAACCGCGAAACTCGAAGAAATTCGCGCGTTGATTTTAAATATCACAGTATATGTACTGGATAAAAACGTAAATTTAAAAAACGGCGATACGATAGGCATTTCCGAGGAACAAAAACTTAAAGTTACGACAGGTCCGGGAATTGCCGTTTCGGGAGATACGATAAAAATCGCGCTCTGACCGCTGATAATTCGAGGAGGTGAAAGCATTGGACGAAAAAAGGACTTCAGGCAGGAAAACCGAAAAGCCGAGATCGAAAGCTCCGAAAAAAACAACTCCCGCGGCTGTGAAAAAATCGCCGCAGGGGGATACTGTTTTCGCTTTGGACATAGGGACGCGGACAGTCGTCGGGGTTCTCGCGAAGAAAACTCCGCAGGGGTGCAGGATTATAGATATGGAAACCGTTGCCCATGAAAAACGTTCAATGACGGACGGTCAGATAGAGGACATAAAATCGGTAGCGGAGGATATAAAGCAGGTTCGCAGGGAGCTTGAAAACCGCCGTCATATCACGCTTACAAACGCGTGTATCGCCGCGGCGGGGCGCGCTCTTAAAACAATGCGCGCGTCGTGGGAGTACAAGCTCCCCGAAAAGACCGTGACTGCCGAGGCGTTGAAAGCAGCCGAGCTTGACGCTGTCCGCAGAACCTGCGCGGATTTTTCGCAGAAAAACGATGTTGCGGCGTTTTATTGCGTGGGGCATAGCGTGGTGTCGCTGACGCTTGACGGGTTCAAGCTGCAAAAGCCGGAGGGTCACCGCGGAGAACGCCTTACGACCGAGATAATCGCGGCGTTTTTGCCAGCGAATGTTGTAGACAGCCTGTGTTCGGCGGTGGACGCGGCGCATTTGGAGGTGTCGGGTCTGACGCTTGAGCCTATCGCTGCTATGAACGCGGTTGTCCCGCCCGAACTTCGGCTTATAAACATCGCGCTTTGCGACATCGGCGCGGGAACTTCCGATGTTGCGGTGTCGCGCGACGGCAGCGTGACAGCATACGGCATGGCGACTGTTGCGGGCGACGAGATAACGGAAACTATTATGCGCGAGCTGCTGGTGGATTTCAACACGGCGGAGATGATAAAGACCTCTTCGGAAAAAGAGATAACTTATAAAAATATCCTTATGCTGGAAAATAAGATTTCCCGCGAAAAAGTTGACGAGATAATAGAACCCGCGGCGCGGGATTTGGCGCGGGTCATTGCGAAAGAGATACTTGACGCGAACGCCACGCCTCCGCAGGCGGTGTTTCTTGTGGGCGGCGGGAGCAAGCTTAAATGCCTGCCGAAAATGACCGCCGAGGAGCTTGGTATAGACCCGTCGCGGGTAATCACGGGCAGCCGCGGCTTGCTGCGCGGCATTATCGCGCCGGAGGATATGCCGCTTGGCGCGGAGCATTCGACGCCTTTGGGGATTGCCGTAAGCGCGGGCGAGGGCGTTTCCTACGACTTTACAACTATCACGATTAACGGCAAAAAACTGCATGCCCCCGACACCAATCGCCTTACAATTTTTGAATTGCTGGGCGTGGCGAAATTGAAACCCGAAAATATGCTTGCAAGCGCGGGAAAAAGCATTTCCTTTACGCTGTCGGGCGAGAAAATCACCGTCCGCGGAGAGCCTGCAAAGCCGTCGGAGATAACGCTCAACGGCAATACGGCTTCGCTTAATTCAACGGTTACAAAAGGCGACGAGGTTGTAATTTCCCCTGCGCAAAAGGGCGCTGACGGCACGGCAAAACTTTCGGACTATTTCGATATGTCTGAAATTCGGGCGTTTACAGTGACGCTTTTCGGAAAGAAAATCCATGCGGGGCGGTTTCTTGTGGTGAACGGCAGGGATATTTCCCTTGACCGTAGAATTTCGGACGGAGACGTTATAACGCTGTCCGAGCTTGAAACTCTCGGGAAACTGCTTGACGCAAACGGCGTGACAGAGCCCGTGCTGTTAAACGACGGCATAGCGGACATTGACACGCCTCTTAAAAGCGGAGATGTGATAACCGCGCGCGACAGCGAACCCGTTGCTCGGCAGGAAGTTCCGAAAGATAACTTGCCGAAAGAGGAAATTCCCGAACAAACGGATAACCCCACGATAACCGTAAACGGCATACAGGCGCAGTTTCCTCGGCGCGCCGACGGAAAACCGCCCATTTTTCTTGATGTTGCAAGGGCGTTTTCGGACGACCCGACGGCGTTGTTGTCCCACGCGGACACCATCACCGTAAACGGCAGGATAGCGCGCCTTGACGAGGAGATACATAACGGCGACGTTATTGTAATTTTGTAATTTTTAAGGATTAACATGAAAAAACACATCAGACGTATTAAAATATTCTCGCTTGCGGCGGCGGTTATGATGCTTTGCGGCTGTTCGAGAATACCCGATTTATCAAGCTCCGACAGCGGCGATATAAGTTCCTCCGACGTTTCAAACAGTGCTCCCGCAGTTTACGCGGTGGAGGACGAGATAAAGGACGCTCTTATGATAAAGCAGGACTTTATCGCGAAACTTCACGCGGAAAGCGGCGTTTTTGACGGCGCGTTAAGCGACACGGGAACTTTTGACGGCAGCGGTTATGTAAAACTCCGCAAGGGTAACGCTCTCACGCAGATTTTGAACGCCAACACGCCCCAGCATTATCGGATAATTCTCGCGGCGCGCTCCGAGGAGGGGGCGGCGATTTCCCTTAAAGTCGGTGACAAGACCGTCGGGTTTTACTATATCCCCGCAAGGGAAAAACCCGCCGACAGCGAGCTTTCGTTTGAGTTGTCCGCTGTTGATACGCTGTATTTAGAGTCGGGGCAGAATATCCTCTGTTTTACGGTTGAAAGCGGCAGCGCGGATATTGATTATATTCTTGCGGAAAATTCCGACGCGGTAAGCTCGGAATGTTATGAAACGGGTTCCGCGTGCGTAAGCACCACGCCGACGCTCCACACCGTAAACGTTATGAAATACCTCTCCGAGGTTTACGGCAACTCGGTTTTGACGGCGCAAAACGTCTCTTTCGCGTCAAACGCGGAAATTGACGCTGTATACAACGCCACCGACAGATACCCCGTTATAAGGGCGTCGGAGATAGCTCTTGCGTTGTCTGAGGACGAGGAAAACAAAACTCTTTCCGAAACCGAAATCGGGCTTGCGATGGAATGGCTTAAAAGCGGCGGTTTGCAGGATTACAGTTGGCATTGGTACTCGCCGAACTATCTTCACGGCGTAGGCAGCGGCGACTTTAACATAAGCGGCATTTTCGAGTATCAGGACCCCGCGGAGGTCGCTATGATGAGCGACGCGGCGCTGGAGGCTCTTATTTCAAACGGATATATGCGCTCGGAAGTGAGGGCGTTGTTAAACGACATAGACGCTTTAGCTGAGATTTTCAAGCGTTTTGACGAGGAAAAATACACCGTGCTGTTTCACCCCATACCCGACGGAGATTCGGGGCTTTACTGGTGGGGCGCGGACGCCGAGGATTACAAGTTCCTCTGGCAGCTTATTTTCAACAGAATGTGCCGCTATCACAAGCTTGGTTGTATAATTTGGGTATGGGACGGCAGCGATATGGATTATTACCCCGGCGACAACTATGTCGATATAATCGGGCAAAGCTTTTTTGAGGGTACAAACGCGACGTTTGCGGACAGGCTTTCCGCGCTGTCATCGCTTACCTATTCGAGAAAGCCTTTTTGCGTAAGCTCCTGCGATGTTATGCCGAATGTTGAGGATATGTTCCGAGACAACGCGCTTTGGCTGTGGACTGCTCCCGCAGCGGGGGATTATACTCTCAATATGAGCGGCGCGCTTTCCGAGGAATACAATTCCGTTGCAACGGTGAAATTCCTCTACAACTGCACAAGAACCATAGCCCGCGACGAACTGCCTGACTTCAACGTTACAATATAAAACCCCGTATGCGAGGAAATGGCATTGCGGACTAGCCTTTGTGGCTGTCGCAATGTCATTGACAAAGCAGACGGGGTTTTATGTGAAAAAGAGCCGCCTTTTTCGAGCGGCTCTTGCTTGTTTTAACAATTTACTTTTTGAGTATCTTCGAGAACTCCAACGCTTTTCCGAGGTCGCCCTCAACTTTCAGTTTGCCGAGCGTGTACGCGGCAACGGGGTCGAGTTTTCCGTCCATAAGTTTCACGAAATTTGCGGGTTCCATCGTGATAGCGCAGGAACGGTCGTTATACTCATACGGCTCCGCGGAAATTTTCCCGTCCTTAATTTCAACATAGAAAACGCCGCCGTTTTTGCCGGTAAGATTTACCTGTACCGCGAGAAAATCCTTCCCCGCAGCGTCGTACTCCTTCGCCATAGCCTTTACCCTGGTCATAATCTCATCAAATGTCATAATGTTCTCCTTTCTTTATTCGCCAACTTTTAATTTCGGGTTATCTGAAATCCGCAACGTCTATCCACGTCAGCAGCAGCTCGCGTTCTTCGGGTCGTTTGAACTTAAGCTGCGCCGCCGCGACAATCGGCAGCCAATCGTGAATTGTTTTCGCCGAAACTCCCGATTTATCGCAGTAGATTTTCAGATATTTTTCAGCCCACTCGGTATGATGCTTAAGACAGAAATTTATATATGTCTTTGCAACGTCCGCGCAGGCGTTTCCCTGTTTTGCCTTAAGCCAGTCGACAATGAAAACCCCGTCTTTATTCACGATTATGTTGTCGGGGGAGAAATCGCCGTGACAGAGCGTATTGCTGTCCTGCATAGCTGAAAGACGCGTCAAAAGCTCGTATTTTTTAACGTCGTCAATCATATCCAGCCCGTCGATCGAACGCTTTACATAATCTTTCAGTCTGCTTAGTTTCACGGACCTCAGCGAATTCAGTTCTATCTGAAGATCCGCCATTTTCCCGAGATATTCGTCGGTTTTCGCGGGATTTTCGCGCATAAGCTCTTCCATAGTTTTGCCGCCGATGTGCTGATATATAATCGCCCAGTTGCCGTCGATTTTTGTAATCTCCTCGAAAAGCGGAATTCTCGCAAAACCCGTTTCCTCAACCCTCGCGTGAGTGAGAGCCTCGTAAAGAACGACGCTTTTCGGCTCTTCGGGGTCTTTGAAAATCTTTACGCACCGGTCGTCCGCCTCGTACACGCGAACTTTTTCACTTTCGGAGATAAGCTTTTTCAGTTCCATAAAACAGCACCGTCCTTTGCGGCATTTTATTTATTACTATATATTATAACACAATTTTCCCCTCTTGTCAATCACAAGAATAATTTTATTTTTACATATTGACAAACTGTTATAACATAAGCTATAATAAATATGGCATCTATATAAAAAACCGAAAAGAGGAAAGTTATGTCAAAATATTTCGGCACGGACGGATTTCGCGGCGAGGCAAACCGCGACCTTACGGTAGAACACGCATTTAAAATAGGTCGTTTTTTGGGAGCGTACTACGGGCGCGAGCACCGCTGTCAGGTGGTAATCGGCAAGGACACCCGCAGAAGTTCCTATATGTTCGAGTACGCGCTAACGGCGGGACTTACGGCGTCGGGCGCGGACGTTTTTCTGCTCCATGTTACAACAACGCCCTCGGTGTCTTATGTTGTCAGAACGGACGATTTCGACTGCGGAATTATGATTTCCGCGTCACATAATCCGTTTTCCGACAACGGCATAAAGCTGTTCAATTCCAAGGGCGAGAAAATGGACGAAACCGTTATCGACGAGATTGAAAAATATCTCGACGGCGAAACCCCCGAATTGCCGCTAGCCCAAGGCGAGGAAATCGGCAGAGCGTCGGATTATTCCGCGGGACGAAACCGCTATATAGGTTATCTTATCTCTCTGGCTACGCATTCGTTCAAGGGCAAGAGAATAGGTCTTGACTGCGCGAACGGTTCGGCTTTCGCTATTGCGAAAAGCGTTTTTGACGCTCTGGGAGCTAAGACTTATGTTGTCTGCAACAAGCCCGACGGCTTTAACATCAACAAAAACTGCGGCTCTACGCATATTGAAAATCTTGTCGAGCTTGTCCGCGAGGAACAGCTTGACTGCGGTTTTGCGTTTGACGGAGACGCGGACAGATGCCTTGCCGTAGACGAAAACGCCAATGTCGTGGACGGCGATAAAATTCTCTACATATACGGAAGTTATCTCAAAGAACGCGGAAAGCTTGAGGGTAACACCGTTGTAACCACCGTTATGTCCAACCTCGGTCTGTACAAGGCTTTTGACGCTCTCGGGATAGCCTATGAAAAAACGGCTGTCGGAGACAAGTACGTTTACGAGTGTATGAACGAAAAGGGCTATATTCTCGGCGGCGAAAACAGCGGTCACATCATTTTCAGCAACTACGCCAACACGGGCGACGGGATAATCACCGCGCTTATGCTTATGGGCGTGATGTGTTCCAAGAAAACGACTCTCGGAGAGCTTGCAAAGGGTATGATGACTTATCCGCAGCTTTTGAAAAACGTCCGTGTGACAGACAAGAACACGGTCTTAAACGACCCCGACGTCCTCGCGGCTGTAAGAAAAGCCGAGGACGCTCTCGGAACGGATGGCAGAGTGCTTGTCCGCCCGAGCGGAACAGAGCCGCTGCTGCGAATTATGACCGAGGCAAAAACCCGCGAGCTTTGCGCGAAGTATGTTGCGGAAATAGAGAATGTTGTCCGCGAAAAGGGTTATGTTTTGTGAGAATTAAAATTGACCGCACGGAAAATCTCCGCGCGGTCATTTTGTTATATTATTCCACAGCCAAAGCCCCGTTTTTCACGGTAACCCTTACGGTATCGCCCTGATGCAGCTTGTCGGAGAGGATTTCCCGCGCGATAAGCGTTTCGAGATTGCGCTGCATATACCGTTTAAGCGGTCTTGCGCCAAACGCGGGGTCATAGCTCTCGTCAAGAATAAGCTGTTTTGCCTCGTCGGAAATTTCAAGCGAAAGCTGCTTGTCGCGCAGCCTTTTTGCAAGGTCTTCAGCTTGAAGATTGATGATCCCGAAGATTTCATCTTTCGCAAGCGGCTTGTAGAACACAATTTCGTCAAGACGGTTGAGAAATTCGGGTCTGAACGAGCGTTTCAAAAGCGCGTCGACGTTGGCTCTCGCATCCTCCGTTATCCCGCCGTCATCGCCTATTCCGTCGAGGATATACTGCGAACCGAGATTTGACGTGAGAATTATAATTGTGTTTTTGAAGTCAACTGTTCTCCCCTGGCTGTCGGTAACCCGCCCGTCGTCAAGCACCTGCAAAAGCACGTTGAACACGTCGGGGTGAGCCTTTTCAACCTCGTCGAAAAGCACCACCGAGTACGGTTTTCTGCGAACCGCGTCGGTAAGCTGACCGCCCTCCTCGTAGCCGACATATCCGGGAGGCGCGCCGATAAGGCGGCTTACGGTGTGCTTTTCCATATATTCGCTCATGTCAAGGCGTATAATGCTGTGTTCGTCGTCAAACAACGTCTCGGCAAGAGCCTTTGCAAGCTCGGTTTTGCCCACTC
>CANQNY010000022.1 GCA_947625335.1 uncultured Clostridia bacterium | reverse complement strand
TAGAAAACGCCACTATCCCCGTTATTCAGACGGGGGAGGGCAACTGCCACGTTTTTGTGGACGAGTCCGCAGACATAGATATGGCGGTGAATATCGTAAACAATGCCAAAACCCAGCGTCCGTCGGTCTGCAACGCTATAGAGTCAATACTTGTGCATGAAAAGGCGGCGGGAGCGTTCTTTAAAAAGCTTGACGAGTGCTGGAACGGGAAAGTTGCGATTGTAGGCGATGAAAAGACGTCGCAGCATATTAAGGTCGAAAAAATCGCCTCCGACGAGGATTACAGGACGGAGTTTCTCGCGCTTAAACTGTCGTCTAAGGTGGTAAGTTCGGTGGACGAGGCGATAGAGCACATCAACCGTTTCGGCACGAAACACAGCGAGTGCATTGTCACAAATTCCCTTGAAAACGCAGCGAAATTCCAAAGGCTTATAGACGCGGCGGCGGTGTATGTAAACGCCTCTACGCGATTTACGGACGGTTTTGAGTTCGGGCTTGGCGCGGAGATAGGCATTTCCACGCAGAAACTCCACGCGCGCGGTCCTATGGGACTTCGCGAGATAACTTCTTACAAATATCTGATAAACGGAGAGGGACAGGTAAGAGAGTAAAATATGGCGAAAAAAGTTAAAAATACCGCTCGTGAAAAGCATAACGACGATGTGATAAACGAGCTTTTCGGGCAGGCAGAGGAAGAACCCGATATTGAAACGGATATTGCCGACTTGGGGGCTGTTCCCGAGGAGGACGTTAAAGTAGCGCAAATTCCGTTAAAGCAGAAGTTTTATTTCGGGTTTGCCGTTTTTGTGGTTATAATGGCGGCGATAGGGCTTTTCACCTGCATAAGGCTTTCTGTTGTGGGAATTCGCGGGATAGTTGAGAACACCTCGCTTAAAAACGAGTTTGCACAGTTTATTCTGCCCGCGGTGGCAAACGATATAACTCCCTATGAAAACGAGGCTGATATTCCGAATTCGGTGAAGATAAACTGCTCGGTGTGGAGGATATTGCTCGGGCAAAATTTCGAGGATTACAAGACCGAGACCGCGAATGTGTATGTTATCCCCGAATATAACGTCGGCGTGGCGTGTAAAGAGCTTTTCGGGACGGAGTCCGAGATAGAACACCAGACGGTGGGTTACGGCGAGGCTCGTTTCACATACGACCCGGATAATCACACCTATACCTGTCCGAGAAATCTCCGCAATCTCACCTATGCTCCGAGAATTGCGGAAATGACACTGTCCGACGGGAATTATGTGCTTAAGGTGGAGTATCTTCCGCCGTCGATTTCGATGGTTACGGAGGATCTTAAGATAGAGGCTGTCCCGGACAAAATAATGGAGTACACAATAAGCCGCCGAAACAAGCAAAACACCTTGGTTTCGGTGAGATTTCTTGAACTTGTAGGATAACGGAGGAGAATTTATGAACACAAAAAGACATTTTACAAAAATTGCCGCAGGCGCGGCGGCGGTCGTTATGGCGTTGTCGCTTGGCGGCTGTATGGACAACGGCACGATAATGACCGTCGACGGTATGAAAATACGAAACGGCGTGTATATTTCGCTTATGCAGACAGCTATGCAGACCGCGTCCAACCGCATTGACGAGATGAACGCAGAAACGTCTTCCGATACCTCGGATACAACTTCGTCTGACGCGTCAAGCACAGACAGCTCTTCCGAGGAAGAGGAATACGATATTTTCAAGGAAACCATCGACGGTATGTCATACTCCGATTGGGTAAAGGAGAATACCCGCAAGGGCGTGCTCAGATTTGTCGGAACGCAGCGGCTTTGCGAGCAGTACGGGATAACTCTTACCGATGATGAAATTGCCGATATAAATTCCTCCGTACAGGAAAGCTGGGACACGGAAGATATGTATCTTCAGTACATTTACGGTATGTCAACCATGGGCGATTACTACCGCGCTATGGGAATTGAAGTCGAAAGCTTAAAGCAGATTGCCATTGCAGACGAGCTTAACAGCAGGCTTTTCGATTATTTTTACGGCGAGGACGGCGAGTACGCAGTACCTCAGGAAGAAATTGACAAGTATATTGAGGATAACTACGCCGCTTACCGTTTAATGACGGTCCGCAAGCTTGATTATAAGGGAGATATTCTCTTTTTGGACGAAGAACTTCAGGAGTTGAAGGACAGGGCGCAGGAATACGCCGACAGGCTTAACGACGGCGAGGCGTATGTTGACGTTTTGTACGATTTCGATCTGCTCGAGGCGCAGAACGAGGCAAAAGCCGACGCCGAGGAGAGTTATACCGAGGACAACGCCGACGGTCTTACAAAGGAAGAGTATATTCAGCAGGCAATCGACGAAGTGACTGTCGATGAGGGCGAGGACGACGACGCATACGACGAGGTCATTTCAAAGAACAAGTCGGTGCTTTCCGACGAGCTTACGGACTACATTTTCGGACTCCCCGCAGACGGGAAAGCGTCTGTTTTCGAGGGCTCGGAGGCGTATTATGTTGTTGTAAAGCTGGATATTATGGACATCGGCTGGGTTGACGCAAACGAGGACGAGGTGCTTCACGAAATGCGCGACGATGATTTCGATCAGCGTATGGACGTGCTGTGCCAGAATTACGACGTCGAGCAAAACAATTACCTCGTGAATAAAAAATATTCTCCCGAAAAGATGAGTTAAGATGCTGCTCTTACTTCATAATATCACGCTTTCGTTCGCGGACAGGACGCTTTTTTCGGGCGCGGAGCTGGAGGTCGGCGAGGGCGACAAAATAGGCTTTGTCGGGGTGAACGGCTGCGGCAAGACGTCGCTTTTGCGGCTGCTTAAAGGGGAGCTTTCCCCGGACGAGGGGAATATAAGCTTTTCGGCAGGCTGCCGCGTGGGTTTTATGGAGCAGTTTGCCTGCGAGGGGTCGAAGAATTCGCTGCTGGACGAGGCTTTGACGGTGTTTTCGGAGCTTTCGGATATGGAGCTTGAACTTTTGGAACTCCACGACAGGATAGACCGCGGCGACTGCTCGAAAAGCGTTATTGAGCGGCAGTCGTATTTAAGCGAGGAATACGAGCGGCGCGGCGGATTAACCTTTAAAAGCAGGACGGCGGCGGCTCTTGCGGGGCTGGGTTTTGCGAAAGAGGATTTTCACACGGCGGTGTCCGCGCTTTCGGGCGGTCAGCGCAGCAAGCTGCAGCTAGCGAAACTCCTTTTGTCGGACGCGGATTTGCTGCTGCTTGACGAGCCTACAAATCACCTTGATATCGAGTCTACCGAGTGGCTGGAGGATTTTCTCACAAATTACAGGGGCGCGTATATCGTGGTCTCTCACGACCGTTATTTTCTGGATAAAGTTACCAATCGCACAATTGAACTCGAAAACAGCCGTCTTACCGCGCGAAAGGGCAATTTCACGCGGTTTTTGGAGCTTAAAGCTCTAGACGCAGAACGCCGCAGGAAAGAGTACGACGCGGCGGTTAAGGAAATCGGCAGGATAGAGGGCGTTATTGCCCAACAAAAGCGTTGGAATCAGGCTCACAATTATGTAACAATCGCAAGCAAGCAAAAGTCGATTGAGCGCATTGAAAAAACGCTTGATAAGCCCGAAGACGCTCCCGACGCGATAAAATTCAGCTTTAAGGCGGCGGACGGCTGCGGAAACGACGTTCTGACGGCTGCGGGACTTTCGCTCGGTTTCGGGGAAAAACGGCTGTTTCGCGATGTAAATCTCGATATTAAAAAGGGCGAACGCGTTTTTCTGATAGGCTCGAACGGCTGCGGGAAAACGTCGCTTTTTCGCATTCTCACGGGGCAGTATGCCGCTGACAGGGGAGAGTTTTCTTTCGGCGCGAGGGTTGACGTCGGTTATTTCGATCAGGCGCAGCAGGGGCTTACTCTCACAAAATCGGCGATTGACGAGGTGTGGGACGAGTACCCGAAAATGACCGAAACCGAGGTCAGAACGGCTCTCGCGGCGTTTTTGTTCAAGGGCGATGATGTTTATAAGAAAATCTCCGAGCTTTCGGGCGGGGAGCGCGCACGTATAGCGCTGCTGAAGCTTATGCTTTCGGGGGCGAATTTGCTGTTGCTTGACGAGCCTACAAACCACCTTGACATTACCTCCCGCGAGGCTCTGGAAAACGCTCTTTTGCGTTACGACGGGACGCTTTTCGTTATCTCTCACGACCGTTATTTAATTAACAAGTTAGCCGACAGGATCTACAAGCTCTCGGAAGACGGCGTTCGGGAGTATCTCGGAAATTATGATTATTATCTCGAAAAACGCGATATTTTCGAAAAAAAAGCCGACATTCCCGAAGAAAAACCGCAAAAGTCATATTCTGCGAACGATTATAAACAGCGCAAGGCTCGCGAGTCCGAGCGCAGAAAGCTGAAAACGGCGTTTTCCCGCGCGGAGCAGGAGATAGAGCGGCTTGACGAGGAAATTGCCGCGAAAACCGAGGAGCTTACGGGAATTTCGGATTATAAGCGGGCAATGGAGCTTTCGACGGAGCTTGACGCGCTGCGCGCCGAGCAGGAACAGGCGTTCGAGCGTTGGGAACAGCTTGGAAAGGAACTGGAGGCGGGGACGGACGATGACTAAGCAGATAAAAGAGTATCTGGCGTTTTTGGAGCGGTTTTTCGCCGAGGAACACACCGAAAGCGAGCTTATCGAATACCGCGGAAAACTGCTCCAGAGGATAGCGTTCTACAGCCACGAGCGGCTTGTTCACCTTATTGTGACAATGTCGTTTGCGGTGTTTTTCCTGCTGGCTTTGCTTATGTATTTTATCACGAAAAACAACGGGCTTTTGGCACTTGCGGGACTTCTTCTGGTGCTGCTTGTGCCGTATATCAAGCATTACTATTTTCTGGAAAATTCCGTCCAGAAGATGTATCTTTATTATTATAAAATTGAACTTCTGTGATATCAGCTTAAAATTCTCTTGACAAACCGAAATAAATGTAGTAAAATAAAAATAGTATACCAAATTCTGTTTTGTAAAGGAGAAATTCACTATGGGTCTGATAAAAGCAGGTATCAATGCGGCGTCGGGCGTTCTGGCGGACGCGTGGAAGGAGTACTTCTACTGCGAGGCTATGGGCTCGAATGTTCTTGCTGTTCAGGGGCGCAAGAAAACCAATGAAAAGTCCCAGAATACCAAGGGCGAAAACAACATTATCTCCAACGGCTCGATAATCAGCGTAAACGAGGGTCAGTGCGCGCTTATCGTGGACGGCGGAAAGGTGGCGGAGGTCTGCGCCGAAACGGGCGAGTTTACCTACGACAGCTCCACACAGCCGACGGTTTTCTGCGGAGATCTGGGCGATTCTATAATGAACACGCTCAAAGAGATCGGAAAGCGTTTTACGTTCGGCGGACAGGCGGCTGCGGATCAGCGTGTTTATTACATAAACACAAAGGAAATTCTGAGTTGCCGTTACGGGACGGTAGCTCCCATTCTGTTCAGAGTTTACGATAAGAACACGGGTCTTGATGTTGATGTTTCACTTCGCTGCAACGGCGAGTATTCGTATAAAATCGCAAATCCCGTGCTGTTTTATACCAATGTCTGCTCGAATTTCAGCGGCAGCTACACCACCGACAAGCTTGACAGCATGCTGCGTTCGGAGATAGTTACCGCTCTCCAGCCTGCTTTGGGGAAAATTTCGGATATGGGCGTTCGTCCGAGCCAGCTGCCGTCGCACACAATGGAAATTTGCGACGCGCTGAACGAGGTCCTCAATAAAAAGTGGGGAGAACTTCGTGGGCTTACCGTATGCTCGTTTAATATGAATCCCGTATCTCTGTCCAAAGAGGACGAGGATCTTATCAAGGAAATGCAGAAAACCGCTGTTATGCGCGATCCGGGAATGGCTGCGGCTCACCTCACGCAGGCTCAGGGCGAGGCTATGAAAGCTGCGGCGTCCAATGCAAACGGCGCGGCAATGGGCTTTTTCGGTATGAATATGGCTCAGCAGGCAGGCGGTATCAATGCGGGCAATCTGTTTAATATGGCTGCCGCAAATCAGGCTGCGGCGCAGGGAGCGCAGGGGAATAATTCTACCTCAGATGCGGGCTCGTGGAAATGCTCCTGCGGGGCGGTGAATACCGGCAAATTCTGCACGAGCTGCGGCGAAAAGAAACCCGAAAAGGGCGGCTCGTGGACGTGTTCGTGCGGTGCGTCCAATCAGGGCAAATTCTGCACAAACTGCGGCAAGGCAAAGCCTGCGGGCGTGCCGCTGTACAAGTGTGATAAGTGCGGTTGGGAACCCGAAGATCCCACCAATCCGCCGAAATTCTGCCCCGAGTGCGGCGATCCGTTTGACTCAAACGATATTGTTTGAGGTGCAAAATGTTTGTTGTACTGCATGTAAACGAAAGGCTGCAGCCGAAACACCGTTTTGTGGTTGAGGATACGATTGACGAGGCTTTGAAGAGGAACAATCACGGCGAAATCACAGGCGGCGGGACGCTTATGGAGAAAAACGGCGAGATAAAGTCCTGCGATATCGATATTGAGTTTTCGGGCGATGACGACGCGTTCGAGCGGTTCACAGACTATGTAAACAACCTCGGTATCGCAAAAGGCTCGGAGCTTGAAACCGAAGGCAGGAAAATCCCCGTGGGAAGTTTCGAGGGAATGGGGATATATCTCAGCGTTAATTTGCCCGACGAGGTTTACAAAAACAACGACGTAAACGACCTCATAGCACAGTTTCGTGACGCTCTGGGCGACAATGGCATGCTCCGTAGTTGGCGCGAGCATAACGAATTTACCGCGCTGTATTTTTACGGGGATTCGTTTAAGAAAATGTCAAAGCTTGTCAAACGCGTCCTTGAAACTCACCCGCTTGCGGAAAACTGCCGCGTAGTGCAGATAGCGTGAGCGTCGCAATTGCGATTTTCGACATAAAAATACCCTCTCCTTGGAAAAGGAGAGGGGTTTTCGCGTGGTAGAAGTAAGAGGTAAGATGTAAGAAGTAAGAGTTCGGGGAGCGTTAAATCTTACCTCTAACCTCTAACAAGCATTTTTTGCCGCAGGCAAATAATGCGGCTAACCTCTAACGTCTAATTGCATTTATCTAAATCCTCTTTAAGCGATTTCATTGTCTTATGCCCTTTGACTTTCGGGTCGCGGGAGATTTTCTTCGCCTGTGCCATTGCCTCAAGGGTTTTGTCGCAATATTTCGGTATTTCCACCGCAAACGGCAGCCCCCCGTGAAGTACGCACTGGTGCAGGAACATATTCACCGCCCCCGACATATCCAGTCCGAGACTTTCAAAAAGCTCGGTCGCCTGTTTTTTGATTTCGGCGTCAATACGAACCTGTGTTGGTGTTGTTGCCATAAAATCAACCCCTTTCTATAGATATTATACACCTTTTGATTTACATTGTCAAGCAATTTGACAATTTTTAACGAAAAAATAAAGGAGCGATAGAATGTCCATCTTCGATATATTCAAGCAGCTTGAAAGCAAACAGACAGAGCCCGCGGGGGCTGTCGAGTTTATAATCTGCGGGCTTGGAAATCCCGGCAGAGAGTACGACTCCACTCGGCATAACATCGGCTTTATGACGGTGGATACGCTGTGCGAAAAGCTGGGGGTAAGCTGCAAAAAGCTGAAGTTCAAGTCGCTTACCTGCGACGCGGTGATTTCGGGTAAACGCTGCCTTATCATGAAACCTTCGACGTATATGAACAACAGCGGCGAGGCGGTCGTCGAGGCTATGAATTTCTATAAAATCCCGCCCGAGCGGACAATAATAATATTCGACGACATATCTTTAGAGCCGGGCAGTCTCCGCATACGCCGAAAGGGTTCGGACGGCGGTCATAACGGCATAAAAAGCATAATATATCTTTCGGGGAGCGATATGTTCCCGCGGATAAAAATGGGCGTCGGCGCGAAACCGCACAAGGATTATCCGCTTGCGGAGTGGGTTCTCGGGCATTTTAAGAAAGAGGACGGCGAAAAGCTTACAGCTTGTATGGAAAACGCCGCCGCCGCGGTGGAGCTTATTGTAAGCGGCAAAATTGATATGGCAATGAATAAATACAACTCGTGAGAATATCGTCTCACGCGAGGAGAAATCATGGAATTTTTCAGAAACGCCGCGCAGAATAACGCGGATTTTGTAAGACTGCAAGAGTATCTCGAAAAAAATAATAAAAATGACTCCCTGCCGGCTATGCTGACAGGTGTTTCGCATATACACAAGGCGCATTTTATCGCGGCTCTGACGAATGAAGAGCCCACGCTTGTCATAACCGACAGCGAGGCGGCGGCGCAGCGTCTTTGTATGGATATAAACGCGCTTTTGGGGGAAGAACGCGCTTTGCTGTACCCCGAAAAGGAATTAGTTCTCGGAAACACGGGCACGGTCTCGCGCGAGTACGAGCATAAGCGCATTTTCGCGCTGTCCGCGCTGATAGGCGGCAGATGCTCGGCGGTGATATGCTCGGCGGCGGCTGCGGCGCAGCTTACCATACCCGAAAACGTTCTCCGCGAGCGCACGATAACGCTTGACGCAGACGGCGAAATTTCGCTTGACGAGCTTATTCTGCGGCTTTCGGAGGCGGGTTATTCCCGCGCGGATATGACCGAGGGCGCAGGGCAGTTTTCGGTGCGCGGCGGCATAGTCGACGTTTTCCCGCCAAGCAGTCCAAACCCGTTTCGTATAGAGCTTTGGGGCGACAGCATTGACAGCTTGTCGGTTTTCGATATTGAAACCCAGCGCAGGACAAATTCTCTCGATAAAATCGAGATTTCGCCCGCCGTTGAAACGCTTTTTGCAAGCCGCGAGGCGTTGTGCGAAAAAATCGAACGCTTTGCGGGGAAACTTCGCTCAAAATCGCGCGAGGCGGTAAAATCGGCAATGTTGTCGGACGCGGAGAACATTCGCGGCGGAGCGTATATCGGAAATCCCGATCGTTATTTTCCGCTTTGTTTCGATACCGAGGCGACAATTTTCGATTATGTAAAACGCGTGTTCGTGTGCGAGAATTCGGCGGTAAAGGAGAGCTTTCGCGCGGCGTCGGCTCTGCATCTCGAAGACCTCGAAATACTCACCGACGAGGGGAAAATCTGCAAGGGTCTCGACCGCTTTCAGCTTACGAAACAGGAGCTTTATTCGCTTTTGGAAAGCCGCACGAGGGTGTATTTTGATTCATTTTTGCGCGGCGGGGGAACTAAGATAGGCATTATGATAAACGTTCACGGCGCGGTGCAAAACGCTCCGTGGAGCGGCGAATACAAGATTTTAGAGGACGATATGCGCCCAAAACTCGCGCGGAGAGCATGCTGTTTTATCTTCGCGGGAACGGAAAAAGGCGCGCGAAATCTCGCACATGACCTTGCCGACGACGGCTTTGACGCGCTGTATTACGACCGTCCGTCGCAGGTTTTGCCGGGAAAAGTTGTCGTAACGCAAGGAACGCTTTCGGCGGGGTTTGATTACGAAAACAGCGGGCTTTCGGTGTTTACTCACACGGCGGTGCACACCTCGAAAACCCGCGCTGCAAAGCGCAAGAAAGCCGATAAAGGCGAGGAGATACGCTCTCTTGAGGACATCTCGGTGGGAGATCTTGTTGTCCATTCCATGCACGGCATAGGCATTTTCGACGGCGTTCACAAAATCGAGTCGGGGGGCGTTGCAAAGGACTATATCCGCATAAAATACGCAGGCTCGGACGTGCTGCATGTTCCCGTAACCCAGCTTGATCTTATTTCGCGATATATCGGCACGGGAGACGCCACAACCGTAAAACTCAGCAAATTCGGCTCGGAGCAATGGAACAAATCCAAGGCTCGCGCCCGCGCCGCAGCTAAGGAAATGGCGGCGGAGCTTATCGAGCTGTACGGGCGCAGAATGAAGTCAAAAGGTTTTGCGTTCCCCGAGGACGATACCTTGCAGGAGGATTTCGAGCAGCATTTTTCGTATATCGAGACAGACTCACAGCTTCGCTGCGTTGATGAAATAAAAGCGGATATGCAGCGTCCCCACCCCATGGAGCGGCTTTTGTGCGGCGACGTGGGTTTCGGTAAGACGGAAGTCGCTTTGCGGGCGGCGTTTAAGTGCATTGAGGCAGGAAAACAATGCGCTCTGCTTGCTCCGACAACGGTTCTCGCATGGCAGCATTATCAGACAGCCTCCGCGCGAATGGAGGGTTTCCCGATAAATATCGCCCTGCTGTCGCGGCATAAGACCCCCGCCGAACAGCGCGAGATTTTGAAGGGCTTATCGTCGGGGCGGATAGATATGGTTATCGGCACGCACAGGATAATTCAGAACGATGTGAAATTCAAGGACCTCGGGCTTGTGATAATTGACGAGGAGCAGCGTTTTGGCGTTGCACATAAGGATAAATTCAAGGAGAATTTCAGCGGGGTGGATATTCTTTCGCTTTCGGCAACGCCAATTCCCCGCACGCTTAATATGGCAATGAGCGGTATTCGCGATATGAGCGTTTTAGACGAGCCTCCGCAGGACAGGCAGCCCGTTGCAACCTGCGTTATGGAACACGATTGGGGCGTTATAGCGGGGGCTGTCCGCAAGGAACTTCGCCGAAACGGTCAGGTCTACTATATCCATAACAGGATTGACTCCATTTACAGCTGCGTCGAAAAGCTGCGGGAGCTTATCCCGGAGGCTAGAATTGACGCCGCGCACGGCAGAATGACCGAGGACGAGCTGCTTGACGTGTGGCGCAGGCTTTTGGACGGGGAGCTTGACGTTCTGGTTTGCACTACGATAATTGAAACGGGAGTTGACGTTCCGAACGTCAATACTCTGATAATCGAGGACGCGGACAGAATGGGACTCGCCCAGCTGCACCAGCTTAGAGGACGAGTCGGCAGGACAAACCGCCGCGCGTTTGCGTATTTTACGTTCAAGCCGGGAAAATTGCTCTCGGAGATTTCGCAAAAACGGCTTGACGCTATCCGCGAGTTTACGCAGTTCGGCAGCGGTTTCAGAATAGCCCTCCGAGACCTTGAAATACGCGGCGCGGGGAATATTCTTGGCGCGTCGCAAAGCGGGCACTTGGCAAACGTCGGGTATGATATGTATTTGCAGCTGCTTGACGAGGCTGTCCGCGAGGAGCGCGGCGAAAAGAACGTCCACCGCGAGGATTGCCTTGTCGACATTCGCATAAACGCCTATATTCCCGAAGATTATATTTCAAATCAGGCTCAGCGCGTGGATTGCTACCGCAAAATCGCCCGCATAACGAATTCCGAGGACGCGGAGGATATAACCGACGAGCTTATCGACCGTTACGGCGAGCCTCCCGAGTCGGTTTTAGGGCTTATAGACGTGGCGCGTTTTCGCAATATGGCGGCTCTTTCGGGCATTTCGGAGATAGCGCAGACGGGCGACGATCTGGTGTTTTATATGAGCAGGTTCGATATGGAACGGATTTCCGCGGTAACAAAAGCTGTCGGGCGTAAAATGCGTCTTGAAACAGTCGGCAGGGCGCGAATGCTGGTCTCTCTCGAAAAGTCGGATTTGCCGCTTGATATGATGAAAACGGTCATTTCGGCGATGTCCTCGCAAGCTCCCGGTTCCGACAAAGTTGAATAATATGTATAAATTTCCTTTTTCCGACGACAACAAGCGTTATCACACGCTGAATTACCACAATAAAACCGTTTTCGGCTGCCGCATAGCGAAAGCCACGGTAAACGCGGGATTTTCCTGCCCGCACGGAAGATGCATTTTCTGCGCGGGCGCGCCCGAAAAAACGCGTTCCGTAGAGGAGCAGTTTGAGGCTGAAAAAGCGCGTATCAACGCGAAATTCCCCGACGCGAAAATTATTTTGTATTACGGGCAGGGAACAAACACCTTCTGTTCAGACGAACAGTTGTCCGAACTGCTTCACACGGCACAACAGCTCGGCGCGTTCGGGGTGTCGGTGGCAACCCGCCCCGACTGCATTGACAGCGAAAAAGCGCGAATTTTAGCCGATTTTCCGCTCCCCGTGACGGTGGAACTCGGCGTTCAGACAGCCCATGATTTAACCGCCGCGCGAATTTGCCGCGGGTATGATTTCGCGCTGTTTTCTGAGCGTTACGGGCTTTTAAAGAGCCTTGGAGTGCGGGTTTGCGTTCACATTATGAACGGACTGCCGGGGGAGGATATGCAAATGATGACGGACACCGCAAGGATTTTAGGCAAACTCCGTCCCGACGGCGTGAAAATCCACCTCACGCATGTTCTCAAAAATACAGAGCTTTACGAAATGTACCGCCGCGGCGAATATGTTCCCATGGAACAGTCTGATTATATTGAAACTGTGGTTCGGCAGCTTGAACTTTTCCCGCCCGAAACGGTAATAGAACGCGTGACGGGCGACGGAGACAAGTCGCTTTTAATTGCACCTTTGTGGAGCAGGGATAAAATATCCACGCTCGGCGGCATAGATAAGCGTATGAACGAACTTGACACATTTCAGGGGAGATTGTATAATGAATAACAAAAACGCAAAGCCCCTCTACGAGCAGATTTACGAGGATATCCGCAGCGACATCCTAAGCGGGCGAATGAAGAAGGACGAGCGTCTGCCGTCCAAAAGGGCATTGTCCGAGCGGCTTTCGGTAAGCGTTATCACGGTCGAAAACGCCTATTCCCAGCTTATCGCGGAGGGATACGTCCGCGCTGCCGAGCGCAGCGGCTATTTCGTGCAGTACAGCGGCGAACCCGTAAAGCTCCCCGAAAACGCCCCCGTACCCGTCTACGAACCCGAACCCGAAAGCTTTCCCGACGTCGGCACGGAGATTTTCCCGTTTTCGGTGTGGACAAGGCTTATGCGGACGGTGATTTTGGAAAAAGGCTCTGCTCTGCTAAAACCCACTCCGTCGGGGGGAGCTATGGAACTTCGCGCGGCTATTTCGGGGTATCTCTACCGCGCACGGGGAATTTGCCAGCCTCCCGAGCGGATAATTATCGGCGCGGGCAGCGAGTATTTTTACGATATGTTAATAAGGCTTTTGGGTCGCGACAAGCGTTTTGGAATTGAAGACCCCGGGTTTTACAAGCTGTCGAAAATCTACAGGCTCGGCGGGGCGAATTTCGAGTATATTTCGCTTGACGAGTCGGGAATGAAAGCGGACGAGTTGTACGAAAAGAACATCGACGCGGCGCATATTTCTCCTGCTCATCACTTCCCGACGGGCGTTGTAATGCCGATTTCGCGCAGACGGGAAATTATGTCCTGGGCGGAAACGGGGGAGCGTTTTATCATCGAGGACGATTATGACAGCGAGTTTCGCTGGAGCGGCAGACCCGTCCGCGCAATGTTCTCGTCCGACGGCAGCGGCCGCGTTATTTACGTAAACACGTTTTCAAAGACCATCGCGCCGTCGGTGAGAATAAGTTATATGTGCCTGTCGGAGGAGCTTTATGAAAAATGGCGCGAAACCCTCGGGTTTTACGCGTGTCCCGTGCCGTCGTTCGAGCAGTACACGCTGGCAAGGTTTATTTCGGACGGTTATTTCGAGCGTCACATAAACCGCGCGAAAAAGCGTTTTCGCCGCATAAGAGAGCAGGTTTTGGGGTTCATTTCGGAGTTCCCCGACGTGAGAATTTTCGAGGAAAACGCAGGACTTCATTTTATTATCGAAGCTGAAAACGCCGAACAAATCGTTTCAAAATGCTTAGAACACGGCGTTCGCGTAACTCCCCTTAAAAATTATTACTCAGACCCCTCAAAATGCGGTCAAAACAGATATGTCGTGAATTATTCCGCAGCTAACGAAAACGAATTTGGTATTATCAAATAATATCAAATTGGTCATTGCGATAACCCCAAAATCTGCTATAATGTAATTACAGACAAACGAAAGGAGTTCTCACAATGAACAAAGAAAATAACGGCAAAAAATTCTCGGAATATCTGCTGAAAATCGTGTTTACGGCTATGTTCGCGGCGTTGATTTTCCTCGCAACGACAATTTTCCGTGTTCCCAGTCCCTTGGGCGGCAACCTCAATTTCGGCGACTGCTTTATTCTAGTCGCGGCATGGGTTTTAGGACCCGCATGGGGATTTGCGGCGGGCGGCATAGGCTCGGCGCTGTCGGACATAATCGGCTATCCGACTTATGCTCCCGGAACGTTTATCATCAAGGGTCTTATGGCGGTGGCGGCGTCTCTTATCGCGCACGCGATGATGAAACGCAGCGAAAAGCTCCGCCTGCCGGGTTTTGTGCTTGGCGCGGTAACGGCGGAGGCAATAATGGTCGCGGGGTATTATCTATACGAGTCAACGTTTTTGGGTCTCGGTTTTGTTGCAACTCTCGTGAATGTTGTCCCGAATATCGTTCAGGGCGTGTTCGGCGCGGTGCTGGGCATTGTAATTGCGCAGATAGTAGCAAAAACGGGCGCGCTTAAGAAAATATTTGCGACTTATACTGTTTGATAATTTAATAAATATTTAACAAATAATAATACGAAAGGCTGTTGAGAAAGCCCCGAATGCTAGGAAACGGCATTGCAGACTAACCTTTGTGGTTGCTGCAATGCCGTTGACGCCGCAGGCGGGGTTTTATCGACAGCCTGTTTCTTTCTTAAATATTTCGGGATTTTTCTTCTTTACCTTCCTCCACACTATCAAATAGCAGATAAGGTGCGTGAGAAACGTTATTCCCCACGAAATCGGATAGCTTACATAAATAGTCGTTGTGGTGTGGAATTCCTCAATCCGAAACGCCGTCTGAATCCAGAGTATACGCAGTCCGCACGCTCCCACAAGGCTTACTATCATCGGCATTATCGAGTACCCCAAGCCTCTCAGCATTCCCACCATAACGTCCATCATTCCGCATAAGAAGTAGGTCATCATTATTATAGACATTCGTTTCATTCCCGCGTCTATAACAATGTCCGTTTTGGAATAAATTCCCAAAAGCTGCCGCCCGAAAATATATCCCGTAACACCGAGAATAAGTCCCGTAGCCGCCACCGACAAAAGCGCGCTTGCAAGAATGCGCGGTATGCGGTCGTATTTTTTAGCTCCGACATTTTGTCCCGTAAACGAAATTGCCGCTTGATAAAACGTGTTCATTGCCATGTAAATAAAGCCCTCAATCGAGGCGGCGGCGGAGTTTCCTGAAACCACCGTATCTCCGAAGGAGTTGACCGACGACTGTATAACAACGTTCGACAGCGAGAAAATAACCCCTTGAAATCCCGCGGGAAGTCCGACTCTCACGATAGAGCCTAAAATATGCCCGTGGATTTTCAGCTTTCTGAGGTCAAGATGAATAGAACCGCTTTCTTTGATAAGACAAATGACCGTAAGAGCCGCCGAAACGGTCTGCGAGATAATCGTCGCAAGAGCCACTCCCGACACGTCCATTTTAAACACGATAACGAACAGCAGATTAAGTAAAAAATTGATAACTCCCGCGGCGGTGAGAAAATACAGCGGACGCTTGGTATCGCCCACGGAACGCAGAATTGCCGCTCCGAAGTTGTATATCATAGTCGCGGGCATTCCGATAAAGTAAATGCGCAGATATTGCACCGCAAGCGGCAGTTGGTTTTCGGTAGCTTTCATAAGAATAAGCATCTGCGGCGCGAGAGCAATTCCCACAACCATCAGCAGCAGCCCCGAAATGACCGACACGGGCATTGCGGTATGCACCACGTCCTGCATATCCTTTTTTGAGCCTGCCCCGTGAGCGCGCGCCGCAATGACGTTCACGCCGACCGACAGCCCAATAAACAGGTTGGTGAACAGGTTTATAAGCGAGCTTGTCGAGCCCACCGCGCCCATCGAGTTGTCTCCCGCAAACCGCCCCAGCACCACAACGTCTGCGGCGTTGAACAGCAGCTGCAGCACGCCCGACGCCATAAGCGGCAGGGAAAACCGCAGCATTTTCCCAAGTACGGGTCCCGAACACATATCCATTGAATAACTTTTTGCCAAAATATCCCACTTTCTCCCTTTATATTTTTAGTACCATATAATTATAGCACTTTGAGCAAGAAAATTCAATCGGTTTTTCGGTTAGTATAATTTCACAAAAGATGACAATTTGTCAGCTTGTATTTTGTGAGAATTCTCCAAAAAATTGCAAATTCTGAAATAAATGCAAAAAACCTATTGACTTTCTCGGCAAAAAGAGGTATTATAGTATTCGGTTAGAGAAAACTAATTAGGTCAAACTAACGCGCCGACAGGTTAGACGGTTCTAACCGTATAGTTGGCGTTAAGAAGGTGAGGAGTTATGATGCCGATAACGATGGCGAACGTGGGCGAAGAGATGATGATAAAGAAAATCGGCGGCAATCCCGAAACGAGGCGTTTTCTGGAGAATTTGGGGTTTGTGGTCGGCGGATTTGTAACGATAGTAAACGACATCGGCGGGAACGTGATTTTAAGCGTAAAGGAGTCGCGGGTTGCGGTTTCCAAGGAAATGGCGATGAAGATTATGGTTTAGAGATTAGAGGTTAGCCGTGTTATCCGCTGCGCGGATAACACTTGTAAGAAGTAAGATTACAAGGTACGCCCGCCTGCGGCGGTCGATTTAGATGCCTACGGCAAAATTCCGACCGTGATAAGTCCTTGCGCAGCAATTCAATCGTTCGCGTTAGCGAACGTACCTTATAATCTTACCTCTTATCTCTTACATCTTACCTCTAACCGTTCATCTAAAAGGAGGAGAATTATGTCTACACTAAAAGAGGCTAAAGTCGGTCAGACCGTGAAGGTGAAGAAGTTAGGCGGCGAGGGCGCAATAAAACGCCGCATAATGGATATGGGCATTACAAAGGGCGTTGAGGTGTACATCCGCAAGGTAGCGCCCCTTGGAGATCCGATCGAGGTCACGGTGCGCGGATACGAGCTTTCGCTTAGAAAGCAGGACGCTGAAATGATTGAGGTGGAATAGTAGAGGTTAGATGTGAGAGGTTAGAGGTTAGAGTTCAAAGAACGTCGGCTAACGCCGACGATTGAAATTGCTGCGCAAGGACTTGACACGGTTGGGTCTTTGCCGTAGGCATCTAAATCGACCGCCGCAGGCGGGCGTACCTTATAATCTAACTTCTAACATCTTACCTCTAACCTCTTTCCCCCAACAGGTTAGTTTCGTTTAACTTAAAAAGAACAAATAATAAATAAATACAGGAGGTATCTAAATGCCAATTCGCATAGCTCTTGCGGGTAATCCCAACTGCGGAAAAACCACGCTTTTCAATGCGCTTACAGGGTCAAATCAGTTTGTGGGAAACTGGCCCGGCGTTACGGTCGAGAAGAAGGAGGGCAAGCTTCGCGGGCAAAAGGACGTTATCGTCACAGACTTGCCGGGAATTTATTCGCTTTCGCCGTATACTCTGGAGGAGGTTGTCGCGAGGAATTATTTAGTCAACGAACGCCCGAACGCGATTTTAAATATCGTTGACGGAACAAACCTCGAGCGCAATCTTTATCTCACCACACAGCTTGTGGAGCTTGGAATTCCGACGGTCGTTGCCGTAAATATGATGGACGTGGTAAAGAAAAACGGCGATAAGATAAATTTCGCACAGCTTTCAAAGCGTTTGGGGTGCGAGGTTGTGGAAATTTCCGCGCTTAAAAATACGGGCATTGACGAGGCTGTCGAGCTTGCCATAAAAGCCGCTCAGTCCGAGCAGCCCGTCAAGGTTCAGCACAGCTTTTGCGGGTGTGTGGAACATGCTTTGGCGCATATCGAGGAGGCTTTTCTGCACGATAAGCCCGCCGAACAGCAGCGTTGGTTTGCAATAAAGATTTTCGAGCGCGACGAGAAAATTCTCGAAATGCTGAAGATCCCCGAAAACACGCTAAAACATATTGAAGACGATATTGCCGAGTGCGAGCGCGAAATGGACGACGACGCGGAGAGCATCATCACAAACGAGCGTTATATCTACATAGGCGATGTTATCAAAGAGTGCCTGAAAAAGAAGAAAACGGGCGCGACGGTGTCGGATAAGATAGACAGAATAGTCACAAACCGTTTTCTCGCGCTGCCGATTTTCGCGGTGGTTATGATAATCGTGTATTATATCTCGATAACTACTGTCGGAACTTTGCTTACCGACTGGGCTAACGACGGCGTTTTCGGCGACGGCTGGCATTTGTTCGGCATAGGCACTTCGGATTACGAGTCCGCGCAGGATAATTTCGCAAACGAAAACATCTTCACCGACGAGCTTAAATCAACGGTTCAGTCAGCAGTAGACGCGGGAGATGTTATCGGCGCGGAAGACGTGCTTTCGGCTATTGAAGACGGCTCTTTCGCGGATTTTGACGAGGCTTACGGCGCATACGGCGCGGAGCTTGCCGACAAAGGCTACGATATATCCGAGTTTACGGACGCAAAGCTTGAAGAAATGGCAGACTCTATCAACCCCGCGGATTACGGCGTGTGGGTTCCGGGCGTTCCCGTGCTGCTGGAGGCGGGACTTGATAAAATAAACTGCGTCGACTGGCTTAAGAGCCTTATTCTGGACGGCATTGTCGGCGGCGTGGGAGCGGTTCTCGGATTTGTGCCGCAAATGTTGGTATTGTTTATTTTCCTCGCATTTTTGGAGGCATGCGGTTATATGGCGAGAGTGGCGTTCGTCATGGACAGAATTTTCAGAAGATTTGGTCTTTCGGGAAAGTCGTTCATACCTATGCTTATCGGCTCAGGCTGCGGCGTTCCGGGAATTATGGCGTCGCGTACTATCGAAAATCAGCGCGACCGCAGAATGACCATTATGACCACGACATTCATTCCGTGCGGAGCGAAACTGCCGATTATCGGAATGATTGCGGCGGCGCTTTTCGGCAACGCCTGGTGGGTTGCTCCGTCGGCGTATTTTGTGGGAATTGCAGCTATTGTCGTGTCGGGAATTCTCCTTAAAAAGACGAAAATGTTTTCGGGCGATCCTGCTCCGTTCGTTATGGAACTTCCCGCGTACCATATGCCGACCTTCAGCAACGTAATGCGTTCTATGTGGGAGCGCGGCTGGAGCTTTATCAAGAAAGCGGGCACGATAATCCTGCTTTCGTCGGTGCTTATCTGGCTTGGCAGCTCGCTCGGCTGGGTAGACGGCGCGTTCGGCTATCATGCTGAAATGGAGCTTGCGGACTCCGTTCTCGGCAAGATAGGCTCTGCGATATGCATAATTTTCGCTCCGCTCGGTTTCGGAGAACCCACGGCGGCAGTCGCGACGATTATGGGCTTAGTCGCGAAAGAAGAGGTCGTAGGCGTGTTCGGAGTGCTTGATTTCGTGGCGATGTCCGCGCTTGCGGGGTATTCGTTCCTTGTATTCAATCTGCTTTGCGCGCCCTGCTTTGCGGCGATAGGAGCAATCCGCCGCGAGATGAATTCCGCAAAGTGGACATGGTTTGCAATCGGCTATCAATGCGGTTTTGCATATTGCATTTCGCTTATGATTTACCAGTTCGGCAGCCTGTTTACGGGCAACGGAAACGTCGTCGGAGTGATATTCGCGGTATTGGTACTCGCTTTGCTTGTTTACATGGTTTTCCGTCCGAACAAGGCAAAGCAAAAGAACACAAAAGCAAAGGTCAACGCCTGAAAAACGATGTGAATGAGGTGACGGTATGCTTGAATTTATTCACGAATATTTAGGCTCGATAATAGCAGGTCTTATCGTGCTTGCGATAGTGACTTTAATTATCGTTAAAGAGGTAAAAGACAGGCGTTCGGGACGCAGCTCCTGCGGCGGAAACTGCGGCGCATGCGGAGCGTGCGGCGCATGTCATGAAAAACGACAAGATCCTTCCTATAAGTAAAGCATATCCCCCGTCCGAATGAAAAGGGCGGGGGATATGTGTTTTTTGTTGTAAGTTATTATTCCTCGAAGGAATCTTCCTCGTCGCGGGTCTCGAAAAGCTCCACCAGCTTTTTCATTTCCTCCTCGGAAAGGGAAATTCCCTTGCTCATTCGCGTGTGGTCGGGCGACCAGTCGCGGATATCGTATTTCGGTTCGCGCTCGTTCCAGCTCACGAGGTTAAGTTCGCGCGTCCAGCCCTTTGCGTTCTCGGAAATGACCCCAAGTTCTTTCGTGATTTCAAAAGTGATTTCAGCCATAATTCAGTTCTCCTTTTCGGCAGATGTATTTTTCTCCGCTGATTTAGCGGTTTTTTTCTTTTTGATCTTCGTGTTGTCGGCAACCACAACGTTGTCGTAAACAGCGTAGTACTTCGGCGGAACAAGCTTGTTTAAGTGAAGTTTCCCGAAAAACCACGACTTAAAATCGATTTTCTCGTAAATTTCGTTTAAGTAGGTGTTTATGTGGTTTCTGTCGCCCGTTCCCACGAGAAAATCCTGCATTTTGGAGGGCGGCTCGTAGGTAATCACAAAATCCACCGCGTTCCCGACTTTTTCGAGATTTTCCAAGCCCTCCGCAAGCTCTTCCTCGCTGGGAATTTCTCTCTGCCACCAGTTCGACCCCTCGACAAGCTCGTAAATATCGTCGGTCTGACCGCCTCCGAACGTGAAAACCGTCTTTTCGGCGATGGTAAACACCTGTCCGCGCATAAGCTGCCGCAGCCTTCCCGAAATAAGCCTTGTCTTGCCGCCGCACCATTCGGACACTTCATACTGCTCCAAAAGGTCGTAGTTCTCGTGAGAACCCTCCACAAACAGCACGTTGTACGGCAGTTTGCCTATTTTTTTAAGCAGCTTTTTTTCGCGTTTCGAGCCGTCCCAGATAAACCCGAAATCCCCGCAGATAATAAGCGCGTCCTGCTTTCGGAGTTTCCGCAAAGCGGGGTCTTTAAACCGCGACAAATCCGCGTGCATGTCTCCCGTGACATATATCATATTCTGCCTCCAAGCTCAAAATATTACAAAATTATTACAATTTCTCAAAAGCCCTTTACAATTTCATAAAGAAATGGTAAAATATAAGTGGGGAAAAAAGCACCCATATATATAATAACCGAAAAAAGGGGATTTGTCTATATGCGAAAAGTAAAAATTTTAACAATTTTTTGCGTAATATTTCTGTTATTTTCAACATTCACGGCGTCGCTTACAGGTTTTGCCGCGTTTTCTCCGTCCTTTGAGATTTATTCCGAGGGCGTTTATATGGTAAATCTTGACAAAGACATCGTCATAGTGTCGAAAAACGCCGATAAACGGCTTTATCCCGCGTCTACGACTAAAATTATGACGCTTTTGGTCGCTCTTGAGAACATAAAGGATTTCAGCGCGACGGTTTCCTGCCCTTACGATTGTTTCAACGAGTTCGCTATCGGCAATCCCAACTATTCGGGCGTGTCAAACGCCGAGATACAGCCGCTTCAGAGCAATCTAACCTACGAGGACTGCCTGTACGCGCTAATGCTGCCGTCCGCGTGCGATGCGGCGAATGTTCTTGCCTACAACATCGGGGGAAGTATCGAGGGTTTTGTCAATATGATGAACGACACAGCCGCGCGTTTAGGCTGCAAAAACACTCATTTTGCAAACGCTCACGGGCTGTTTAACGAAAATAATTACTCAACTGCGTATGATATGTATTTAATTACCCGTTACGCTATTGACAATTATCCCGGTTTTCTGAGAATTTGCGATACGTCCGAGTACGAAATGCCCGCGAATTCCAAGCATCCGAGCGGCTACACTATCTACCACACAAACGAGCTTATGAAACCCACAAGCAAGTATTACTGCGAGGGCGTTCACGGCGTAAAAACGGGCAGCATTGACCACTATTATCACATGGTCGACGGAAAATGGGATTATCAGAACGCGGAGTTAGGCTCGCGCGCGCTTGTGTCCACCGCTGAGAGAAACGGCTATAATTATCTTCTCGTAACGCTTGGCGCGCCGTATTACAACGAGGACGGAACTGCGACTGAGAGCATTTATTCGTTTACGGATCACATCAATCTCTACAATTGGGCGTTTTCGGAGTTCGAGTATGTTCACGTTATTGAAGAAAATCAGCAGATAATGCAGGCGGCTGTCGAGAAGGGCGAAAACGCCGATACCGTCGGGATAGTAACTACCGAGGATTTCTACACGCTTATGCCGAAGTCGCTTGATATTTCCTCAATTCAGCAGATAAAGCCCACGGTTGACACGCTTACCGCGCCGGTTGTGAAAGGCACTCCGATGGGGGAGCTTGAACTTCGCTTGAACGGCGAAACTCTCGCCACTATTCCGCTTGTAACCGAAAGCGATATTCCGCTTGACGCCGTGGCGAATTACCGCGAAAAGCTGCACAATATACTCACCGCGCCGCAGACCATCGCCGCGGGGATAATTCTCACGGTGCTTATCGCGGCTCTTATCGTGATAAGAACTATCAATAAAACCAAACGCCGCAAGGCTGCCGAAATGCAGCGCCGCCGCAAGATAACAATGGCTCCGAAGTATAACAACAAAAATTACAGAAGATGAACATTAAACCCTGCCTCAACCCCCTGCCTTTTTACGGCAGGGGTTGACTTTTTTCGGCAAATCGGTTATACTTTAAAAGGAGCGTGATGAAATGGGAAAAAACTTCGCGGTAATCGACACCGAGACTACATGGGGAGACGATGTGATGTCAATAGGCGCAGTTGTCGCCGATTGCGATACTTTTTCGCCGTTGGGCGCGAGATATTACATACTCACGCCGTTCAAAAAAGACGGCGGAATGTATTCTAATGTTCTGTATCTTGAAACTCCCGATATGGAGTGTTCGCGCGAAACGGCAATTCTGGATCTGAAGATTTTCCTTGCCCGGTACGGCGTCGAGGAAATTTTCGCGTACAATTCTCTGTTCGATTATCATCATTTGCCGGAACTTTGCAAATTCCGCTGGTTTGACATCATAAAAATTGCCGCATATCGGCAGTATAATAAGAAAATCCCCGAAACCGAGGATTGTTTCAAAACGGGGAAGATGAAACGCGGCTACGGCGTGGAGGATATCTATCGTATGTTAAGCGGCAGCTCGTATTTTGAAAAGCACAACGCTCTGTCCGACGCTGTCGACGAGCTTGCGATTATGCGAATGTTGGGGCTTAGTTACGCAGATTTTTCCGCAGCGCGCATTTTCCCGAGAGAATTTGCGAAATCGTGTTTGTAGAGGTCGATTTGATGAATATAAATCTTATTGCCGTAGGCAAGCTTAAAGACAGTTGGCAGCGCGAGGCGTGCGGGGAGTATTTAAAGCGGCTTTCGGCGTTCGCAAAAGTCACGGTTTACGAAACGGATGCCGCCGCCCTGCCGCAGGAGCCGTCGCCCGCGGAGATTGAAAAAGCCCTTTTGCGCGAATCGTCGGAGATATTGAAATACGCCCGCGGGGTGAAAGCCGCGCTTTGCATTGAGGGAAAGCTTTTGGACAGCGAAAAACTCGCCCAAAAGCTTGAAAATCTCGCTATAGGCGGCGCGTCGGATATAAGTTTTATTATCGGCAGCTCTTTTGGGCTTTCCGAAAGCCTTAAATCGCAGTGCGAACTTAAAATTTCGATGTCGCCGATGACGTTCCCTCACGGACTTGCCCGCGTAATGCTTTTGGAACAGCTTTACCGCGCGTTTTCAATCATAAACAACAGAAAATATCATAAATAATGCCCGCCGAGAAAGCGGGCATTTTGCATTTTGTCAATCTCCTGTAGAATCCCGCAGAATAAGGCTGTGCGGGAGCATATATGTACCCGTGTCGGGAACTTCGTTTCTTATGTTGGAAATCAGCTTTTCGGCAACAGTTTTCCCTTGAAGATAACACGGTTGGTCGACAGTCGAGAGCTTAGGTATAAACATATGCGAATAGGGGATATTGTCAAACCCGAAAAACAGCACGTCTTTTCCGACGGTCACACCGTGCTGAACAGCGTAGGTCATCGCGCCTATTGACAGCGTGTCCGAAATGGAAAAAATCGCGTCGACAGGGTCTTTAAGCCCCAGAAGATATTTGCACGCGCGCGTTCCCGTTTCCGCGTCGTAATCGCCGTAGAACACAAGTTCGGGGTCAAATTCTATATTAGAGTCTTTCAGAGCGCGCATATAGCCGTTTTCGCGGTCAACCGACGACTGCGAACGGATAGTCGTAGTGATAAGACCGATTCTGCGCCGTCCCTTTCCGATAAGGTATTTTGTCGCGTCGTAACCCGCCTGTTCGTTGTTAATGGTAACGCACAGTATGTCCTTTATGTCCAGTCTCTCCAGACAAATCGCCAGCCTGTACCGCTTTGAGAGGTCGTAAATCGACGCGTAGAGGCTTTCCACCTCATCAACCGTCGACAACAGATTTGTGATGACC
>CANQNY010000021.1 GCA_947625335.1 uncultured Clostridia bacterium | reverse complement strand
AAAATATTCAGTATGTTATCATATTGCATTTTATGAATGGGGCTACACTTACAGCGCGCCGATGTCGGTACAGCCGATAGACGAGGTGAGGAAGGTGCTGTCTTACGCGGTGTCGGAAATTCCGTCGCAGAAGGTGCTTATGGGAATGCCGAATTACGGTTATGACTGGACGCTGCCGTACACCCGCGGAGAGGCGGCGCAAAGCATCGGCTTTATGGCGGCGACGGAGCTTGCAGCCGAGAAAAATGCCGAAATCCTCTACGACGAGCGTACCCAGACGCCGTATTTCTACTACAACGACAACGATACGCGCCATGTCGTGTGGTTCGACGACCCGCAAAGCGTAAACGCGAAACTCGCTTTGGTTGACGAATTCGACCTTGCGGGAGTGTCATACTGGACGGTAAACCGCTGCTATATACCGAATTTTTTGGTTCTGCAAAACAGGTTTGAAATAGTGAAACTATAAGATTTTCCAAACGCTCGGCGTATGCGGCGCGCGAAACAGGGCAATCTGCGCCTGAGCGCGGTCGTTGGTTCTGCAAAACAGGTTTGAAATCGTAAAGCTATAAGATTTTCCAAACGCTCGGCGTATGCGACGCGCGAAACAGGGCAATCTGCGCCTGAGCGCGGTCGTTGGTTCTGCAAAACAGGTTTGAAATCGTGAAACTATAAGATTTTCCAAACGCTCGGCGTATGCGGCGCGCGAAACAGGGCGATCTGCGCCTGAGCGCGGTCGTTGGTTCTGCAAAACAGGTTCGAGATTGTAAAGCTATAAGATTTTCCAAACGCTCGGCGTATGCGACGCGCGAAACAGGGCAATCTGCGCCTGAGCGCGGTCGCAGGACGCGAAAATTTCGCGAAACTCGCTTTGGTTGATGAATTCGACCTTGCGGGAGTGTCATATTGGACTGTAAACCGCTGCTATATACCTAATTTTTTGGTTCTGCAAAACAGATTTGAAATCGTGAAACTATAAGATTTTCCAAACGCTCGGCGTATGCGACGCGCGAAACAGGGCAATCTGCGCCTGAGCGCGGTCGCAGGACGCATAAATTTCGTCGTTTTCGTCCTCGGCGAAGGATACAATCTCCGCTATCGAGGAGGTAATCTCCAACGCCTGCCCCGCGTCGAAAATCAGAATTGAAAAATCCGTAAATCCGTCCCAGTCTTTTTGGAGTTCTTTCGCGGCGTTTACGCATTTTTCGGAGTCGTTTTCGGTAAACGCCTGTTCGATAACGTCGATTTCCCCGCTTATTTTGTCGGTAAACGAGCAGACCTCCGCGACCGCCGCAAAGCTGCCTGCCGCAAGGATTGCGAGTATTACAATGCTTGTTATTATACGGTTCATTTTACGCTCCCTGTTTTTTTATGATTGTGTAGCTGCCGCCGCTGTCGGAGGTCATAAGAAATACGTTTTTTTCGCTGACGTTGTTCTCGCGGAGAATTTTCCTCAGCCACTTTTCTCCGAGTTCGAGCAGCCTTAACTGTTCGGGGTCGACAATTCCGTCGCGGATAATGACCGACGGAGGATTTTTCGTAGAACCGCCCTCGTTTACGTCCTGTTTTTCGGCGGGCTGGTAGTCTTTTTTCAGCAGAAAGCTTATTTTCCCGGTAGTTTCAACTATCGCATAATGCACCTGTGTAATATCGAAAATCTGCTGTTCGCGCATTGCCTCAAACAAGTCGTCGACGGTATACCGCAGGCGTTTCATCTCGTTTTGGAGAATTTCCCCGCCGCTTATGATTATCCTTGGAGAGCCTATCATCAGCTTGCGGAATTTCGCGGATTTCAGCATTATCCCCGACATAATAACGTCCAGACACACCAGCGTCAAAATCGGCACAATTCCCATAATCATGGGCATAGAGCTTTCCTCTACGGGCACAGACGCAATATTTGAGATAAGAATAGTCACCACAAGCTCGGAGGGCTGAAGTTCTCCGAGCTGCCGTTTTCCCATAAGCCGCAGCGAAAAGGTTATCACAATATACAAAATCACCGCCCGCAGCAATACTATAGCCACAAAATCACCTCTTTAATCTCTTTCGGTTATTGTCGCCCTGTTTTTGCGAAATATTCCTGCGCGGCTTGACAATTTAGATAATAATATGATATAATAGTGTAAGAAGTAAGATGTAAGATGTAAGAGGTAAGAGTCGCAGTTAAAGAAAATGCTGCATAATTGCCGTACAGAGATTAGTGTTCGGTAAAATACTACATTATACTTGGAGAAAGCAACATTGTTGCTGGGAGAAGGCAACATTGTTGCTGCCGCCGGAGGTGAGAGAGAATGGTTGTGGGAGTGTCGACGGCGTCGCTGTATCCGCTGCATGCGGAGGACGCTCTTTGCGAGCTTGCAAGGCTTGGCGTGAAAAACGCCGAAATATTCGCGAACGCCACCGCCGAGGCGCGGGAGCCCATTCTCTCGCAGATGATAAAAACCCGCGATGAAAACGGCATGCGCATAACGTCGTTTCACCCGTTTTCTTCGCCTATGGAGAGCGTCTACCTGTTCTCGACCTACGACCGCAGGATAGACGAGATGATGGAGCTGTACCGCGAGTTTTTCGGGAGCATGAACAAGCTGGGTGCGAAAATGTTCGTCCTGCACGGCGCGATTTTAAGCAGCAAATGCCCCGAGGATCACTATATAAAACAGTTCCGTATGCTGGCGGAGGCGGGGCGCGAATTCGGCATAACAGTAGCTCAGGAGAACGTTTCTTATTGTATGTCGGGGGATCTCGAATTCCTCAAAAAAATGAAACGCGAGCTCGGCGACCTTGCAAATTTCGTTTTAGATCTCAAACAGGCTAGGAGAAGTCACGCCGACCCGCTGGATTACGTCGACGCGCTTCGCGAGAGCGTCGCGCATTGTCATTTTTCCGACGCGGACGCCGACCGCGACTGCCTGCCTATCGGAAACGGCGATTATGATTTTTCCGAGCTTGTTAAACGCCTTGCGTATTACGGCTACGACGGCGCGTTTATCGTGGAGCTTTACCGCTCCAATTACGGCGATTTTACAGAACTTTCCAAATCCGCACAGCGTCTTTCGGAGATAATTTCCGCTTTATAGAATAATTCGGCATATTTTTTGCAAAACCCCTTGAAATTCTTAAAAAAACGTGCTATAATTTAAGGGTATGTTTATACCATTTTATTTGTTTAAAGGAGCGAATTGCTATGTCAATGACATTCAACAGAAAACTTCCCATTCCGAAGGAAGTAAAGGAAATGTACCCTATTTCCGAGGAAATAAAGAGCATAAAGGCTGCCCGCGACAAGGAAATTGCCGATGTTCTTATGGGGAAATCGGACAAGTTTCTGCTTATAATCGGTCCGTGTTCGGCGGACAGCGAAGAGCCTGTTATGGATTATATTCACCGTTTAGCGCGGGTTCAGGAGCAGGTTAAGGATAAGATACTCATTATTCCGCGCGTGTACACCGGAAAACCCCGCACAAACGGCATGGGATATAAGGGCATGCTGCACCAGCCCGACCCTACAAAGGGCGAGGATATGCTGGAGGGGATTATTAAAATCCGCGAGCTGCACGCGAAAGTTATTGAGGAAACTCACCTCACCACCGCGGACGAAATGCTTTACCCCGAAAACTACCGTTATTTAAGCGATCTGCTGTCGTATGTGGCAGTCGGGGCGCGCTCGGTTGAGGACCAGCATCACCGCCTTGTCGCAAGCGGCATGGAGTGCCCCGTCGGTATGAAAAATCCGACTTCGGGGACGCTTTCGGTTATGTTCAATTCCATTCAGGCGGCGCAGGCTAGTCACACGTTTATTTACCGCGGCTGGGAGGTTGTATCGGACGGAAATCCGCTGGCTCACGCGATTTTGCGCGGCGCGCAGAACAAGCACGGTCAGACGCTCCCGAATTATCACTACGAGGATTTGAAGCTCTGCTATGATCTGTATATGGAAAAGGGCTTGAAGTACCCCGCGATAATTGTCGACACCAACCACTCGAATTCGGGCAAGCAGTACCTTGAGCAGATCCGCATTTCCAACGAGATTTTGCACTCCATGCGCCATTCCGAGGAAATCCGCGGGATAGTCAAGGGGCTTATGATCGAGTCTTACATCGAGGACGGCAATCAGAAAATCGAGGAGGGCGTTTACGGAAAGTCGATAACCGACCCGTGCCTCGGCTGGGACAAGACCGAGAAACTCATTCTCGGCATTGCAAGTCAGCTGTAAACAGAATATTTAAAGCGTTGATGAGAAATCAGTAGTTTGCGAAAACTTCTTTCAGAGAGCCGTTGGCGGGTGCGAAACGGCAGAGTTTTGCAGGCGAATTACCTCTCGGAGCGGCTTTGCGAACGGAACGCGTTCCAAATAGCAGGCACGGGAAAAGCCCGTTACAGCTTTCAAAGGCGGCATTTTGCCGTAAACTGAGGTGGTACCGCGATAATTCGCCCTCTATGGTTGTCATAGGGGGTGTTTTTGTTGAATTTGTACGGTTGTACAACTAATAATCTGGAGGAACTAAAAATGGAATTATACGATGAACTTACGGCGCGCGGACTTATCGCGCAGGTTACCGACGAAAACGAGATCCGCAAGATGATAAACGCGGGCAAGGCTACGTTTTATATCGGGTTCGACCCGACAGCCGACAGCCTTCACGTCGGGCATTTTATGGCTCTGTGCCTTATGAAACGCCTGCAAATGGCGGGGAATAAGCCGATAGCATTGCTCGGCGGCGGCACGGGTATGATAGGCGACCCGTCGGGGAAGTCCGATATGCGGAAAATGCTCACCAAAGAGGACATCGACCACAACATCGCCTGCTTTAAAAAGCAGATGAGCCGTTTTATCGACTTTTCCGACGACAAAGCGATAATGGTAAACAACGCGGACTGGCTGATGAAACTGAATTATATCGACGTTCTGCGCGAGGTGGGAGCATGCTTTTCGGTGAACAAAATGCTGACGTTCGAGTGCTATAAGCAGCGCATGGAGCGCGGGCTTACGTTCCTCGAATTCAACTATATGATAATGCAGAGCTATGATTTTTATATGCTGTATCAGAAATACGGCTGCAATATGCAGTTCGGCGGCGACGACCAATGGGCGAATATGCTCGGCGGCACGGAGCTTATCAGAAAGAAACTCGGCAAGGACGCTCACGCTATGACGATAACCCTGCTCCTCAATTCCGAGGGCAAGAAAATGGGCAAGACCGAAAAAGGCGCGGTCTGGCTCGACCCGGACAAAACTTCGCCGTATGAGTTTTTCCAGTACTGGAGAAACGTTGCGGACGCGGACGTTATCAAGTGTTTGTATATGCTGACCTTCCTGCCTATCGAGCAGATTAAGGAAATGGAGAAGTGGGAGGGCGCAGAGCTGAACAAGGCTAAGGAAACCTTGGCGTTCGAGCTTACAAAGCTTGTTCACGGCGAGGACGAGGCGAAAAAGGCGTTAGACGGCGCAAAATCGCTGTTCGGGGGCGCGGGCAGCACCGACAATATGCCGACCTTTTCGGTTGAGACAGCCGACGGCAAGATAGGCATTCTCGACCTGCTTGTGGCTGCAAAGCTTGCTCCGTCAAAGCGCGAGGCGAGAAATCTTGTCGCGGGGAAGGGCATTGCCGTTGACGACGCGGTAATCGAGGACGCCTCGGCGCAAATCGAAATCGGCGAGCAGATAATCCTCCGCAAGGGCAAAAAGGTGTTTTTGAAGGTCACTAAGGCGTAAACGGGGGCGTGATAGGGCGCTCATAGGTACTTCGCCCACATTTTTCGCGCAATCATTTCGTCGGTAATCGTCGAGCAGTTCATGTCGAATAAATCGCTTAACGGAGCGGTTTTCGGCGGGGAATTCGGGACAGTTGCCGGCGAATTATAGAGCAAAGTTATCAGGTACGCGCGGCGGTTTCGGACTTCGTTTGCATTCTTTTCCGCCGTGTCCAGGACGTGCTCGATATGCGTTCTTTTCAGCTCTAAGAACCGCTGTTTAACCTGCTCTAAGGGCAGCTCTCCGCCGTTTACGCGCACAGTTTCCCTGTTAGAGCAAATCACTTCCGACATCAGTTCCACCAGTTCATAAACCCCACTCTCCTCCGAAAAGCAGTTGTACTCGATGTTCTCGGAGATCAAAGAAAAATATTTTTCTTTTTCGTTCCTTCCCTCCGTTCCCTCCGTCAATTCCTCCGAGCCGCGCGCAGCGCGGGGATGAGTGATTGATGAATGAGTATTTAATTCTTTAGTATTTAATTTATTATAAGTAGCCGTTGTCCGCGGAGCCGTTGGCGGGATTTCCCTTGACGGCTCGCCCGTCTGCGGAGAGGGTAAAAAAATATTGTCCGTTTTCCCGGACTCGGAATTTTTTTCGCATTTTTCTTCGCAGGTTTCTTCGGAAAAATCGGGGTTCTGTTTCGGATCTTCGTAGACGCGATATTCGTTTCGGGACATTCTGCCAAACTCGTCGCGGAGCTGCCTGCGGGTTATGTAGCCGAATTTTTCAAGCTCCCTAATTGCCGAACTAACGCTATCTACGCCGTCCGAAGTGATTTTTGCCAGACCCGTGACGGTGTAATCCCATTCGGGCGGTAGGCTGAGAATTTTCGATAACAGTCCCGCAGCCCTTAACGACAAGTGTTTGTCTTTCAGGTGAATGTTGGACATCACCGTGTAATTCGCATTTTTCTCGACCCTGAATACTGTTGACATAAAAATACCTCTTTTCCAAGTTTTTCTTTAATCTTAACTTGAAAAAGACTGCACAAAACTGCACAAATTGCACAACAAAAAAAGATAAAAAAGGACGCCCTAAAGCGTCCTTTTGCTTTTATAACCGCGGGGAATTACGCCTTCATACGCGCCTTGTAATCCGCCTTGATGTCTTCGAGAGCCTTCTGGTCTTCCTTGCGTTTCTGGCGAGCCTCGTCCTGGATACGCTGAACCTCGTCTATGCCGCTGACGATGGTCTGCCAGGTCTGCTGGAGGGTTTCAACCTTGATAGAGGAATTTGCGGACATTCCCGCGACAAGTTTCGACTGCTCGACGGTGTTCTGAGCGTTCTTGATAAGCATTTCATTGGTTTTCTCATCAAGCGCGGCAAGCGACTCCGCCTGAATTTTCTGACGTTTGAGCATGATAGCCTGCGCCAGCGACTGCTTGAAAACAGGCATTGTGATGATAAACGCGGAGTTTATTTTTCTCACAAGATTGAGGTTGGAGTACTCCATAGTCTTCAGCATCGGCACGGTCTGCAGCGCGACGTTCTCGGCGATTTTCAGGTCCATAACGCGCTGGTCGAGGATTTCGCGCATCTGCTGGAGATTGGACAAATCCATACGAATTGTGCCGTCGTCGGGGTTCTGCTCGACTTTTTTCTTGTAATCCTCGATATACTGGTCAAGCTCCCGAACGCCCTGTTCGCCCGCCATGATGTATTTTATAAGCTGCTGATAATAGCCGAGATTTGCCTCGTACATCGTGTCAAGCTTGTGGTTTGCCTGCTCGATTTCGGTTTCGTACTGCTTAAGCTGGACATAAATTTTGTCAATCTCTTTGCCCATGGTATCGTACTTGTTGAGAATTTTCTCGATATTTTTCTTAAGCTTCCCGAAAAGCCCCGGCTTTTCCTCCAGCTCCTTGATATCAAACTCGTCCATAATCGCCGCAAGATTTTTCAGCATAACGCCCGTGTCGTTTATCTGCTGAATACTCATGGAATTCAGCACCTGGTCGGACGCCTGCGAAATACCGTCGGCAGCCTCCGCGCCGAATTTCACGATAGTCGACGAATCGTTGACGTTTATCGTGGAAACCAGCTTGTCAATTTCCTCGGTTTTTGCAAGCTGCTGTTTAATCTCGTCGGTCTTTACCATGATGTTGAAGTTTTTCGCCTCTTCAAGCTTAGCCTCAAGAGCAGCGTCGGAGGGCGCTGCAACCGCCGTGGTTTCCACCTCAAGATTTGCCTGCTGAGCCGCAGCGGCGCCGGGTGTGAATTGAAGTCCCATTGTGATTTTCCTTTCCTGAAAATATCAGTGTTTCCCGAACAGCTTTCCGAAAAAACCGCCGTTCTTTTCTTCAGAGGGTATTTTTAGTTTCGGAACCTCTGCGTTGTACATAAACTGATTCATAATATGCTCCTCGAAAGCGTTCGCATTCACAAACGTTTCAAGGTTTTTATAGCCCGTAGGCGTATAAACGAGAATATCAAACCCGATAAGGTCGCAAAGCACTATCCTTATGCACTCTTCGAGCGTGAACGTGTCCTCCACCGCGTCGATTACGACGAGTTTCGGGATTTTCCCCGTGAAATCGAACTGCTGAATTATTTTCAAAAACTCTTTATCGAAACTCAGCCCGAAATGCAGCACGCTGCACATCAGATTATCCCCCGACAGCTTTAAAAATCCCGAACTTGCCGCCTCCTGCATCTTGTAAAACAGCATATCCTGTATTCTGTCGGGCAGATAGCTGTATTTGTTAAGCGTCGAGGCTTTCAGCTTTTCGGTATCAATCTCGCCGTTCCGGTAAAACTGCCGATACGCAGAAAGATCGGTCGCGGTTTCAGCCTTGGAGTTTTGCTTTTTCACCGTCAGAATTGTCTGCGGGGTAAGCTTATCCCGCACATCGTCCCAGTATCTTCCCAGATCGCCGTTTTCCACGCCGCTTATTTTAGCGAAGATATTCGGTATCGACACCAGATTTCCCGACGTCTCAAAACCCTGCCTGAAACGCGCCTCCTGCCGCCAGAGAATAGCGATTTCCTCGAAAGTCGTCTTAAGCGTCACCGATTGGCTGTTCGGGAACTGAAAGCTCCTGAAAATCCCCGTATCCCCGCCGTACAGCATCGTATCAAGGTCGCGTTCCGCCGAGTAGGCGACGGTCGCCATTTTCATCTTGACAGCCTTTGCGGGATAACTTCCGCTCTCGCGCGACTGCGGCAGCTCGAAAATCTGCATTCGCGAGCCGATATTCTTGTCCACCGCAATCGAAAGATTAGCCTTATTCGGGGTGATGTATGCAACGTCGAACCCGCACCTTGACATAAAATTCAAGAAATACAGCTCCGACTGCGAAATATCGCCGTAGTAGAGTATCACGGGGATATCCTCGTATTTCACGGCGTATTTTCTCGCCTGCGTGCAGCGGTAAAGCCACGTTACAAGCTTATTCGCGTAATTCAGCGTCACGGTGCGGTTGTTGGAGTTTATCTCCGACAGCAGCTCCCTTAAAGCCCGCGCCGCGAGAGCCGTGCGCGTCCTGTCCCCGACAAGGTTCACCGTCACCGCAATCGAGTCCACGATTTCCTCGGTGCTAGTCCCCGACGGCGTTCCGAGAGCCTTCACCTCGTCGGCGGAGGGGTTTTCCAGCGGCTTTTCGATGAAAATAAGCTGCTTTTTAAGCCCCGCAAAGCTCTCCTTGAACTTCACGAGCATATTCGTGTACACCGCCTCGTCCTCGCACCCGATAAGCGCGGCGCAGTACACGGGAATTTCACCGTCCTCGGTGTAAACGCCGCCGTCCGCCACCACTCTCGACCGTCTGTCGCGGAGAAAATCCTCGAAAAATCCCGCCGCCGTGGTTGACAGGCGTTTTACAAGCCCGTTTACTCTCTCGCCCTCGGCGCGCATTTCGGACAGTTTCGCCTCGCGCGACAAATCTATCTTCCCGAAGTCTATCTGTAACGGCGCGGAATTTTTCCCGCTTTTTACCGTTATCCTGTCCTTAAACGCCAGTTTCTCGAAATCGCTGTCCTGCCCGTAGCTTACAAGCGTTATTGAAACGCCCGCCGCCTGCATCATACACAGAAAATAAAGCTCCCGAAGCGTCGGAGAACCGATGTAAAGCACGCTTGCGGGGCGCGCCGCCATGTATTTTATAAGCTGGCACAACAGCACGAAATAGGTGTTTTTCTGATTTGCGCCGCATTCCGCGACAGCCTTTGCCATAACCTCAGCCACCGCCGCGCTGTCGCACGGAACATTCGACGCGCTTTTCCACCCGTCCAGCGCGCGCGCAATATCGTCTGCGTTGTCGAAACTTGCGGCGGTATACGCCGCGGCAGCCGTTATTTCGTCGGTAGTCGCCGAGGGGAGTTTCGCCTTGAAAAACAACCCGTTTTTTGTTGCCGAAACAAACTGCCCGATAAGAAAACTTCGGAAACTGTCGGGGTTGTCATACCCGACATATCGTGTAAATTCCTGCATTTTCTCACCACCTTATTCCACATCTATACCGAAACTGTTGCATAACTTCGCAATTCCGCTTATATAGCCCGCACCGACGGCTGAAATCTTCCATTCGCCCTTGTAGAGATAGAACTCCGCCGCCACCGCGCAGGATTCCGACATAAGCTCGTCCATAACAAAGCTTATGCGCTCCGCGTCGGTGCAGATTGATATTTTCGGGGAACTTACCGCGGAAAAATTATTCACGGAATCCGCCGCGTACACAGCGTAAGCCAGCGTTATTTTCTCAACCCTGTAATCCACCGCCGACAAATCAATCTCAATATGCCCGTCGTCTGGGCAATATCTCACTCCGCCGCAGTCCGAACGCTCTTTCCCGAAGAAAATCAGCGACCCGTCGCCGAATGCTCTCCCGTCCTTGTCCAGCAGGAAAACATACGGGTCGATGTCGGCGGCGCATTTTTTCACACAGCTGAAATACACCGAAAACCTGCTCCCGACGTAAGGCAAAAGCGCTGTTCGCTGACCCTTTTGCAGCACGATTTTATCGCCTTTTGCGGGAGCTTTCGCCGCGGTAAGGCATATTACATCGGTAAGCGTCTGCGGCGCGAAAATCGCCCTTAAATTCGCTTTTTCGGCGGTTTGAGAGGCTTTCCCCGTGAGGTAAATTCTCCTCGTGAAAGTCGATACAAAGAGAATTTCCGCGTATAAAAACGTCTGCGCGGGAATGCCCGAAACATACACCGAAAGCTCGTTTTTGCCCGCCTGCAAAACATCGGGGGAGAACCTCACTTCCCGCGCGGAACAGCGAATTTCGGTGCGTTCGGGAACGGTGACCGTAAGTCTCCACGAGTTTTCCTCGTCAGCCGAAAATTCCCCCAGAGCAATGGTTTTCGGAACGTCGAATTTGCCGTCCGCCGCGCCGAAACCCCGAACTGTTCCCAACACCTCGACGTTTTTGACCACCGTCAGAAAATCCGCCTCGACAGCGGTGTCGCACGCGCTCCCGTCGGTGATTTCCACGCGCAGATCTTCAAGGGTCACGCCGTTTGAGCGCACTTTCACAGCCGCGCCGTTTCTCGCCCAGATTGTGGTGTTATGCCCGGACACCCGCAGCGGCTTTTCGATAACGACCGGACCCTCGAACTCGCCCGACGGCAGCATAACGCTGCCGCCCGCCGCCGCGCCCGCGATAAGCTCGTTTACGTCCACGCCGCCGCCCCCTCGAAGTTTTGTTTGTAAAAAATCACACGTTCACGCCGTAATTTTTGCAAAGAGCCTCCAAGCCGCCCTGATAGCCCGCGGCTACCGCGTTAAACTTCCATTCGCCGTTGTAGCGGTAAATTTCGCACACAACAAGCGCGGTCTCTATCGAAAATTCCTCCACCAGATCAAACCGCAGCGCCTCTTCGCCGTTTGTATCGTCGGGATTGTCAATTTTTACCACGCGAACATAGGAATTCGACACCTGCCCGAAATTCTGGTTTCTCTGAGCCGCCTCGAAGATAGTCACCGTAACGGCTATCTTCTGTATTTCCTGCGGAATTTTCGTGAAATCGATAATAATAGCCTCGTCGTCGCCGTCGCCCTCGCCTGTGCGGTTGTCGCCCGTGTGAACGACAGCTCCGTCGCGCGCGGAGAGGTTGTTGTAGAACACGAAGTCCTCGTCGCGCAGCACCTTGCCGTTTGCTCCGAGCAGGAAAACGCACGCGTCAAGGTCGAAGTCATTCCCGCCGTCGTAGCGGTTTACGTCCCAGCCGAGACCTATTCTCGCCATAGTCATGGATTTGTCAAGGCTTACGCGCTGACCTTTTGTAAGATTTACTGCCATAATTTTTCCTCCTTAAAATTATACAAGAAAGCCATTATTCCTTTTTGCCCGCGCCGACAATCGCTTTTCTGAGCAAGTCCACGGGTATAATCGAAATTGCGGGAATAAGCACCACAAGCCACTCTAAGGGGTACAGTCCCCAGCCGGAGAGAATTCCGCGTCCGAGGTAGGTCATGAGCACCTGCACCACCGCGATAATCCCGAAAACGGTGAGAAATCCCTTGTTTTTGCCGAGGTTGTCGAAGAGATTTATGCGGTCGGTGCGGGCGTTGAACGCGTTGAACACCGCAATGAAGATGAAGAACGCGAAATATGCCGTGTGAAGGATAGCGTGAGGCTCGTTTTCAATGTGAACATCGCGCAGCAATCCCCATTTTTCGAGATAGCTTACAGGGTCTCCCGACGGGAACGAACCGAGTATCAGCATAGCAAGCGACAGCGCGAACGTCCAGCCTGCTCCGACGATAATTTCCGACATCATAGCCTTGCTTATTATCGGCTCGTTGCGGCGCTTGGGTTTTTCACGCATAAAGCGCGAAAGGGGAGGTTCTCCGCCGAACGCCAGAGCCGCGAGCGTGTCCATTACAAGGTTCACCCAGAGTATCTGTATAACCGAAAGCGGGTTTGCAATGCCGATTATCGGGCAGATAAACGAGATAAGCACCGCAGCCACGTTTATGGTAAGCTGGAACACGATAAACTTTCTGATAGAGTTGAAAATCGTGCGCCCGTAGAGGATAGCGCGGTCGATTGAGTTGAAGTTGTCGTCGAGGATAACGATATCCGACGCCTCTTTTGCAACTTCCGTGCCGCCGCCCATTGCAAAGCCCACGTCGGCTTTTTTCAGGGCAGGGGAGTCGTTCACGCCGTCGCCCGTCATGCCCGCAACGAGGTCAAGCTCCTGTGCAAGCCGCACCAGACGGCTCTTGTCGGTCGGCAGCGCTCTCGCGATAACGCGGATATCCCTTATCTTCGCCTTAATCTCGTCGTCGGACATTTTTGCAAGCTCGTCTGACGTCAGCATAAGATTTGTATTTTCGTCGTCGATAAGTCCCGCCTCTTTTGCGATTGCAACGGCGGTCTCGCGGCGGTCGCCCGTTATCATAACAACCTGAACGCCCGCGCCTTTAACTTCTTTGATTGCGGTAACGGATTCGGGGCGAACCTCGTCGCGTATTCCGAGGCAGCCGACAAGCGTCCAGTTGCTGCCGTCGGGGAGGGAATCCTCGCCTAAATCGTCCTCGCTTGTCGCTATTGCAAGCACTCGGATAGCGCGGTTTGCAAGCTCGTCGATTTTCCCGTTCAGCTTCGCCATATCAAACGGCTGTTTTTCGCCGTTCATATCGTAATAATGCGAGCATCTCTGAAGAATTTTCTCCGGCGCGCCCTTGATAAGCGAGAGGTTGTATTCGCCGCTCACCTGCGTTGCGGAGTACTTGTTTGTGGAGTTAAACGGGATATTTCCGACCGCCGAAACATTCGCTGCCGACGGGCAGTCCACCGCATACGCGAGAATAGCGCGCTCCGTCGCGTTTCCGCCGAGAACGCGTCTGTCCTTGCCCTCGCCGCTTATCATGGAAAGCGTGTTCTTGTGGATAGAAAGCGCGAGAATATCTTTCAGCTTGCCGTTTAAATCGTCAATTGTCTTATATTCGGAAACATCGCCCATAATGAAGTTTATTGCTTCAAGCTTGCCTTTGGTGATAGTTCCCGTTTTATCGGAAAAGAGGATATTAAGCGACCCTGCGGTCTCAATTCCCGCGACTTTACGCACAAGGACGTTGTCTTTGAGCATTTTGCCCATATTCTGCGCGGAAACGATAGCTATCATAAGCGGCAAGCCCTCCGGCACCGCCATAACTATGATAATAACCGCCAGCATAACCGCCTCGATAATCGCTTTGACAAGCGCCGCCCACGCGAAAACGCCGTCGGGCGCGAGGAACGTCATAGGCTGGAAATTCGTATCGAACAAAAGCGTTTTCGCAAGCATAGCGACGGCGATAGCGATACCGCCGATATAGCCGAATTTCGAGATACCGTTCGCGAGTTTTCCGAGCTTTACCTTAAGAGGAGTATCGCGGTCGTCGTCGGTCTGAAGTTCGCTTGCAATCTTGCCGTAAACCGACTTGTCGCCTACTACGGTAACCTGCATAACCGCGTTTCCGGAGCATACCACCGCCCCGCGGTATACCTTGTATTCGCTGTCGAAATCGGTGTTTTCGTCGGTATCCTGCCAGCCGTCGGGAATTGCGTGTTTTTTCGCCTCGCGGCTTTCTCCGTTCAGCACCGACTGGTCAACTTTTATATCTCCGTCGATAATAATGCCGTCGGCGGGGATCTTATCTCCCGACTGCAGCAGAATTGCGTCTCCGACGACAATGTCGTTTATTGCAACTTCTGCGATAACGCCGTTTCTGTACACCTTGCACATAATCCGCGACGCCTCTTCCTGAAGTTTCTGGAACGCGTTTTCATTCCTGAATTCCGAGAACGTCGAAACCAGCGTCGCAAGGCAGATTGCCACGAAAATGCCCAGCGGCTCGTACCATTCGGGCGCGCCCTCGATAATTGGGTTTCCGTCCGAGCCCTTTACAAGCCCCAGAATTGCCAGCACAACGTTTATCAGCAGCGCGACGATAAGTATTTTTATCATCGGGTCGCCGAGGTTGCCCTTAAGCTTATCCCAGAAACTCTCGTGAGCCTGCTCCGTCATGGAGTTGTCGCCGAATTTTTGCTTGCTTTCGGCAACTTCCTTGTCCGTAAGACCAAATTTTTCCATTGCTTTTAATCCTTTCGTAAAACGAGTCGTCCGACCCGAAAATAACAAGTTAATTCACATAAACCTCGCACAAAAGCCCGTTGTCCTTGCCGCTCATACGAAACAGCGCGAGGTCCTTAAGCTCCACCGCGCTGCCCCTCGGCACGGGTCTTCCCGACGGCGACGTCATGCCCTCGATGCCGTGGTTTACCAGCAGCCATTTATCCCCCTGCCGCGCGATATACGCGCGCATTTCGTGAGAGGCTTTTTCGTCGTTGTGAACGTTGGAAAAAACGTGCCAGTCGAACAACGCCATTCTGTCGTACACGACAACTTCGCTTTTTTCGCGGAAAACGCCTTTTCTGCCGCGGGTTTCGCTCTTAAAGCCGAGAGTGATTATCTTTTCGGGAACTCTTGTCCCGCAAAACGGGCAAACGGGTTCTCTTTCGTCCCGCAGAATGAACCATCGCTTTTCGCAGCGCGGATTTGCGCACGGATAAAGCCTATCCCACGCCCGCAAAAGCTCGGTTTCCCATTCCATAGCCGTCGGACGCTGCGACGGGTCGTGAAGTCCGTCCACAAACGCCCTTATAAACAGCCGTTCCAAGCCCCTTGAAAGCGTACTTATCGTCACATCAAGGTCGGGCGGGCGGTTTGACGTGTCATTCGGATTTTCAATAAACGTCGCCATTTCGCCGAGCCCCAGAAAATCGTCTTTTTCCGCGCTTTCCGAGCTGTAGATTTTCGGACCTATCAGCGGGTGCCTGAAAAACAGATATTCGTAAATCAGCACCGGCAGCGCGTGCAGATCCGTCAGCACGTTCGGCAGCGCCTTTCGCGGGTCCTGCGCGTCAAATTCCATGGTACTCACCACTTCGGGCGCGATATAACCCCTCGTTCCGACGACTTCGGGCGCGTACTTATTCGGAACTACCAGCGAATCGATATCGATAACCACCGCCGAGCCCGTTTTCGGGTCGATAAGCACGTTGTTGCAGGACAAATCGGAGTGCGCGAGACCCGCCTGGTGCATACGCCTTACCGTCCTCGAAAGACCTATTGCGATCTTCAGCATCGTCCTGAAATCGCCGCGTTCCGCAGGCGCGAGATAACGCCTGTTTCTCCCCGTAAACCAGTTGGATTTCTTGTCCTTGCCGTCAAGGTCGAGCACCGTCGACGCCGACTTGTCAAAAAAGAAATTGTCGGGATACGCGGGGCAGACTATCCCGAACTGCGGACTTTTCACAATCGCCACAGGCCAGCAAAACCGCTGCCTGAAATAATCCGCAGTCTTTGGCGTGTTGCCCAGAGCCCCGCCGTCAGCCTCGGATATTGTGGGGTTGTAAATCCCGACGATAGTGCGAATTCTGTCCTGCATACGAGGGTCTTCCGAATCGCGCGGGTTGTTGAAAAACTGCACCGCAAACTGCCTGTCGGGCGTGAAAAACGTGTGTTTCATACCCCCGCGCGGAGCGTTCGCGTCGTAGATATATTTTATTGTATCGCCGCTTTCAAGCACGGCAGTGATAATTTCACCGTTTCTCATTTTATTTGTCCTGTTTTATTTGATTGATTTTAATCACCGCAAGCGTTCTGTCGTCGAAACTTCCGCGCTCGTTGTAGTTGTCAAGCCAGATTTCCAGCCGCTCGTCAGCGCTGTCCGCAAGGCTCATTTTAAAAGCCTCCAGCGAGTGGCAGTAAAGCATTTCCCGCTTATCCCACAGCGCGTTTACCGCGCCGCTTGAGCTGTCCGCCGCAAGCAATTGCTTTGAATATTGCAGCGCAACGCTTTTTCGGCTCATTGACACGGAGTTGAACCTGATAGGCGCGGGGTCCTCGCCCTCGCCCTTGCATTCTCCCGAAAACGGCAGAATACCGTTTAAACACAGGTCGATGTACAGCCTTTTCATCATCGGCTGCGCGGGGAAATAATCGTCCGCCACGCCGTCCGTCATCAGCATTATCGTATCGCACGTCCCGCGCGAAATTCTTGTTTTCGCGCCGACAGCGTCCTCGCGGGAATTTTTCTCCGAGAGGAAATCGGTCTCCCCCGAAAACACCCCGCTGTCAGCCTCTCCGAGAATTTTAAGGCATTCGTCCGAGCCTGCCGCGCTGTCCAGAGCGCAGATACACCCGTCGCCTATCTGCACGCACGCCGAAAACGTCTGCGGTTTGCCGTCAATCACCAGCGGTATCACCACCGCCGCCAGAAACGTCGCCGCAAGGTCGCCTATAACGGGCGTTCTTCCGAGAGCCGCCTTGTAATTTTCGTCTTCGAGGATAGCCGAAAGTTCGCGCTGCTGCGCGGAAAAAGCCTCTCTTGACGCGCCGTGCAGGAGAGACGCAATTCTCGTGCAGGACGCCATAAATTCCGCGGAAGACAGCGCAGCGCACAGCCCCGCCCGAATTTCGGGCATTTTGCCGAACAGCTCGGACAGCTTTTCTTTTAAAAACGCCGCCGCGCTCTCGCAGCTTGCCCTTGCGCCTATTCGTGAAAGCTTTCGCGAACCCGCCCCGTCGCACACCACGGCTATCATGCAGTCGTCCGTCACGGCGGTCTCAAAGTAATCGTCGCAGTTTGTGCCCTCGTGCTTGTGCTTTTTGCCGCGCACCCGCGCCGCGGTTATCTCGCCGAGCGGACAGACCGTCCGTTTTTTGTGGCTTTCGGTGTGCAGTTCCGTCTTGTCGTCAACAATTTCCTTATATTGCCAGACCGACGCGGTATGCTCCATAACCTCTCTGTCAGACAGCCGCAAAGCCTTATCCTGTTCGGTCATCTCGGTTTTCTCGGTTATCTCGGTTGTATCACGAGTATTCTCCATTTATTCACCCATAGCCCTTACGGCACAATAACAAACCCCTGCGGAGGCGGCGGCAGCGTCACGGCGTCGCCGGGTTTTGCGTCTATGCTCTTCGAGGACGCCTTTATCGAACTTGACACCCACGCGAAAAACTGCGCCATATCTCCCGCTGTAAGATTATTCATCATAAGCACGTTATTTGTGATTTTTTTCAGCGTATTGGCGTTTGCGTTAGCGCCCGCCCCGCACGCGATAATATTCCCGACGGAAACCTGCTTTATAGCGTTCACGCCCTCGTCGAGATCGTCGGTCGGCGCGCCGTCGGTCATAAGAAATACCAGCGGTTTCCAGTCGCCCTTTTGGGACTCCGTGGAGGTTCTCACCTCGTTTTTAACGCACTCCGCCAGCACTTTCAGCGCGCCTCCCAGCGCGGTAGCCCCGCCCGCCTGAAGCTGCGGTTCTTTAAACAGCATAAGCTCGGTAAGCGGGCTTATCTGCCGCGCGGTGCTGTCGAACGTGATGATTGACAAAAACGCTGTCTCCAACGCCTGCGGATCGCCCTTAAGCTCGGAAATCAAGGTCTTTATCCCCTGTTTTACCGCCTCGATAGGCTCTCCCGCCATAGAACCGCTGCAGTCCAGCAGCAGATACACCGGCAGTCTTCTGATGTAATCGGACATTTTTTAACCCTCCGTTAATTCAGACGGTCGCCACAACCCGTCGGGCAACAATGTTGCCTTTTCCCAACATTTTGCGCCGTATTGCCGCACGTTAATCTCTGTAAGGCAACAATGCGCCTTTTGCTGTAGGATAGCCGTAAGGCTTTTTATATAGGCAATTTTATTATACCTCAATTTTTAAATTCTGTCAATAGTTTTGCCCAAAATTTTGATTAAAAACAGGCAAAACGCTGTTAAAATCTCACAAAGAGCCAAATTTAAGGCACTTGATTTTTCAGGAAGAATGTGGTATAATTTAAAATAGTATGTTTGTGGGGGGAGTTAAAGATAAAAGAACGTCTTAAAAAGCTTGCCGAGGCGTTGGCGTCGCTTAAGACCAAGGACGGCAGGCGGGAATTCTACAAAGAGCATAAGCAGATAATTTTGTATTTCGTTTTCGGCGTGGGGACGACGGTCGTTTCGCTGTTAAGCTACTATCTCGCGAGAAAATTTTTCCCCGACGAGGAAAGCGTTCCGGTCTGGCTTTCGTGGATATTCAGAATAACGCACGTTTTCGGCATAGAAAGCGCGACGGCGCTGCCTGTTATAATATCGTGGTTTTTGTCGGTAACCTTCGCGTTTCTCACCAACCGCGTTTACGTTTTTGAAAGTCAAGCGAACACCTTCGGGAAATTTATGCTGGAGGCTCTGCGGCTTTACGCGTCGAGGGTCGCGACGCTGTTTGTGGATTTGCTGATAATGTTTTTGCTGGTGGATTTGCCCGGTATAAGCAACGCGCTTTACGAGTTCGCTGCGAAGATTTTATCAAGCATAGTGGTTTTGATACTTAACTATATTCTAAGCAAAATATTTGTATTCCGTAAGAAGAAATCTCTCAGGAAATGACCCTTGCAGGCTGCCGATAAAGCCGCATCTACTTCGTCAGTACCGCTATAACAGCCACAAAGGCTAGCTTATAGCGGCACTTCCTCGTATCTGCGGCTTTCTCGACAGCCTAATGTTTAATTTATATACAGGATATACCAACCGGCGCAAAACTCCTCCGCATACCGAGCATGCGGAGGTTTTTTTATTTTACACACCGAATATTGTTCCCAAATTCTCCCATACTAGAAACGTGAAAAATTTGCAGCTTGAAAGGAGAAAAATATGGCGGAACAGTTCGGAGGGGGCTTTTCGGGAGAGGCGGCGCAGGCTCTGGGGAGCGCGATAGCCATAGCGGGGCAGATGGGGCATACCTATATCGGCTCGGAACATCTTTTGTGCGCGCTGGCGAAAAATTCCGAGAGCGCGGCGGGAGTGCTGCTGGCGCGGCAGCAGGTGCGGTTTTGCGACCTGATTTTACGGGTTCGGGACAGAGTGGGCACGGGGCAGAGCGTGGAACTCGGCGTTAAGGACTTCTCGCCGCGTCTGGTGCGGCTTATCGCGGGGGCGCGGTCTTATGCCGAGTCCAAAAACGAGAATTTTGTCGGAACGGAGCATCTTCTCCGCGCGCTGCTTTCCGACCGTGACTGCACGGCATATGCGATTTTGAACGAACAAAGCCCCGATATTGTAAAACGTCTTTACGCGAATGTTTCGGCAAAGGAATTTGAGGCTCCCGAACTTCCCGTTCGCAAAAACGAGCGCGGAAATTCCCGAAAAAGCGATTCCCGCGCGGAATACAACGCTCTTGCAAAATACGGCAGAGAGCTTACCGCCGAGGCTAAACGCGGCGCGCTTGACCCCGTTATCGGACGGGAAACCGAGATAGAGCGCGTGGTGCAGATTTTGCTTCGGCGCACCAAAAACAACCCCTGCCTTATCGGAGACGCGGGCGTCGGGAAAACCGCCATAGCCGAGGGCTTTTCTCAGCGCGTGGCAATGGGGAATGTTCCCCCGGAACTTCTTGACAAGCGAGTTTTCGCGCTGGATTTGTCGGCAATGCTTGCGGGAGCGAAATACCGCGGAGATTTCGAGGAACGCCTTAAAAGCGTGCTGGACGAGGCAAGCTCGAATCCGGAGGTAATCCTGTTTATAGACGAAATTCACATGATAGTCGGCACGGGAGCGGCAGAGGGCGCAATTGACGCGGCAAGTATTTTAAAGCCGCTTCTGGCGCGCGGGAAAATTTGCCTTATAGGCGCTACAACCACCGATGAATACAGAAAATTCATCGAAAAAGACAGCGCATTGGAACGCCGTTTTCAGCCGATAAACGTTCCCGCGCCCGACGAGGAGGGAGCGGTAAGGATACTTTCGGGACTTCGTCCGAGGCTTGAAGAGCATCATCACGCCGTTATCACCGACAGCGCGATAAAAGCCGCGGTTTCGCTGTCGGAACGCTATTTAAACGACCGCAGGCTGCCCGACAAGGCGATAGACTTAATCGACGAGGCTGCCGCGGCGGCGCGTATAGAGCAAAATGCAAAGGCAAAATCACCCTTGCTCAGAAGTTCGCAAAAAGCCCGCGTTGTCGTAAACGACGAGGACGTCGCAAGGGCGGCGTCAAGGATAACGGGAGTGCCGGAGGAGCGTCTGTCCGAGGACGAAGGCGAGAGACTTTCACATCTCGAAGAATTTCTGTCAAAACGCGTTATCGGTCAGAAAAAAGCCGTTTCGCTCGTGGCAAACGCCGTTCGGCGCGGACGCGCGGGACTTCGCGACCCTGCGCGCCCGATAGGCTCGTTTTTGTTTCTCGGACAGACGGGAGTCGGCAAGACAGAGCTTTCGAGGGCGCTTGCGGAGGGCGTTTTCGGCGACGAAAAGCGACTTATCCGCTTTGATATGTCGGAATTTTCCGAGGCTCACTCGATAAGCAAGCTGATAGGCTCTCCGCCGGGATATGTAGGCAGCGAGGAGCAGGGCAGGCTGATAAAAGAGGTGCGTTCCTGCGGGTACTCGGTGGTGCTGTTCGACGAGATTGAAAAAGCTCACCCCGAAGTGCTGAATATCCTGCTGCAAATTCTCGAAGACGGCAAACTTACAGCGTCCGACGGGCGTACAGCCGATTTTAAGAACACAATTATCATTATGACGGGGAATATCGGCGCTGCAAAGCTTGCGGAAAATCATCTCGGTTTCGGCGCGAAAAAGGGCGATGAAACAGACGTTGCGAAAGAGCTTAAAAAGCAGTTTCGCCCCGAACTGCTGGGGCGAATTGACAATGTGGTGATTTTCGAGCGGCTGACTGCGGAGGATTTGGAAAATATCTGCCAAAAAATGCTGAATTCGCTTGCAAAACGCGCCGCAGCCCGCGGAATAGAGCTTACGTTTTGCGGCGCGGCAGCGCAAAGGCTGTGCGAGAGCGTTTCGGGGGGCGACGCGGGAGCGCGCCCGCTGCGCGGGAAAATAACCTCCGAAATAGAGGATATGCTCTCGCAGAGCATTATTTCGGGCGAACTCCCTCGCGGAAGCCGCGCCGAGGTGGTGTTCTCGGACGGGAAATTCAAGGTAAAAATCCTGAGCTGCCGCAAAATCTAGTCCAATACCCCGCAGTTTTCAAGCATGGTCTGCGCGAAAACGGCGTAACCCCGCGCGGGGTCGTTTACGAGGACGTGCGTTACCGCGCCGCAAAGCTTGCCGTCCTGCAAAATCGGACTTCCGCTCATGCCGCGCACTATGCCGCCTGTTTTTTCGAGCAGTTCGCTGTCGGTAATTCGTATTACCATAGCCTTCGAGCCGTCCAGATCAAGCAGATTTATACGCTCTATCTCAATGGAATATTCGCGCGGCTCGCTGCCCTCCACGGTGGTGAGAATGGACGCCTCGCCGGTGTGAACTTCCTGACGGAACGCTACGGGCGCGGTTTTGCCGTGAGGGCTTTCGGACAATTTCCCGAAAAGCCCCGTGTCGGTGTTTGCGGTAATTTCTCCCAATTCCCGTTCGGGCAGGATAACTCCGCACAGTTCGCCCGCGCTGCCCTCTTTGCCTTTTATAACGTCGTATATTCTAGCCTCGGTAATTTCTCCCGAACCCAGCGGCACAGACCCGCCCGTCGTAACGTCGCTGACTGAATGTCCCAGACCCCCGAAAATTCCGCTTTCGGGCAGCGCAAACGTAAGCGTGCCGATGCCTGCCGCGCTGTCGCGCACCCACGCTCCTATTTTATATATGCCGCCGTCGCAGACGGGAGTAAGTTCTAGGGACATTTCGCTGTCGGCGCGGGAGAGGACTATTTCGGTGCTGTCGGGGGAGAGCTGCACCGCCTCGGCTATCTCTCCGTTCGAGCAGACCTTTTGCCCGTTCACCTCGCTTATAACGTCCCCCGAACGCAGACCCGCCTTTTGCGCGGGAGAACCGTTTTCCGCGGAGATTACCATAACGCCGTCCGAGCGGATTTTTATCCCGAACGGTTCTCCGCCCAGAACGGCAAAGGGACGCTCTTCGTAGTTTACATTGGTATATTTTATCGGCAGACCGCCCAGAAAATACGCGCCCTTGCCGTTATCCGAGCCTAACGCCGCCGATAGGAAACTTCCCGACAAGGCGGCGTCTTTTTCAGCCGTTATATTGCAGGGGAGCGCGGCGTAAAAGCAGACGAGCATTGCCGTGTAAAACGCCGCCGCTGCCGCCGCCGTCCCCGAAAATATCTTTAAGGTTTTCATTGGATAGGAACTCCTTAATTTAGTTTTACGCAAAAATGCCGCAAGGCACGGCTTTTTTCCGACTGCAATATTTTTCGCAGACGCGCTCCGTTTATGATTTGAAATAATCGGCGGAAACTATTTTCGTAAACCTCTGTCGGGAATAAAACCCGATTTGTCCGAAAAAATCGCGATGTTGTGGAAAACCCCTTGACTTTTCGGGAAAATTGAGGTATAATAATCTATATGTATTTGTATTTCGGAAAATTTTTCCGCCGAAACGGGCGGACGGTTATTTTGGAACTTGCGAACTACGGTTCGTGTTAAAAAATTACATAAATCAAAATACGGAAAAACCCCTGATTTAATTTTTGCACAATTAAACAGAATTATCAGCGTTTTTCCGCAGGCAAATTCCGCACGAAAAAATTCCATATTTTTACTCGGACAAATTTTCTGCCCGAGCGGGTTTGTACGCTTTTTGCCTTTGTATTTTCGGAGAAAGGAATATCTATGGGATTATTGACAAACGGAAAAGTGTTGTTTGAAAAGGAAAACGTCCGCAAAGACACGAGCAGCGAAAATCACCCCCGCCCGAAACCCTCTGCGAACGTAAAGCCTCCGCAAAAGCCGCTGAAGAAGACGGGCGTGCCGGTGCTTAACAGCACGAAGGCGGCAATGGAGAGCGCGAAGAAAAATCCGCTTGAAAAACGCCCCGTGCTTGGGAGGTCTCAGCCCTCGGCGCAGCGCCGTCCGCAGGGCAGGTCGAACCCCGTGAAGTTCACGGCGCTCGGCGGACTGAACGAGATTGGAAAAAACCTCTATGTTTACGAATATGCGAACGATATGTTTATCGTGGACTGCGGTCTGGCGTTTCCCGACGAGGAAATGCCGGGCGTGGACTTAGTCGTCCCCGATTTCACTTATCTTGAAAAAAACCGCGAGCGTCTGCGCGGGATTGTAATTACACATGGTCATGAGGATCATATCGGCGCGCTGCCGTATCTTTTAAAGAAGATAAACGTCCCGATTTACGGCACAAGGCTGACGCTGGGACTTGTCGAGGGCAAGCTTAAGGAACACGGGCTGATAAATCAGGCGTCGCTTAACGTCGTAGAGCCGCGCCACAACGTCCGTATGGGGTGTATGTCGGTGGAGTTTATCCGCGTAAACCACTCCATTCCCGATTCCTGCGCGCTGGCTATTCACACGCCCGCGGGGGTTATCGTGCATACGGGCGATTTTAAGGTGGATTACACGCCTATCGAGGGCGGAATTATCGATCTGGCGCGTTTCGGGGAACTCGGAAACAGGGGCGTTCTGGCTCTTATGAGCGAGTCCACAAACGTCGAACGCCCCGGTTATACAAAAAGCGAGAAATCCGTCGGCGAGAGCTTTCGCGGGCTGTTTACGAGAGCCGAGGGCAAGCGCATAATTATCGCGACTTTTTCCAGCAATATCCACCGTATTCAGCAGATAATCGACGAGGCGGTAGCCCGCGGGCGTTATGTCGCGGTGTCGGGCAGGAGTATGACGAACGTTATCGCAAAGGCTGTCGAGCTTAATTATATAAAAGTTCCCGACGGCACTTTGATCGATATTGAGGACGTCAATCGCTATCGTCCCGAACAGCTTGTTATCGCTACAACAGGTTCTCAGGGAGAGCCTTTGTCGGCTTTGTCGAGAATGTCAAGCGGCGACCACAAGCAGGTTACAATCACTCCGAATGATTTTATAATCATCTCCGCAAACCCCATTCCCGGAAACGAAAAATTCGTCACGAGAGTTGTAAACGAGCTTATGAAACAGGGCGCGGAGGTCATTTACGAGAGTATGTACGAGGTGCATGTTTCGGGACACGCTTGTCAGGAAGAGCTGAAGATGATGATTTCGCTCACAAAGCCGAAGTTTTTCGTGCCGATACACGGCGAGTACAAGCACCTTAAAAAGCACGCGAAACTTGCCGTCGGAATGGGCATCCCGGAGGAAAACACGTTTGTGGCGGGACTCGGAGATGTGCTTGAAACGGACGGCGTTGAGATGAAGTTTACGGGGACAGTGCCTTCGGGGAAGGTCATGGTGGACGGTTTCGGCGTGGGAGATGTCGGAAG
>CANQNY010000020.1 GCA_947625335.1 uncultured Clostridia bacterium | reverse complement strand
ATTGTTCCTGCTGTTCTTGCAGGCGCAGGCGTTGTAGTTGCAAAGAAGAGAAAGTAATTTCACTTCATTCACAAAACGCGACCGCTCCGAGTTTTCGGAGCGGTTTTTTGTTTTGGTGTTGACAAAGGCGGGGAAAACTGTTATAATGAAAGAAGTATAGGGGAGTGAGAATTTGGATTTTGTGGAAATATTTACCGACGGCGCATGCACCGGAAACCCCGGAGCGGGCGGCTGGGGCGCGATACTGCGCTGCGGCGAGTACGAAAAGGAGCTTAGCGGCGGCGAGCCTCACACGACAAACAACCGAATGGAGCTTATGGGGGTAATTTCCGCTCTGGAGGCACTTCGCAGACCCTGCAAGGCAACCGTCACCACGGACAGCAAGTACGTTTATGACGGCATTACAAAGGGTTGGGCGGAGAGTTGGCGGCGGCGCGGCTGGGTCAAGAGCGACAAAAAGCCCGCGCTTAATCCCGACCTCTGGGGACGGCTGTTGGATTTGCTTGCGGTGCACGAGGTGGAGTTTCGGTGGATAAAGGGTCACGCGGGGCACGCCGAGAACGAACGCTGCGACAGGCTTGCGGTGGCTCAGAGGGATAAATTTTCCAAAAAATAGTGAATATGAAAAAGAATTACCAAATTGAACTTGAAAAAATACTGAACGGGCTTTCGGACGCGCCGAAGCTGCTGCTGCACAGCTGCTGTGCGCCGTGTTCGAGCTATTGTCTGGAGTACTTGTCACAGTATTTTGAGATAACGGTGCTGTACTACAACCCGAATATCTCGCCGCGCGAGGAATTTTTAAAACGCGCCGAGGAGCAGCGGCGGCTGATTTCGGAGCTGCCCGCGAAGAACCCGATTTCGCTTGTGACGGACGACGGCGGCACGCGCGAGTTTTACGAGGCTGTAAAGGGTCTTGAGAACGTTCCCGAGGGCGGGGAACGCTGTTTTAAGTGTTATCGGCTGCGTTTGGAGCATGCTGCAAAATACGCCGCCGAAAACGGGTTTGATTATTTTTGCACAACGCTGTCGATAAGCCCGCTGAAAAACGCCCAAAAGCTGAACGAGATAGGCGAGACGCTCTCCGAAATCTACCCCGTTAAGTTCCTGCCGAGCGATTTCAAGAAAAAAGGCGGCTATCTTCGCAGTATCGAGCTTTCCCGCGAGTACGGCTTGTATAGGCAGAACTACTGCGGGTGCGAATTCTCGCGGCGGGAGGCGGAGGTTCGCGAAAGGGGAAAAAAATAAACGGCAGGTTTTCTGCCGTTTTTTGTTTTTGTTATCTGTTAAGCAGCATTCTGTCGTTTGCAAGTTCCCCGCCCGAAATCTTCGTAAATCGATGGAGCAGCTCCTCAACTGTGAGATTTTTCTTTTCCTCGCCGCGTACGTCAAGGATTATCTGCCCGTCGTTCATCATAATAAGGCGGTTTCCGTGCGCGATAGCGTCCTTCATATTGTGAGTTACCATCATCGCGGTGAGGTGGTTTTCGTTTATAATCTTCTCGGAAATTTCCAGCACCTTTGCGGCGGTTTTCGGGTCGAGAGCCGCGGTATGCTCGTCAAGAAGAAGAATTTTCGGGTGTTTAAGCGTCGCCATAAGCAGCGTCAAAGCCTGCCGCTGACCGCCCGAAAGCAGCCCCACCTTTGTGGTAAGGCGGTTTTCAAGCCCCAAATCCAGCGTTCTAAGCAGCTCGCGGTATTGTCCGCGCTCTTTTTCGCGAATTCCCCACGCAAGGGTTCTCGCCTGACCGCGCCGCAGTGCCAGCGCGAGATTTTCCTCAATATTCATATTCGCGGCAGTTCCCATCATCGGGTCCTGAAACACGCGACCGAGGTATGCCGCGCGCTTGTGTTCGGGCTTTGAAGTAACGTCAATTCCGTCTATCTCGATAGTCCCCTCGTCAACGGGCCACACGCCCGCGACAGCGTTCATCATCGTGGATTTTCCCGCGCCGTTTCCGCCTATGACCGCGACGAAATCCCCCTCCTCAAGCACGAGGTCAAGCCCGTTTAAAGCCTTTTTCTCGTTTATCGTTCCGGGATTAAAGGTCTTGTGAATATTGGTAAGTTTTAACATTTTTTAGACCTCCTTATCATCGTTCAAGTCGGAATTATCTCCCGCAGGAGCGGTCGTTCTGCGCTTGTTGAACAGCTTTAGGAAGAAATTCTTAATAAGCGGCAGCGACAGGCAGATAGCAACGGTTATCGCGGTGAAGAGTTTGAGGTCGTTTGCCTCCATACCCAGTTTCATAACCAGAGCGATGATTATACGGTAAATTACCGCGCCGACGGGCAAGGCAATAAGATTGCGCTTGAACGTCTTAGTTCCGACGATAACCTCGCCTATGATAAGCGACGCCAGACCGATAACGATAGCTCCAATGCCCATGCTTATGTCCGCATACGCCTGATACTGCGCGATAAGCGCGCCCGACAGCGACACCAACGCGTTTGAAAGCATTAAGCATATTATTATCATGACCGTGGTGTTTATACCCTGCGCGCGGACCATTTTTTGATTGTTTCCCGTTGCGCGTATTGCCGAACCCAACTCCGTTCCGAAGAACCAGTACATTATAATCGACACCACTATTACAAACACAAGTCCCACAAGCAAAGCTGAGAAGTTGGAGCTTTTTATAATGTTCCAGAACCACGCGGAGCTTTCGGTGCTGTGTTTATCGGCAAGCTTTGTGAAAAAATCGATAAGCGGAGTGAAAATCGTGCGAACCTTTTTACTGCCCGCAGGCGGCAGCGGAATGTTGCCCTTGCCCATTATGCGAAGATTTATAGAGTAACACGCCGTCATTGTGAGAATTCCCGCAAGCAGCGCGGGTATTTTCAGCTTTGTGTGAAGAACGCCCGTAATAAACCCGCCGACAAGCCCTCCGCCAATCGCCGCGAATGTCGCAAGCAGCGGATTTACGCCGTTTACGAGCATTACAGCCGCCATAGCGCCGCCCGTCGTAAGAGTGCCCTCTACCGTAAGGTCTGCGATGTCGAGAATACGATAGGTAAGATGCACGCCCAGCGCGAAAACTCCCCACAAAAGACCTAGTGCAATAGCTCCCACAATTATGTCTGCCATACGTTAAAATTCCTTTCAAAAATCAAACTGCCCACGCTTTTAACAGAAGAGAACAACTTCCCCCCTCTTAAAAGCGCGGGCAGAAGTTTGCTCCTGCCCCGCGTATTATAGAATTAAACTAAATCCGAAATTACTCCGCAGCCTTGGTTTCAACAACAAAATCCGCATACTTGTCGGGAAGTGTGTAACCCAGAGCCTCTACAGCGTCCTTGTTAAAGCAGTAAGCGAACTCGGTGGACTTTTCGATAGGCATTTTGGAAATGTCCTCGCCCTCAAGTACTCTTACAGCCATAAGACCCGCCTGATAACCAAGCTGGTAGTAATCGATGGAAAGCGTGCCGAAACCGCCGTTTTCAACCATTCCGCTCTCGCCGCAGATAACGGGGATCTTTGCGGGGTTGCAAATCGAGCTTACAAGAGCCATTGCGGACGCCATATTGTTGTCCGTGCCGATGTAAAGCGCGTCGCACTCGGTGATTATAGAAGATACAGCCTGCTGGATATCGTTGGTGTTGATAATGGTCTTTTCAACGTAAGTAAGACCCTTGCCCTCAACACATTCTTTAAGAATTCCCGCCTGAAGAACAGAGTTGTCCTCCGAACCGGTGTAAACAGTACCTATCGTCTTAACGTCGGGGAAAAGCTCCAGCAAAAGATCAACCTGATCTTCAATGGGGTTCATATCGGTAGTACCCGAAACGTTTGTGCCGGGGTTATCGTTGGAATCAACAAGACCCGCGTCCGCGAAATCGGTGATAGCCGTGCCGATAATCGGTATTGTCTGCGTCTTACCGAGACAAGCCTGCGCGGACTTTGTGCCGATAGCGAAGATAAGGTCAACGTTGTTTCCCACGAACTGGTCGGCGATAGTGGTGAGGTTAGTGGTCTCGCCCTGACCGTTCTGGCGGTCGAGAGTGAGGTTTGCGCCGTCTTTGTAGCCCTGATCTTCAAGAGCCTTGATAAAGCCCTCCTCAGCCTTGTCAAGAGCGTCGTGAGTCATCTGCTTGATAACGCCGACGTTTACGTTTGCCTTTTCGGGAGTGCTGTCGGAGCCGCTCGCATTATCGGAGCTTTGCGCGCCGTCGGAGCTGCTTGCCGTGCTACTCGAAGAGCTTTCGGAAGAGGAGCTGTCGGACGAATTGTCCGAATTCGAGTTGTTGCAAGCGGTCACACCGCAGCAAAGCGTAGCCGCGGCGATTACCGCCGCAAGTATCTTTTTGATTTTCATTGATTTTTCTCCTGTTCTTTCTATTTTATAAAGCCTTTTTTCTTACAAGGCAATTTTATTATAGCATAAAATTTCTCCAAAAGAAACATTTTTTTGCTCTGAAACTTTAAATCCTTGCAATTTTTGTGAAACTGCCACATATATTGCCCCGATAAGGCAGAAAATATTGCCGAATATGCACAAAGCAAGGCTGCCGATAAAGCCCCGTCTACTGCGTAGGCGGCTTGTAATCAGCCACAAAAGGCTAGCTTGCAAGCCGTTTCCTTAGTATCCGAGACTTTCTCGACAGCCTGATTATTTAATTTGATTAAACCGCATTACTGCTCTTCGCCGTTTTCCTCGGCAGGAGCAGCTTCAACGGGCTTTTCGGGAAGTTTCGCGCCGCATTTCGGGCAGAAAGCGTTTCCGTCCTCGATCTTGCACTTCGCGCCGCACTTCGGGCAAGCTACTTGATTTTTCAGATCGTCAAGCTGCTTGTCGATTTCGTCAAGCTTTGCATAGCAGTCGTCAAGCTCTGCGACGCTCTCGTCAAACGCCTCGTTGTCCTTATCGCCCGACTTCGCCATCTGATAGATAAGCTCGCCCAGCTTTTCATACCTGTTTTTGATGTCGCTGTTTATCTGCGTTTCTTTGATCTTCAGTTTGGAGATACGAACCGCCTCGTCGGTCACTTTTCCCGCTGCGGAAACCACGTTTTTGCCCGTGCTGATAACATTATCCAGAAAACTCATCTCAAAAAACTCCTTTCAAGCTGTAAACCGAGGAAAACCCTCTAAAACTATTCTACCACACTTTAACAAATTTTGCAAGGGCAATTTGAACTTTTTTCCCACAATGAGCAAAATTGGTTTAAAAATATTTTCGTTAAATTGCACAAAAACTCTCAACAAAACCCGCTTTTAAATGTCGGAACAGAAGAAAATTCTCGTAAAAACAAAAGTTTTCGATATTAAAAAGTTACAATGTTGTCATAATTGTTGACATTTTCGGAATTTTGGTGTATAGTAATTAAAGTATGTATTTTATTTTCGGACGGTGAATGATTTAAATGGTCAATGGATATTCTCTTTGCATGGGTTGTATGAACGAAAAGAACTATGACGGTCCGTGCAAGCTGTGCGGGTACAGCGACTCCGACCCCTGCGTACCCACTTATCTCACGCCCAGAACGGTTCTGAACGACCGTTATATCGTGGGACGTATGCTTTCGTATAACGGAGAGGGCGCGGTGTATATCGGCTACGACACGGGAACTTCTTCAAAGATTACTATAAAGGAGTTTATGCCCGACACGCTCTGCACCCGCGAAAAGGGCGAGAACGCGGTTATGGTAAACGCCAACAACGCCCCCCTTTACAAGACCTATATGTCAGAGTTCGCCGACCTTAATCACTCGCTTATGAAACTGCGCGGAATGGCGCATATTCAAGGCGTGCTGGACGTTTTCTATGCGAACAGGACGTGCTATGCGGTAATGGAGTTTATAAGCGGCATTTCGCTTAAGACTTATCTTGCAAACGCATCGGGAGGGCTTATGTGGGAGCAGGTGAAAGAGCTTTTCCCGCCCATTCTGACGACTATTTCGCTTATACACGCCGCGGGGATAATTCACCGCGGGATCTCGCCGCAGACTATCTTCGTTACGGATAAAATGGAGCTTAAGCTGTCGGGCTTTGCAATTTCCGCCGCCCGCACCACCAACACCGAGATTGCCTGCGAGATATACAGCGGCTATGCCGCGCCCGAACAGTACACCAACGATATAAACGGCACTTGGACGGACGTTTACGGGATATCCGCCGTGCTGTATAAAGTGCTTACGGGGGCGACGCCTACCGAGGCTATCGCGCGAAAAGGCGGCACAATGCCCGAACCTATGCTCGTAAACCGAAATGTTCCCGCAAATGTGTCGAGAGCAATTATGTCGGGTATGAAACTCTCCACCGAAACCAGAATTCGCACGATAACCGAGCTTGTGGATAAGCTGTTTGCGCCGCCGCATTATTCCGTTGGGGGCGCGGAACACGGCAGAGGCGGAATTGTAGTCTCCGAAAAAGAGGCGCGCCGAATTCGCAAGCAAAAGCAGGAGCGCATGAAGTTTTTGGCGGTTTTGGCGTGCGCGGGAGCGGTGCTGATAGTTTTCGCGCTGGCGTTCGCGCTGACTCTTTCGGGGACTTGCGCGCCCGATAATCCGTCAAGCGATTCGGGCAGTTCTTCGCAAAGCGTATCCACCCCGCAAAGCTCCTCGCATAATTCAACTCAAAGCAGTTCTCAAAGCTCTTTAGAAAGCAGTTCCGAGCCGCAAACCGTTGTCGATAAGGTTATAGTTCCCGATTTTACGGATAACTACCGCTATGAAAACGCGGTTTCCATGGCTCAGGACAGACTGACGCTTGTTCCGACGTATGAATACAATAACAATTACGCGGCGGGATTGATTTTCGAGCAGTCGATAGCTCCCGATACCGAAGTTCCGAAAGGCACGGAAATAAAGGTTAAGGTAAGCAAAGGCAGCAGTATTGTGCCGCTGCCGGAGTATCTTATGCAGAACGGGGAAGATTATATCGCGGAGCTTACCCGCCTTAACATCAAATATTCCGTTCAGCCCGAAAAGAACAACGAGTTTATGGAGGGGTATGTGGTTCGGTGCAGCAAAGAGGCGGGCGACCCCGTCGACGTTGAACACGGCGAGACTATAATAGTTTATGTTGCCGAGCATTATATCCCCGAGCCCGACGAGAGCAGCTCGTCGGGAGATTCGGAAGACACGGAAGATAATTCACAAGCGGAGGAATAAAATGGATCTTGGTGAAATTCGCAAACAAATAGACGCTCTTGACACGCAGATACTGGATCTTTTTATCGAGCGCATGGGGCTTACGACGGAGGTTGCAAAGTATAAGGCTGAAAACCACATGGTGGTGTTCCAGAGCGACCGCGAGAAGGCTATTATCCAAAAAGTCAAGGCGAATACGCCCGACGAGCTTAAAAAAAGCGCGGCTTTCCTTTTTATGAATATAATGGATATCGGAAAGGTGTCGCAGATTAACGCCATTACCCCCGATATTGAAATTCCCTACGCAAATAAGGCTAAAGAGCGTCCCGCAGTCGCGGTGCAGGGGATAGAGGGCGCGTACAGCCACACCGCCGCAAAGCAGCTTTTCAAAAGCGGGAGCATAAGCTATTACGCGGCGTTTCACGAGGTTTTTGAGGCGGTGGAAAACGGCGATGTGGATTATGGCGTTGTACCCGTTGAAAACAGCACGGCGGGCGAGGTTACTGCCAATATGGAGCTTTTAGAGCATCATAACGTCTACATCTGCAATACAACGACGGTGGAATGCGCGCATGTTCTTGCGGCGAAAAAAGGCGTTCGGGCGGAGGATATAAAGATAGTGTTCGGTCACGAGCAGGCTTTGCGGCAGTGCGGAGAATTTTTCGCATCACATCCGCAGCTTACCGTTATTCCGTATCACAACAACGCCGCCGCGGCGAAAATGGTTGCGGAAAATCCGAGCGGCGAGCTTGGGTGTATCTGCTCGGAGGAATGTGCGAAAATGCACGGACTGGAAATCGCGCGGAAAGCCATCGCTACAGACCCCGATAATTCCACGCGCTTTGTCTGCATATCTAAGGATATAGAGGTCTACGACGACGCGGACACGGTTGCGGTATCGCTTTCCATTCCGAATATTTCGGGCGCGTTGTACAGACTGCTTACAAAATTCGCGGTAAACGGGCTTTCGATGTCGAAAATTCAGTCAAAGCCGCTGCCTTGCGAGGTCAAAAAGAAGTTCCCCGACGACTATATGTTCTACATAGAGTTCAACGGGAGCATTCACGAGACCAAAATCCGCAAGCTGCTGCAAAATTACCGCGACGAGTTGAATTTCTTTAAGTTCCACGGCAATTTCAAGAGTAATTGAGTAAGGTGATCTTATGGTATCGGCAATTATACTGGCGGCGGGTTCTTCAACTCGTATGGACGGCGTGAACAAACAGCTTGAAAAAATAGCTGACACTCCCGTTTTTGTGATGAGCGCGCTGAAATTCGAGCGTTCGGAGAAGGTGGGAGAGATAATCATCACAGCCCCCGAAGAAGACGTTTCACGGTATGAGAAATTCGCACAGAATTTCGGGGTGGAAAAGCTGTCGGCGGTGGTGGCGGGCGGGGAAACCCGTTTTCGTTCGGTAATGAACGCTCTGGAAAAGGTTTCTCCCAAGGCAGATTTTATAGCTATCCACGACGGAGCGCGTCCTCTTATCGGAACGGAGGATATCGAGCGCGTTTTCGCGGACGCTGAGAAATATAATGCGGCAATTGCGGCGACTCCCGTGACGGATACGATAAAGGTTGTGGGTTCAAACGGCTTTGTGGAGGAAACCGTGCCCCGCGCGAAATTATACGCTGCGCAGACGCCGCAGGTTTTCAGGAAAAAGCTGTTTTTGGCTTGTGTGGAAAAACTCGGCAAAACAGCCGAGAATGTTACCGACGACAGCAGTATTCTGGAGCAATGCGGAGAATATGTCCGAATAACCGAGATTTCGGGCAGCAATCTTAAAATAACGCGTCCCGACGATCTGGTCGCGGCGGCGGCAATACATATGAATAAGAGAACGGTGAAGATGATATGAGAATAGGGCACGGTTACGACGTTCATAAATTCGCGCAGGGCAGGCGGCTGGTACTGTGCGGGGAGGAAATCCCGCACGAGAGGGGGCTGTTGGGTCATTCCGACGCAGACGTTGCGGTTCACGCGCTTATGGACGCGCTTCTTGGGGCAATGGCTTTGGGCGATATAGGACAGCTTTTCCCCGATACCGACGAGCGGTATAAAGACGCGGACAGTATGCGGCTTTTGGGCGTAGTTATCGCTCTTATGAAAGAACACGGGTATGTGCTTTGCAACTGCGATATTACGATAATCGCGGAAACCCCGAAACTTCGCGGCTATATCGAGAATATGCGGAAAAATCTCGCCGTCGCTTTCGGGTGCGGAATAGATCGCGTTTCGGTCAAGGCAACCACCGAGGAGGGGCTGGGGCTTGCGGGCGAGGGCATCGGCGCGCACGCCGTGGTTTTGCTGGAGGAGAGAATTCAAAAGCTTTCAAAAAAGCTGTAAATTGCACAAATTAAATAGTTCTGCCGAGGTTTTTCAGCCTCGGCTTTTTTGTTTTGATAATTTTCGACAAGCAAGGGCGGGGAATTCGTTTTTAAAAGGCTGAAAATTCCCGATTGCTAACGCAAAAAACAGTATTTGGAAAATTTTTCCGATTTTTTCCAAAAACCTATTGAATTTTCTGCCAAAATATGGTAAAATAAAATCACACCGAAAGACAAGCTCTAAAAACTTGACGAATTCGGAGAAAACGGAGGATTTACAAATGACAAATCAGATTAAGGTACTTATCGGAAACGACACCGCGGACTGCGGTATGGCTTGGGCGGGCGCGCTGAAAAACGCGGGAATGTACGCGCTGACGCGCCGCTGCGACGGAAATTCCGTGCTGAACTCGATAAAATCGGAAAGCCCCGACGCGGCGGTTCTCGAGGCGAAAATGCCGTTTTGCGACGCAATCGAGGTAATTCGCAAGCTGAAGGTGGAAAAGAAGTACGTTCCGAACGTAATTATCGTGTCCAACACCGCCGACCCCGTGTTAGAACGCGAGGCGGCGTCCTTGGGCGCGGCTTTTGCGCTGAAACCCGTCGATCCGCAGTTTCTTGTAAACAAGATAAATCAGATGTGCGGAGTTGCAAAGGAAGATCCCAAAACCGACGACACCGACCTTGAGTGTGCCGTGACCGAGATAATCCATCAGGTGGGAATTCCCGCGCATATCAAAGGATATCATTATCTCAGGACGGCTATTATGCTTTCGGTCAACAACGACGAGATGATAAACTGCATTACAAAGCTGCTTTATCCGACAGTCGCAAAACAGTATCAAACGACCTCCTCGCGCGTTGAGCGGGCAATTCGTCACGCTATCGAAATAGCCTGGGACAGAGGCGACATTGACGTTTTAACCAACATTTTCAGCTACACGGTACATACCTCCAAGGGCAAGCCCACGAATTCGGAGTTTATCGCGCTTATCGCAGACCATCTCCGCCTTAAATTTAAGCAGCAGCAAAAGAACCGTTCAACGATGTACAATTGAGAGGTTAGCCGCATTATCCGCCAAAGGCGGATAATGCTTGTTAGAAATTAGAGGTTAGATTATAAAGAACGCCCGCCGTATGGCGGGCGATTTTGATGCCTGCGGCAAGACTTCACACGGCTATTCCTTCGTCCGTAACAATCTCTTGCGCAGCAAATAAAATCGTCGGCGAACGCTGACGTACCTTATAATCTAACAAGCGTTATCCGCCGCAGGCGGATAATGCGGCTTACATCTAACATCTAACCTCTAAATGCTTGACAACATGGAAAAATTATGCTATAATAATCTTGCGGCGTAATTTCATATGTTCCGAGTATACGCTTAATACCTCTTGGTAAAAGTGCATGCTCTGATTTTCGTATACTTCGGAACGGAATTGCGTCGCAGCAGCGGAGCTTTGCATTTTTCGGTGCGCGGTTTCGGCTGCGCACTTTTTAATTTGCGGGAAATTGCAGAAAATCAAGGAGGACATTATGCCGGAAGAAACGAACTGCGCGGGCTGGGACGCCATTACAGCGGAATTTTTAAGAATTTACCCCGGTCAGACAGACCCCCGGCATTACGGAACGCTTGTAAGCTGGGCTATGGGCGGAAACGACCCGCTTGACGGAATAAGCGTTTATGACGGGGGAGATTTCTGGCATTTCGTAAGCTACGGGCTGTCGGAGCTTTACGAAAAGGAAACGGACGACCCTGCTGTAAGCGGTTACGGGTACGAGCTGACGTTTAAGCTGAAAAAGGACAACTACGAAAACGAGGAAAACGAAATCCGCTGTATCTGCGGCATAATGCAGGCAATAGCGCGTATCACGTTCAACAACGGCGATATTTTCCGAAACAACGAGTACATATACACGGGTCAGAAAACCGGTATCGACTCAAAGCAGAAGTCCAAAATAACGGGTTTTATCTGCATAAACGACCCCTCCGTGAACACTATCGACACCCCGAACGGCAAGGTTGAATTTATAGAGCTTGTGGGTATGACGGACGCGGAGCTTAAAAAGCTCTGCAAGCTCAAAACCCACGACGCAGTAGCTGATATGTATAAAAAGCTCGGCAGCGATATTACAGACTACAAAAGAAGGTCTGTGGTACTTTTCTAGAGGTTAGAAGTTAGAGGTAAGCCGCATTATCCGCCTGCGGCGGATAATGCTTGTTAGATTATAAAGAACGTTCGCTTGCGCAAACGATTTAGATTGCTACGCAAGAGATTGTTACGGACGAGGGACTGCCGTGTGAAGTCTTGCCGTAGGCATCAAAATCGACCGCCGCAGGCGGGCGTTCCCTAAATCTTACCTCTTATCTCTAAATCTCTTACATCTATATTATAAAGGAGGATTTTATGTTCGGTCTAAAAAAGAAACAGCTTGTGGAGCAGCCGCTCGGATACTGGGAGGAGGATTCATATCTTCTCGCGCTCACCGACGATAACAAGAATTTCGGAAAACCCGACGCTATGGTTGACAGAGTGAAAGCTATCGACGGCGTTGAGGTTATAGAATCGGGCTTTAAGCAGAGCGAAGGCGTTCTCGAAATACGCTTAAAATACGGCGGTAAGGATTATGACGTTCGGTTTGGTCCGCACCCGTATGAAATAGCCGATTTTATGTTTAATACGCTCAGAGGTTTCTCTCCCGAGGAGACCGAGCGGCTTAGAAAAACTAAGTTCGCCATGAGCATTATAATGAAATTCACAAATGAGCCGAAAAAGGATTTTCATTTGCAGCTTAAAATCGCCGCGGCGGCTTTGCCCGATTTCCTCGGATATCTGGACGAAAGCCAGGAGAAAATTTTCCCGCCGAAGTGGGTTATGCTTGCGGCGAAGTCTAATGTAGAGCCCGCTCCGAACAATTTGTTTACCGTGCAGGTCATTCCTGCGGAAAAGTCGAACGAGGTGTGGCTGCATACTCACGGGCTTTGCAGGTGCGGGCTTACAGAGCTTGAAATTTTAGGTTCCGACAGGGAGAATTATCAGAACCATTACCACCTTATTTCGGCGTATGCGGCATATCTTATCGACAACGTCGGCAGCTTTGATTATAAAACACAGCTTGCGTTTATCGGCTTGCTTGGCGGACAGGTACCCGTTCTGGCGGTATGCCGCCCGTGGACGGAGGCTTTGGGCGAATACAAGAAACTTGAACTTGGCGGCGCAAAGGACAGAGAAAACGGTCACAACTCCCGCACCTCGCCTATTTTCATCGCATCCCCGAATGAAAAGGATAAAGGCAAGCTGATAAAGGTTTCCGAACTTAATGATTTGTGGGGAAATAATCCCGTATACTTTTTCAGCGACGCAGAAACCAACCGCATGAAGGCTCTTGCTATGGAGCGGTTTGATTATGTGAAAAAAGCCTCCGAAAATCCCGAATACAAGGTGCTTATTAAAATAGGTCTTGTGACCGACCACGGCGAGGACGAAAACTCCCGCGAACACGCCTGGTTCGAGCTTGTGGGGTTCGAGGGCGAAAAATTCCGCGCAAAGCTCACGCAGGACCCGTATGACGTAGCGGCAATGCACGAGGGCGACGAGGGCGTTTACGGCGTGGAGGACATTACCGATTGGCTTATCTTAACACCCGGGCTTTCAATTTCCCCGAACGAGGTCTATCTTCTCGAAGATTGATAAACAAACCAAAAAACCGCGGCATAACACCGCGGTTTTTATCATTTTTGCCCGTCAAACAGCCCCCGCATTTCGTCCATAAACTCCTCCTCATAGAGCTTGGGATAATAGCCGAAAACGAGGTCGTAAAACTGCTCGTCCGAAAGCTCCTCAAACTCCCCGAAGATAAACCCGGGGTAGCTTGCCATAGCGGAAGACATTGATTTTGCCTTGTCGGGTTCGCCCTTGACGATTTTCTCGCAAATTTTGTCGTTGCCGAAAATAATCGCGGGAATGTGCCGCCGCGCCTTTTCCATATCGAATTCGGGCGTGGGATAGATCAGCGTGAAATACTGCTTTACCTCCAAAAAGAAATTCCTGTTTTGAGACTTTATCCCGCGTTTCAGCTTTCTAAGCAGGTTTTTCGGAACATTTCCGTTTTCGATATGCGACAACGCCGCCGACAGCAGATCCAGCGCCGCCACGACGTTCTCAGGCGTAGAACTTTTCCACATATCTGAATATACGGCTTTTGAGATCAAAAGCAAGCGTCCCAGAATATTCTGTTCGTTTGCGAACGCCACAGCGTCACCTCCGGTCACTTCTTAATAAAACACAAGACGCCGGCTTTTGCCGACGCCTTTTAGTTTTTAGTCTTCGGGAACCAGAACCGAATAGTTTCCCTCATCGCGCTTGTAAACGACGTTTATGGTGTTTGTTTCGGCGTTGCGGAACATAAAGAACTTGTGATCGAGCAAATTCATCTGAAGAATAGCCTCGTCCACCGTCATCGGGCGCAGCGCGAACGTCTTATAGCGAATTACCTCGTAATCCTCCTCTTCGGGTTCGGGAGCAAGCCCCGTAAACGCACCCGCGCGCAGGCTCTTTTCAACCTTTGTCTTCTGTTTTCTGATCTGGCGGATAATTCTGTCCACCGTAACGTCCAGAGCGTCGTTTTTATCCTTTGCGGACTGCTCCGCGCGGTAGATCATACCGTTGTATTTTACCGTAAGCTCCAACAATATCATATCGCGGCGTTCTTCAAGCGTAATTTTCGCGTCAGCCTCGTCGGGAAAGAACCTGTCCAGTTTCGCGCTGAGCTTTTTCTCCGCGTAGTCATTGAAGGACTGGGAAATATTGAGTTTCTTTGCGGTTATGGTAACCTTCATATGCAACCCTCCGTAGTCGGTATTGAGAAAATAAATTCTCTACACTAATATTATCACATTTCTATAATTTTTTCAAGTAGTAATTGCAATTTTTAGGCATAATGCACAAAATCAACTATGAAAATCTATGTAAAAAAGCGTCAATTTTGTTTATTTTTTGACGATCGAAATCAAAGCCCGCGAAACTCGGCTTTTCTGCCCTTGAAAACCGCATACCTCGAAAATCCCGCCGCTTTCAGGGCGATTTCAGCATCTTTAAAGTTGTCTGCAACTCTTTTTCGGTCGTGAGCGTCCGAGCCTACGGTGACAATCTCCCCGCCGAGTTCTCTGTAACGCTTTAGGATAAACTCGTGCGGGTGAACATACCCAAGACCGCTTTTTATCCCCGCGGTGTTTATCTCAATTCCTTTTCCTTTTGAGATAAGGAGTTTTAAAATCTCGTCGATTATCTCCCGAAAATCGGCGGGATTGTAACCCTTTTCGGGGGAATATCTCACAACGTAATCAAGATGCCCGTAAACGTCGAAATCGTCGAACGCCCTCACGTTTTCGAGAATGCTCTCAAAATAGCGGAGAATACCGTTTTTTCCGCCGTGCTGTGCGAAATATTCGGGATAGTAGGGGTCCGTGCCGTCCACCATATGCGACGAGCCTATTATGAAATCGAAATCCCAGGATTTTACATATTCGTACAGCTTGGGAGCAAGATAGTCCATAAGCCCCAACTCCACGCCGAAAAGGAGTTCAATGTCGTGGTTACTTTCGCGCAAAGAAAACAGTTTTTCTCGATAGGCTTTTGTATCAAGCAAAAATTCCCCCGTCGGATAATCGAAGTCCATATGTTCTGTAAGGCAAAGCACGGAAAGTCCCTTTTCGCGCGCCGCGTTTATCATCTCGGACAGCGGTTCGCTGCTGTCGCTTGAAAACGACGAATGTGTATGACAGTCGGCTTTTATCATAAGGCTCTCCTTATTCAAAATAATTTCGCAAAGCGGCGGTGTTTACCTTGTGATCCAGCGCGAAAACGCTGTTTCCGATGTCGAAGTAGAACCCGCCGATCCCGCCGTGGGAATATCTCCCTCCGGTGTAGAGGTTGTTGTAGGAGTCCCAGCCGGAGTCCACCCATATCCCGCGCCCGTCGATTTCGGCATAATTCCATTCGTGATGGCTGCCGTGCCCCAGTTCCGCAAAACAACGGTCGGTGTTTATCGCCTCGCCGTCGATATTCACGCAGTAAATCCCCTGCGCCTCGCACAGCGCGGAAGTAAACGTCGCATAACCCCCGCAGACGCTTGCATGCTTGTCCAGCATATATTCAAGCGTAACGCATTCCTCCATGTTGCCCGAATCGTGCGCCTCGTGGTCGTAGTAAATGTTGTCGGCAACCCAGTCGGAAATTGCCCGCAGCTTGTCGTAATCGTTTGTTATACCCTCGCAAATCTCGTCGGAAATCTTTTTCACCTCGTCGAGGATTTCCGCCGCGCCTTTTGCAGAACCGCTTTTGGTAATATATCTCACGGTCTGCGCGAACGTAAGTTCCGTAGGGTTTTCGGCAGTTGAGGAATTATTTTCGGCAATTTCCGAAACCTTGGGGAACTGTGCTTTTCCGCCGCTCATAAAAAGGCGGACGTTGTACGCCAGATACTGCCTGTCCACAACCTTGATATCAAAATAGCCGTTTCGGACGCCCGAAAGGTCAAGCCTTGCCGTAACAACGCCGTTTTCCTCGGAAATTTCGTCCCGATCGCCGCAGATCACGCTGCTTACCTCGCCGTCCTTGCGGTAGCGCGCGATGACCTCGCCGTCTTCTATCGTGAGATAACACTCGTCACCGATGTTTATCGGGTAGGTGTTCGCGTCGACTTCGGGAGAACTTTCGCTTACGCTTGAAGTTTCGGAGCTTGAAGAAGTTGAAGAACTTTCAGATGGGGTTGAGGTTTGAGAACTTGAACCTAAAGAGCTTTGCCTGCTCTCAAAGGAAAAGCTTATATCGCTGCCGTCCGAAGGATCTTCCCAACCGGGGAAAAAAGAACAGCCCGAAAGCGTTGCTGTTACCAATATTGCCGTTATCGCAAGTTTTATATGTTTCATTTTGCACCTCGCAGGTTTTATTCAAATTATATTTTACTACAAAAACCCGCGAATGTCAACGCTATTTTTTTGCAAGAACGGTCACAAAGCCGTTTGCCTCGGCGGAGGAGATGTCTGCGGCGACGATTTTGCCGTCTATGACGATTAGGTTCGCGTTTATCGGAACGGCAGGGTCTGCGCCGTCGTAGTTTTTTATTTTATATGTGTATTTGTGAGCGTCGCAGGCGCAGTATTTCCGCAAATCGAACCCCTGCTCCTTTTGGAGGGCGTTGTACTGATTATACGCGTCGTCAAACCGCGCGGGAATGGTTATCTCCCGAATGTCGCTTGGCACCGTCCCCGCGTCCCAGCCGAACGATTCGATATATTCCACGCGCTGGGCATTGGTAGCGCCCGGAATTTCCGCCTTAGGTCTTACCGCCAGTCTTACAAGCAGCCATATCCCCGCAAGCACCAGCAACAACAGCCCAATTACCGCCGCTTTCCCCGAACGAGCCTTTTGTCTTGCCATACAATTTCCTCCCCGGTCTTAATTTGTCCGTATATTGTATTCGTATAACGGCGGGTTTTAGACCTTGCAGCTTAAGGGACTGTGGGTATTCTTCTTGTTGAAAATACAATATATTGTGCCAAAATGCCCAAAATCGCGCCGCCGAATTTGTCGGATATGCCAAAAAATTGGCTCTGTCATTGAGAAAATCACTTTTTTGGTGAATTTTTTGTGCAAAATGCTGGTAGAAACGCTGTTTTGTACGGGGAAATTTGTAACGGTTGGTGAAAGTACCTAAACTGATTGTTAAATATTTGTTAGTTTAGGCTCTTTTATTTTTTGCTTTGATTTGGTATTATAGTATTAGCGAAATATGCTGCGGGCAAGTTTTGCTTTTTGCGGCTGCCCGTTCAAAGTTACATTCAGGAGGTTTTATAAATGGCAAGTTTATCGGCTAGAGGCATTTACAAGCGTTACCCCGGCGGCGTTACTGCCGTAACTGACTTTACTATGAATATCAAGGACAAGGAGTTTATCGTTCTCGTTGGACCTTCAGGCTGCGGTAAATCCACTACCCTCCGTATGATCGCGGGACTTGAGGAAATTTCCGAGGGTGAGTTGTTTATCGGCGACCGCCTTGTAAACGATGTTGCCCCCAAGGACAGAGATATTGCGATGGTTTTCCAGAACTACGCTCTGTATCCGCATATGACTGTTTTCGATAATATGGCGTTCGGTCTGAAACTCCGCAAAGTTCCGAAAGACGAGATTAAAAAGCTCGTTGAGGAGGCGGCGAAGATTCTTGACATTTCTCACCTGCTCGACAGAAAGCCGAAGGCTCTCTCCGGCGGTCAGAGACAGCGTGTTGCGCTCGGACGCGCTATCGTACGCGATCCGCAGGTATTCCTGCTTGACGAGCCGCTGTCAAACCTTGACGCAAAGCTCCGCGCTCAGATGAGAACCGAGCTTGCAAAGCTCCACAAGAAACTCGGCACGACGTTTATTTACGTTACGCACGATCAGACCGAGGCTATGACTATGGGCGACAGAATTGTCGTTATGAAGGACGGTTATGTTCAGCAGATCGACTCTCCGATTAACCTCTACGAGTCGCCTGTAAATAAGTTTGTTGCGGGCTTTATCGGCTCTCCGATGATGAACTTCATCGACGCAAAGCTTGTTATGAACGATGGCAAGTATGTTGTTGAGTTCGGTTCGGCGGCGCGCAAGTTCTATGTTGAAGTTCCGAGCGGAAAGGCTGACAACGACGCTCTGAAGTATTACGTTGATAAAGAGGTTGTACTCGGAATTCGTCCCGAGAACATTCACGAAGAGGAGATGTTCCTGTCGGCGGCTAAGACGGGCATTATAGAGGCTACTGTTGACGTTACGGAAATGCTTGGCGCTGAGACGTTCCTGTATCTCAACTGCGAGGGAATTTCTCTTACCGCGAGAGTTTCTCCGAGATGTGCCGCACGTCCGCAGGACACCATCAAGCTTGCTCTTGACCCGAACAAGATTCACCTGTTCGACGCGGCTGACGAGCATTCTATTCTCAATTGATTTTTAAGCGTAAAATTTGAGGTGCCGGGTGCATTAAGTATTGTACGGAGATTTTGAAATCTTTTGTCGTGCTTTGCGCTCGGCACTTTTGTTTCAGCATTATTAGGAAAGGCAGAAATATGGTTCCGAAAATAGAGTCTCTTATAAATAATATTGAAAACGTAATTATAGGAAAGCATGATGTTGTCGAGAAGATAGTCTGCGCGATGTTGGCGGGCGGTCATGTGCTTATAGAGGACGTTCCCGGAGTCGGGAAAACGCTGCTTGCCGAAACGCTTGCACAGTCCGTTTCGGGGAGCTTTGGAAGAATACAGTTTACCCCGGACTTAATGCCGTCTGATGTTATCGGCTACACCGTTATCGACGGGCAGACGGGCAAGGCGGAATACCGCGCGGGAGCGGCTATGTGCAATTTCCTGCTTGCGGACGAGATTAACAGAACGTCGCCGAAGGTGCAAAGCTCGCTTCTGGAGGCGATGGAGGAGCTTCAAATTTCGGTTGACGGGGTAACTCATAAATTGCCCGTGCCGTTTATGACGCTTGCAACGCAAAATCCGATTGAGACCTACGGAACATATCATCTTCCCGAGGCGCAGCTTGACCGTTTTCTGATGAAAATATCAATAGGTTATCCCGACCGTGCGGCGGAGCTTTCGATGCTGGATAAAATGCCGCATAAGCTGAAGGTGACCCCCGTGATGACGCTTGAAGAGGTATTAGAACTTCGCGAACAGGCGGGCAGAGTGGCGGTGTCTGAGCAGGTAAAGGCGTATATTCTGATGATAGTAAGCGCGACGCGAAACCGCCGCGAGGTAAAACTCGGCGCGTCACCCAGAGCGTCTATCGCGCTGTACAGAGCCTCGCAGGCTCACGCGCTTATGGAGGGCAGGGCGTTTGCAACTCCCGACGATGTGAAACTTATGGCTCTTTCGGTGCTGCGGCACAGGGTAATTCTTGCCGCGGGTCAGACGGATTTTCTCTCGTCGGACGAAATAATCGGGCAGATTCTCGCCGAAACGCCCGTTCCGATGTGATATAAAACATTAACGCCCCGCGATTTCTCACGGGGCGTTAATGCTGGTTTGGTTGGTAATTATATGAAAAGAGCGGTTAGCATTGCCGGGCAATCTTCTTGATTGCAAGTTTATTATAAACATTCAGTGTGTTTTTATGTTGTTTCTTTTGTGAAAGTTTGGTGAAATATTCCTGCATTTGCTTAAAATCCCGACGAAATTATATATTTTGCCCGAATTTTCGCAGAATATCGCGCATAAGCTCCTTGTCTATCTTCCAGAGCTTTGATTTTTCTTTCGGCGTGTCGTACACCACGCGCTGAAAACGCATATAAATCTCGCTGTAATCCTCCGAATAGTAGAAAATGCACATAAGACTGCTGTCCTTGGTGTCGTAGTAATTTACGGGAGTGTAGCCCACGGCGGCGTGAATATCGCGGTCAAGCTCGTTTTCTATGCCCGAGATAGGGAGCGTGTCGATAAATTCCACCTTTTTTGTGCGGGGAAGGCTTTCGGCGCGTTTTTCTTCTTCCGAAAGAGCAGGTGCTTTTTTAAAAAAACCAAACATCGAAAAATCCCCCTTTATATGTTTGTTATTTTAATAACATAGTTATTTTAGCATATTATTTTTATTTTTTCAATAAACTTTGAAAATATAAATCGTTTTTCCGATATTTTTCTGTATAAAACTACCAATAAAAGGCTATAATATTAGAAAATATTTGTGCTTTGCTACAAAAATAACAAAAAATTTGGGTTTACCCCTTGATTTTTTTCAAATATAGGTTAAAATATAATTAGCACTCAATAAACGTGAGTGCTAAAATTGCGGAAATTGCAAATTATTTCACTGGGAGGAAATATATATGACAATCAGACCTTTAGCAGACCGAGTTGTTATCAAATCCGTCGAGGCGGAGGAAACCACCAAGAGCGGCATTATTCTCACCGCGGCGGCTCAGGAAAAGCCCTCTATCGCGGAAATTGTCGCTGTAGGTCCCGGCGGCGTGGTTGACGGCAAGGAAGTCAAGATGTTCGTCAAAGTAGGCGAGAAGGTGCTTATCAGTAAGTATTCCGGCACGGAAGTCAAGGTTGACGGCGTAGAGTATTCTATAGTAAGACAGGAAGATATTCTCGCGGTTGTCGAGGGTGGAAATGAGAAACCCGCCGCTGCAAAGAAAACCGCTGCCGCTCCCGCAGACGGCGCAAAGAAGAGAGGCAGAAAGCCCGCGGCTGAGAAAGCTGCTCCCGCAGCTGCTGCAAAGAAAAAACCCGGCAGAAAACCCGGCGCAAAGCGCTCGAAGTAATTGCCGACAAACATAAACATTAGGAGGAGATTTTATCATGGCTAAGGATATTATCTATGGAGAAGACGCAAGAAAGGCTCTCCAAAAGGGCATTGACACCCTTGCGGATACCGTGAAGATAACTCTCGGTCCGAAAGGCAGAAACGTCGTGCTTTCCAAGAAGTACGGCTCTCCGCTTATCACAAACGACGGTGTTACGATTGCGAAAGAGATTGAACTTGAAGACGCTTTCGAGAATATGGGCGCGCTGCTTGTAAAGGAAGTCGCTACAAAGACCAACGACGCAGCGGGCGACGGCACTACCACCGCGACGTTGCTTGCACAGGCTCTCGTTCGCGAGGGAATGAAGAATATTGCTGCGGGCGCAAACCCCATGATTGTTAAAAAGGGTATGAAGAAAGCGGTTGACGCGGCTGTCGGAGAGATTAAGAAGAACTCCAAGAAAGTCGCGGGTACTGCAGATATTGCAAGAGTAGCTACTATTTCGGCGGGCGATGAGACGATAGGTCAGCTTATCGCGGACGCTATGGAAAAGGTTACCGCGGACGGCGTTATCACTCTTGAGGAGAGCAAGACAGCGGAAACTTATTCCGATGTTGTTGAGGGAATGCAGTTTGACAGAGGATACATTTCCCCGTATATGGTAACGGATACCGATAAAATGGAGGCGGATCTCGATAATCCGTATATCCTTATTACCGATAAGAAAATATCCTCTATTCAGGATATTCTCCCGCTGCTCGAGCAGGTTGTCCAGAGCGGAAAGAAACTCCTTATCATTGCCGAGGACGTTGACGGCGACGCGCTTACAAACCTTATCCTCAACAAGCTGCGCGGCGTGTTCACCTGCGTTGCGGTAAAGGCTCCGGGCTTTGGCGACAGACGCAAGGAGATGCTTAAGGATATTGCAATTCTCACGGGCGGCGAGGTTATCACCGACGAACTGGGTCTTGACATTAAAGAAACGCAGATTTCCCAGCTTGGTACTGCAAAGCAGGTTAAAATTACCAAGGAAAACACCATTATCGTTGACGGCGCAGGTAAGGCGTCGGATATCAAGGCAAGAGTTTCCGAAATAAGAAACGCTATTGAGGCTACAACTTCCGAATTTGATAAGGAAAAGCTCCAAGAGCGTCTTGCAAAGCTTTCGGGCGGCGTTGGCGTAATCAAGGTCGGCGCGGCAACCGAAGTTGAAATGAAAGAGAAGAAACTCCGTATCGAGGACGCTCTCGCGGCTACAAAGGCAGCCGTTGAGGAGGGTATCGTAGCGGGCGGCGGCGTTGCGCTTATCAATGCTATGCCTGCTGTTGAAAAGGTTATGAACGGGCTTGAGGGCGATGAAAAGACGGGTGCTGCTATCGTGCTGAAGGCTCTTGAAGAGCCTATGCGCCAGATCGCTCTTAACGCAGGTGTTGAGGGTTCGGTAATTATTGACGCTATCGTCAAGAAAAAGACCGTCGGCTACGGCTACGACGCATACACCGAGTCCTACGGCGATATGATAAAGAAGGGCATTGTAGACCCTGCGAAGGTTACTCGCTCGGCTCTTCAGAACGCGTCTTCCGTTGCGGAAATGGTTCTCACGACAGAAAGCCTTGTTGCCGACAAGCCCGAGGAAAATCCTCCCGCTGCTCCTGCCGCTCCCGGAATGGGCGGAATGTACTAATTGACAACTTCCTAATCCAAAGGTCAAATATATTTTTTCGGGCTGCGTTTTGTGCAGCCCGCTTTTTTTGGAATTTTTTACTGCCGCGGGGCATATACTTGTCCGGAGGGGTGAAAAATATGGGAAAATTAAAATCATTTGCGGCTGTAATTGCGGCGGTGGGGTGTCCGATTTTGACGCTTTCGGGGTCGGCGGCGGGGAATTTCCTGCGTTCGGCGGCATATTTCACCGCAGGAGCGTATTATTCCGAAAATTCCGAAAGCGGGGAGAGTTCGGAGAGTTCCGACAGCTTGCAAAGCTCGGATAATTCGGAAAACCTGCAAAATTCGGAAAATTCGCAGACATCGGAAAGCGAAAGCGAGCCGCCCGAAAGCGAACCCGAAAATCTCGGGAAAATAATCGCGAAAAACCGCTCGGATTATAAGGATGAAACCGATTATTCAAAATTTCAGACGCACAGCGGGCAAATATTAAGATACAACTTCGGGAAGTTCAACTCGGGCGAGTACATAACGCTGCAAAGCGGCGCACAGGTCAGAAATTGTACGGATATTGATAATTCGGAGCTTGAAAGTGCGGCGAAAACGCTGCCCGAAATAAAGCTCCCCGAAAACGCGGAAAGCCCCACGGTGCTGATTTATCACACCCACACCACCGAAAGCTATCTTCCCGAAAACGACTGGTACGACGCAGACTACCCGAACAACAACCGCGACGCCGATAAAAGCGTTGTCGCCGTCGGGGACGCGGTGTGCGAGGCTTTAGCGAACCGCGGGATTTCCGTTGTCCACGACTGCACGGTCCACGATTATCCGCAGTATACGGGGGCGTATTACCGCTCCGCCGATACAATTGTCAAAAATATGGAAGAATATCCCGATTTGCAGCTTATACTTGATATTCACCGCGACGGCATCGGCAGTTCGGACGGCTCTCCGATAGCTCCCATAGCAGAAATTAACGGCAAGACCGCCGCGCAGTTTATGATAATCACGGGCTGCGACAACGAAATATTCAATATGCCCGATTATATGGAGAATTACAAGCTTGCGTGCCTTTTGCAAAACGCCGCCGAAACCGCTTATCCGACGCTCGCGCGCCCCGTTTTGTTCGATTACCGCAACTATAATCAGGATATGTCCCCCGGCGCGCTGTTGATAGAAGTTGGAAGTCAGGGGAATTCTCTCGAAGAGGCGGTATACACGGGAGAACTTCTCGGAAATATCATCGCAGACGCTCTCGAATGCTTTTCATAGGCGAAAATTGCTCCCGTTCGAATAATTCGGGGGCTTTTTTCGTGAAAAAAATAACAAAAATTCGATAAAGTCAAAATAACCGCTTGACATATCGCGCAAAATGTCATATAATAGAAATAGTGGTTTTTTCCACAACCGTATAATGCGGCGGTAAAACAGACATTTTTTTACAGGAGGATTTCCCATGAGAGTTTACAATTTCAGCGCGGGACCCGCTGTCCTGCCCGAAGAGGTGCTTAAAGAGGCGGCAGACGAAATGCTTGATTACAACGGCACAGGTATGTCCGTTATGGAGATGTCGCACCGTTCCAAGGCGTATGACGACATTATCAAGACCGCGGAGAAGGATATTCGCGAGCTTATGAATATCCCCGACAACTATAAGGTTCTGTTCTTGCAGGGCGGCGCGTCGCAGCAGTTTGCGGCTGTCCCCATGAACCTTATGAAGAACAAAAAAGCGGCTTACATCATCACCGGTCAGTGGGCGAAGAAAGCTTATCAGGAGGCGCAGATTTTCGGCGAGGCAGTTGCCGTAGCGTCCTCCGCGGATAAGACTTTCTCGTATATTCCCGATTGTTCCGACCTTGATATTCCCGCAGACGCAGACTATGTTTACATCTGCGAGAACAACACTATTTACGGCACAAAGTTCCACACTCTGCCGAATACAAAGGGTCATATCCTCGTGGCGGACGTTTCCTCCTGCTTTTTGTCCGAGCCCGTAGACGTTACGAAATACGGCGTTATCTACGGCGGCGTTCAAAAGAACGTTGGTCCTGCGGGTCTGGTTATCTCGATTATCCGCGAAGATCTTATTACAGACGACGTTCTCCCCGGCACTCCCACAATGCTTAAATGGAAGACCCAGGCGGACAACGATTCGCTGTACAATACGCCTAACTGCTACGCTATCTACATCTGCGGCAAGGTGTTCAAGTGGATTAAGAAAATGGGCGGCTTAGAGGTTATGAAAGAGCGCAACGAGAAGAAGGCTAAAATTCTCTACGACTTCCTTGACCAGTCTAAGCTCTTTAAGGGTACTGTTCGTCCCGAAGACCGTTCTATGATGAATGTTCCGTTCGTTACCGGCAACGAGGAGCTTGACGCGAAATTCGTCAAGGAGTCCAAGGCTGCGGGCTTTGAGAACCTCAAGGGTCACAGAACCGTCGGCGGCATGAGAGCGTCTATCTACAACGCAATGCCTATCGAGGGCGTTGAAAAGCTTGTTGAGTTTATGAAGAAGTTCGAGGCTGAAAATGGCTAATTCGTCCGACGAGGAAAAGATTACCGATAGGTTTAAGAGAATTTATACCCAAGGAACTTTCTTTGGGTATACGGTGTTGGTTGACAGAACGACGGGCGTAAACTACCTGTTCGTTTCAAACGGAAACTCCGGGGGACTGTCCGTTTTGCTTGACAAGGACGGAAAACCCATAGTGACGCCTCAGCATGCCGATAAGGCATAGCTCTCGGACTGAGAAACAATAAAACAGAAGGCAGGTTGATTTAAATGTACAATATTCAGACATTGAACAAAATCGCGGCTTGCGGCACGGATTTGCTTGACAAGTCAAAATACACTTTCGGCGACAACGTCGAAAATCCCGACGCTATTCTCGTGCGTTCGGCGAAAATGCACGATATGGAGTTCGGCTCGAACCTTACGGCTATCGCGAGAGCGGGCG
>CANQNY010000019.1 GCA_947625335.1 uncultured Clostridia bacterium | reverse complement strand
CGCCGCGAGCTTGATATGCTGCGGTTTTCCGAGGACGCTCCCGAACGCCGCGCTGTCGAGCTTTTAAACCCCATTACGGATAATTTGTCAATTATGAGAACGGTTATGGCTCCGTGCATGATAAACGTCATCGCGGACAACGTTAAAACCGACCATCCCGCGGGAAGATTTTTCGAGCTTGCGAATGTGTATCTGCCGAAAAATCTGCCGCTTACCGAGCCGCCCGAGGAGCGCAAAATTCTCTGCCTCGGCGCATACGGCGCGGGGGAGAACTTCTTTACCGTAAAGGCGGTTATAGAAAGCCTTGCCGCGGCAAACGGGCTTGCTTTCCGCTTTGAGCGCGGAGAGCGTCCGTATCTGCACCCCGGACTTTGCGCGGATATTTTCTGCGAGGGCGTGAAAATAGGCACGCTCGGCAAGCTGCGGTATGAGATAATCGAGTCGATAAACATCGACGAGGGCAAAAAAACCGATCTTTCAATTTTCCTCGCGGAGATCGATTACACCGCGCTTTCGGGAATGTTCAAGCGGGAGATTAAATACACCCCCGACAGCGGGTATGCTCGTGCAAAGCGCGATATTTCGCTTATCGTAAGCAAAAAAACGCTCTGCGTGGAAATCGAGGACGCGGCGCGCGCCGCAAGCGTTCTAGCGTCGGATATACGCCTTATCGACAGCTTCGAGAGCGAAAAGCTCGGTTTCGGCAAGAAGAGTCTGACGTTTACGATTACTTTTTCGGACAACTCAGCCGATGTTACCGACGAGCAGGCGGACGCTGAGACCGACAAGATTGTCTCCGCTTTGTCCGAGCAGCTTGGCGCAATCCGCAGATAATTTTCAGAGCCGTGGGAAACTGCGGCTCTTTTTGTATAATTCCTCCCCAAAAAGCGCATAATAACGCAAAATTTTCAAGGAGGAACGGTATGTATTTTACTGAAATTGAAAAAGTAACCGGCGGGGAAATTCTCGATTCGCGCGGAAATCCCACGGTGCGGGCTGTGGTCACTCTCGCGGACGGCACGAGCGGCTCTGCGAACGTCCCGAGCGGCGCGTCAACAGGCAAATTCGAGGCTCACGAGCTGCGGGACGGGGATTTTTCGAGGTACGGCGGCAAGGGCACGCAAAACGCCGTGAAAAACATCTCCGATGCGCTAAACAATGCGGTTCGCGGGCTTGACGCGCGCGACACCTACGCGGTGGACGCGGCAATGAAAGCCGCTGACGGCACTCCGGATAAATCAAAGCTCGGCGCGAATGCCATTCTCGCGGTGTCAATCGCCGCCGCACGCGCCGCCGCTGCGGCTCTGGAGCAGCCGCTTTACCGCTTTCTCGGCGGGGTCGCCGCAAACACCCTCCCCGTGCCGATGATGAATATCTTGAACGGCGGCGCGCATGCCGCGAATAATATCGACGTTCAGGAATTTATGATAATGCCCGTCGGCGCGGCAAGCTTTCGCGAGGCTTTGCGGCAATGCAGCGAGGTTTTCCACGCACTTGCGGATATTTTAAAGTCGCGGGGATTATCGACCGCCGTAGGCGACGAGGGCGGTTTCGCGCCAAATCTTGACAGCGACGAGGCGGCAATTTCCGTTATTTTGGAGGCTGTCGAAAAAGCAGGCTACAAGCCCGAAAAGGATTTCCGCATAGCCCTCGACGCGGCGTCCTCCGAGTGGAAAGGCGACGACGGGTATGTTCTCCCGAAATCGGGTCAGCATTTCACGTCCGAGGAGCTTATTTCCCATTGGGAAAAGCTGTCGGAAAAGTACCCGATAATCTCCATAGAAGACGGTCTTGCAGAGGAGGACTGGGACGGCTGGAAACGGCTTTCCGAGCGGCTTTCGGGGAAAATTCAGCTTGTGGGCGACGACCTTTTTGTCACCAACACCGAGCGCATAAACAAGGGAATTTCGCTTTGCTGTGCGAATTCCGTGCTGATAAAGCCCAACCAGATAGGAACGCTTTCCGAAACGCTGGAGGCGATAAAAACCGCTCACAAAGCGCATTACACCGCCATTTCGTCCCATCGTTCGGGAGAAACCGCCGACACGCTGATAGCGGACCTTGCCGTCGGCATGAACACGCGCCAGATAAAGACGGGCGCGCCCTCGCGCTCCGAGCGAGTTGAAAAGTACAACCGCCTGCTCGCAATCGAGGAGGAGCTTGGAAATTCCGCGTTCTATCCGCAAATGTCGGCGTTTAACGTCGGGTAAAATTTTTTTCAAAAACCCCTTGACAAAACTTTTGTTCTGTTCTATAATGGATACTGAAGAGGAATATTTTTCCTCGAAGTTTCAGCTATAGAAAGGGGAATTTATATGAAACTTAAAAAAGCGGCTTTGGTTTCGGGGATCGCCGCGGCAGTACTGGCGGTTTCCGCGGCGGCTTACGCGCAGGCTCCTTGGTGGGCGGACAGAAGTCACGACTTGACAGCGGAGGAAATAAAAGCTGCCACAGACGCTATGCAGGAGGCAAAAGACGCGGAAAGAGCCGCAAACAACGGGCTTACCGAGTTTGAAGAGGCAATTCTGCGCGGGGAAGTGCCGCCCGACCCTATAAGGGCGTTGAACGACCCCAATTACAAGCCGGGCGAAGAAACGGTTTATTTTGATGTTTCCCCTGCAAGCAGTACGCTTACTCTTCAAAAGGTTCACGGTTCCGAGGACGGGAGTTATACGCTTTGGTCGGGAACGTTTACCACGTCTGACGTTTCAAAGTTTGCCTCCTCTTTTGACGATCCGCAAAGTTTTACCTGCTGCTGCGATAATACTACCGCAGAGATAACGGGTAAACTCGGTTTTTACTACAACTATAAAGAGGTTTCTGAAAACCTTACCTATCTCAACAACGGCGAAAAGAAAGTCGTTACCGCGTCTGATCACGGAACCGCCAAAACTCTTACTGCAGCGGCAAATGCGGGCTCGGGCGAGCTTGTAGAGGCGACGTATTTTTATTATCTTTACAAGGGCACGGAGTTCCAGTCGGGTTTGTACGAGGTGGCTGTAGTTCACGTTGTGGACAGTTCCTATGCCGAGTCGGATCTTTACAAACAGAATTCCTATGCGGACCGCATAGGCGGATATCCGTATATCGATTCAAGCGTTTTTGGGGCTGATGAAAAGAAATAATTCAAAAATTTTCAAAAACCCCTTGACAAATAAAAAAAGATGTTGTATAATATTACAGTAAAGCAGAGTTCACACTCTCACCCGCCGACGCGGGGCGGCTTTTGGGGCTTTGACCCGAAAGGCTTGCCGCGGGCTGTTTGGCGCGGTTGTTTAATATGAATATCTTTTGGGATAGTTATGTTAAGCGCGGGATGTGTTCTCGCGCTTAATTTGTTTCTTAAGAAGACCGAATACGGAAAGGCGGTGCTTTAAAATCGGCACGAAAGAGCAGCTCATCAATGAGGATATTCACGAAAAGGAAGTCAGAGTAATCGCAAGCGACGGGACGCAGCTGGGCATTATGTCGTCGGCTGAGGCGTTTCAGAAGGCGGTGGAGGCGGATCTTGATCTGGTGATGATTTCCCCGACGGCAAATCCTCCGGTATGCCGCATAATGGATTACGGCAAATATCGTTTCGAGCAGACTAAGCGGGAGAAAGAGGCGAAAAAGAACCAGAAAACCGCTGATGTCAAGGAGATAAAGATGTCGCTTAATATTGACACCAATGATTTCAATATCAAGGTGAAAAACGCGATAAAGTTCCTGCAGGGCGGCGATAAGGTGAAGGTCACGGTGCGTTTTCGCAGAAATCGCGAGCTTACGCACGTCAATCTCGGCGAGGAATTGATGAAGAGGTTCTGCGACGCGGTTTCGGAGTACGGAAGTTCCGATAAGCCCTCAAAACTCGAGGGCAGGAATTATGCGGTCGTGTTAAGTCCTAAGAAATAACCCGGAATAGATTAAGGAGGAAAAGAAAATGCCTAAGATCAAAACACACAGCGGGGCTAAAAAGCGTTTTAAGCTTACGGGGAGCGGCAAGGTGAAGATGCAGCATTGCGGCAAGCGTCACATACTTACCAAAAAGTCCACCAAGCGCAAAAGAGGTCTGCGTCAGGGCGCGTATGCGGACGTGACCAATGTGGCTCAGGTAAAGAGCCTTATTCCCTACAAATAATCGAAACTGCGCAGAAAGATAGGAGGAAAGAAAAATGGCAAGAATAAAGGGTGCGCTTGCTACACGCAAGAGAAGAAATAAGACCTTAAAGCTCGCAAAGGGCTATTGGGGCGGCAAAAGCAGACTGTTCAAGACCGCGAAGGAAGCGGTAATGAAGTCGGGTCAGTACGCATACGTTGGCAGAAGGCTCAAAAAGAGAGATTTCAGAAGGTTGTGGATTACGAGAATTTCCGCCGCTTGCAAGGCGAACGGGATGAATTATTCCACATTTATGAACGGTCTGAAAAAGGCTGATATTACGCTGAACAGAAAGATGCTGTCCGAGATCGCGATAAACGACGCGGCAGGCTTTACCGCTCTTACCGAGAAGGCAAAGGCGGCGCTTTGATGAAATTTTCTCACGCCTTGTTATGCGGGGCGTGAGATTTTCGCTATTGTAGGGTTTGTTTACAAAGCCCGCGAATATCGGCATTTTCGGCATTTGCGGCTTTGTAAGCAAGCTCTCCGGCGGGGGTCGGGGGTGTTTTTTTGGAGATAATTTCCTCGCGCAGGAATTACAATGTCCGCGTTGTGCGGGAGCTTATAAAAAGCGCGGATTACCGCCGCCGGCAGGATATGTTTGCCGTAGAGGGCGATCATTTGTGCAGGGAACTTGCAGATTGCGGTGGTTGTTCGGCAATCGGGTATTTTCTGTACACCGAAAAGGCTGCCGAAAAATATCCCGAAACCGTCAGACTGGCGCAGGAAAAGGCGAATTTTTCCGCTGTAATAACGGAGGAACTTTCCGAATATATTTCCGATACGAAAACTCCGCAGGGATTGTTTGCGGCGGCGGAGCGTTTCGGCGCGGAAATCCCCGAAAACGCGCGAAAACTCGTTTTGCTTGACGGCGTGAGCGACCCCGGAAACGTCGGGACGATAATCCGCGCCGCCGAGGCGTTCGGCTTTGACGGGGTGATTTTTGTAAACGCATGCGCTGACAGATTTTCCCCGAAGACCCTCAGGGCGTCTATGGGGAGCGTGTTCAGAATGCCGTCCCTTGTTGCCCGCGTTGAAAATCTCGGAGAGCGGCTGCACGGGCAGGGGTTTGAGATTTACGCCGCAATGCTCGATAAAAACGCGATGCGTTTGGGCGAGGTTCGGTTTCCCGAAAAAACCGCGGTTGTTATAGGCAGCGAGGGCGCGGGCGTGTCGCAAGAGGTGGCGGAAATCTGCGATAAAAAACTCTACATTCCCATAAAAGGCGCGGAGAGCCTTAACGCCGCGGTTGCCGCGGGTGTTATTTTGTGGGAAATTTCCGATAAGAACTAAAGAGGAGAAGGTAGTTTTGTCTAAGTTAGTTATTCTGGAGTCGCCGTCCAAGGCGAAAACAGTTAAGAAATATCTGGGCGCGGGGTATGAGGTTGTCGCGTCCACGGGGCATATTATCGATTTGCCGAAGTCCAAACTCGGCGTTGATGTGGATAATAATTTCCAGCCTCAGTACGTCAATATGAAGGACAAGTCGGACATAATTAAAGAGCTGAAAAAACGCGCTAAGGAAAGCGATATTGTCTATCTCGCAACCGACCCCGACCGAGAGGGAGAGGCTATTGCGTGGCATTTGTCGCATCTGCTGAATATCGATGAGAATGCAAAGGTCCGCGTGACGTTCAATGAGATTACCAAAACGGGCGTGCAGTACGGCATGAGCCACCCGCGCACCATCGACAACGACATTGTAAACGCCCAGCAGACCCGCAGAATTCTCGACAGAATTGTGGGGTATAAGCTGTCGCCGTTTTTGTGGAAGAAAGTCCGCAGGGGGCTTTCGGCGGGGCGCGTGCAGTCTGTCGCGGTGAGGATAATCGTTGACCGCGAGGAGGAAATTAAGGCTTTCAAGACGACGGAATATTGGAGCGTTGACGCGAAATTGTCCGCGCCGTCGTCGAAAAAGATATTCCCCGCAAAGCTTGCGGAGATTGACGGGCAGAAAGTTTCGCTTGAAAATAAGGAGCAGACAGACAAGGTGTTGGAGGAGCTTAAGGGCGCGGAGTTTGTTGTGACAAATCTTAAAAAATCACAGCGGAAAAAGCAGCCCGCGCCGCCGTTTACAACGTCCACATTGCAGCAGGAGGCGTCGCGCAGACTGTCCTTCCAGGCAAGACGCACTATGAAAGCCGCGCAGGAGCTGTACGAGGGCGTTGACGTCGAGGATATGGGCGCGGTGGGACTTATCACCTATATGCGAACCGACAGCCTCAGAATTTCCGACGAGGCGAAAACCGCCGCCGCAGAGATGATAAAGAACGTCTACGGCAAGGAGTATCTCCCCGAAAAGCCGCGCGTCTACCGTTCCAAAAACAACGCTCAGGACGCGCACGAGGCTATTCGTCCGACAAATGTCGAGCTTACTCCCGCGATGGTTAAAAAGTCGCTTACGTCCGATCAGTTCAAGCTTTATAAGCTCATTTGGGAGCGTTTTATGGCAAGCCAGATGGCAAACGCGGTTATGGATACCGTGTCCGCGGAAATCACCGCGAATAATTGTTTGTTTAAGGCGAACGGCTATTCGGTGAAGTTCGACGGGTTTACAAAGCTCTACGAGGAGCAGAAGGACGCCGACGAGCAGGGCGGCGCATTGCCGAAACTCGAAAACGGCGAGAAACTGAAAGCCGTTGAGGTTACGGGAAATCAGCATTTTACGCAGCCTCCGGCTCGGTATAACGAGGCGTCGCTGATAAAGGCGCTGGAGGAGAACGGCATAGGCAGACCGTCCACTTATGCGCCGACTATTTCAACTATTTTAGATCGTCATTATGTCGAGCGCGAGGCGGGTAATCAGCTGCGCCCGACGCCGCTCGGAGAGGTTATAACCGAGCTTTTAAAGGATAAATTCCGCAATATCGTCGACGTTAAGTTTACGGCTAAGGTTGAAAACAGCCTTGACGATATTGAAAAAGGCACTAAAGACTGGGTTGATACGCTCAGCAAGTTTTACAAGGGCTTTGCACAGTCGCTTGAAAAAGCGGAGCAGGATATGGAGGGCAAGCACGTTAAAATTCCCGACGAGCCTACCGATATAAAGTGCGAGGTCTGCGGGAAGAATATGGTCATAAAAATCGGTCCTTACGGGAAGTTTCTGGGCTGTTCGGGTTTCCCTGAGTGCAAGTTCACGAAAAAGATAGTCACCGAGACCAAGGGAAATTGCCCGAAATGCGGGAAGAAAATGCTGCTTAAAAAGTCCAAGAAAGGCAAGCCGTTCTACGGGTGCGAGAATTTCAAGGACTGCAACTTTATGACGTGGGATGTGCCGCTTGAGGAAAAATGCCCGCAATGCGGCTCTACGCTGTTTAAGAAAACCGGCAGACAGGGGAAAATCTACTGTCTGAAAGACGGCTGCGGCTACGAGCGTCCTCTCGATAACACAAAGGACGGTGGCAAGGGCGATGAAAGCTAAGGTCATCGGCGCGGGACTCGCGGGTTGCGAGGCGGCAATGCAGCTTGCGCGGCGGGGAATACAGGTTGAACTTTTCGAGATGAAACCGAAGAAATACTCCCCCGCGCACAAATATGAGGGTTTCGCGGAGCTGGTCTGCTCGAATTCGCTGAAAGCCGCGCGAATTGAGTCTGCGTGCGGGCTGCTGAAAGCCGAAATGAAAATGCTCGGCTCGGTGATTTGTGAGGCTGCCGAAAAAACAGCTGTTCCCGCGGGGGGAGCGCTTGCGGTGGACAGGTACGCGTTTTCCGACGAGGTGACAAGAATTATCCGCGAAGAGCCAAACATCACGGTGATAAGCGAAGAAGTGACGGAGTTCCCCGAAAGCAACGCGGTAATCTGCACGGGACCGCTGACCTCCGACGCGTTCGCCGAGAAAATAAGCGAGAGGTTCGGCAGCAGTAACGGCAGGTTTATGAGCTTTTATGACGCGTCCGCGCCGATAGTGACCGCCGAGAGCATCGACCGTTCGATAGCGTTTTCACAGTCGCGCTACGACAAGGGCGGCGCGGATTATCTCAACTGCCCGATGACGCGGGAGGAGTACGAGCGCTTTTGGAACGAGCTTGTAAACGCCGAGCCTGCGGAACTTCACCGGTTTGACAAAAACCCGAACGTCTATGAGGGTTGTATGCCTGTGGAGATCCTCGCAAAGCGCGGTCATGACAGCGTTCGTTACGGCTGTATGAAACCCGTGGGACTTTGCGACCCGCGCACGGGTAAGCGTCCCTACGCGGCGGTGCAGCTCCGCGCGGAGAACAAGGACGCGACGATGTATAATCTCGTCGGATTTCAGACGCATTTAAAATTCGGCGAGCAAAAGCGCGTGTTCTCGATGATTCCGGGGCTTGAAAACGCCGAGTTTGTGAGATACGGCGTTATGCACAGAAATACCTACATCTGTTCGAGAACGCTGCTCGACAAGAATTTTATGCTTAAAGGCTCGGACAACGTGTTCTTCGGCGGGCAGATAACGGGAGTCGAGGGCTACGTTGAAAGCGCGGCGTCTGGAATAGCGGCGGGCAGGGCGCTCGCGGATATTTTAAGCGGGAAAACGCCGCTTTCGTACCCCGAAACCACGATGCTCGGCTCGCTTATAAATTACGTCTGCGATTGGACGGACGACGAGGACCGGTATGTGGATTTCGAGCCTATGGGCGCGAATATGGGTCTTCTTCCGCCGCTTGACGCGGATCTGAATGTGAAACTCGATAAACAGAAGAAATATGAGGCGCTCGCCGAACGTTCGCTTGCGGATTTGAGGCGGCTCTTGACGGTTGACATAACAGGGATAACGGAGAATTTATGAAGATTGTAATTGACGGGTTCGGCGGGGACAACGCTCCCGACGAGATATTAAAAGGTTCGGCAATGGCGGTGAAAGAACTCGGTATCGAGGTGCTTATAACCGGCGATGTTGAAGTTCTCAAAAGCCGTATGCAGTCGCTCGGAATTGCCGAAAACGGGATAACTCTGGTGCCTGCGGAGGGCGTTGTTACGACTGAGGACAGCCCTTTGGCGGTGGTTAAACAAAAAAATAAAAGCTCCATGGGCGTGGCGTTCAATATGCTTGCCGAGGGCAAAGCCGACGCCGCAATTTCCGCGGGAAGTACGGCGGCTATCGTCGTGGGCGGGACAACCATTGCAAAGCGCATAAAGGGCGTTAAAAAGGCGGCTTTAGTGCCGCTTATGCCGAGCGCGGGCGGAAAACGCTACTGCGTGCTGGACGGCGGCGCAAATCTTTATTGCACTGCCGAAATGCTCGCGCAGTTTGCGATTATGGGAAGTTGCTTTATGGAAACGACAATGGGTATCAAAAACCCGCGCGTAGGACTTCTCAATATCGGCACGGAGGACGAAAAGGGCAGGGATCTCGAACACGAAACAAAGGCGCTGCTGGAGAAAGCCCCGATAAATTTCGTGGGCTATGTCGAGGCGCGGGAAGTGCCGCTGGGGGCGGTGGACGTGCTGGTGACGGACGGTTTTACGGGTAACGTGTTTTTAAAGACCTGCGAGGGCATGGGCGCGCTTATGAAGGACGCGCTGAAGAGTATGTTTTTCGCTAATCTGAAAACGAAAATCGGTGCTTTGTGCGTTAAAAAACAGCTTGACGAATTTTCAAAGCAGATGGACTATAAGGAAATCGGCGGTTCGCCGCTGCTGGGCGCGGCAAAGCCTGTTTTCAAGGCTCACGGAGCAAGCGACGCAAAGGCGTTTTTCGGGGCGTTCCGTCAGGCAAAGCTGTTTGTTGAGAACAACGCTGTTGAAATGATGACAAAGGCTGTTGCAAAGCTTAAGACCGAGGAGGCGGCTGAAAATGCCTGAACTTTCCGAACTGGAGGAGAAAATAGGCTATAAATTCAAGGAACGCGGTCTGCTTAAACGCGCGCTTACCCATTCAAGCTACTCGGGCGGCAAAAACAACGGCAGCAACGAGCGGCTGGAGTTTCTGGGCGACAGCGTTTTGCAGATTGCGGTTTCGATGTATCTTTTCACGAATATGACAACCGTTCCCGAGGGCGGACTTACAAAGCTGCGCGCGTCTATTGTCTGCGAAAATTCGCTGTACGATTTCGCAAAGAAGATAAATCTCGGCGAATTCCTCTACCTCGGCAAAGGCGAGGAGATGACGGGCGGGCGCGACAGGCGGTCGATACTCGCGGACGCGTTCGAGGCTCTTATCGCGGCGGTGTATCTCGACGGGGGAATGCCCGAGGCGCAGCGCATGATAATGGCTTTTGTGCCGAGTATTGAGGAGCTGAAGTCGGGGAAAGTGCATCTTGGGGATTACAAGACAATTTTGCAGGAAATAATCCAGCAAAACCCCGAAGAACACATTTCCTACGAGGTCCGCGAGAGCGGCGACGACCGCCGCGCGAAGGTGTTTTTCGCCGAAGTTTTGCTGAACGGGCAGGTAATAGGCAGCGGTTCGGGCAAGTCCAAAAAAGAGGCGGAGCAGGCTGCCGCGAAAGAGGCTGTAAAGCTTATGGGCTATGAAACAGACTAACGTTTCGATTTTCATTCCGCACATCGGTTGTCCCAAAAGGTGCAGTTTTTGCGACCAGAAAAGCATTTCCGGAAGTGCGAAAGCGCCGTCGGCAGACGATGTCTCGGCTTTGCTTGAACGGCAGGCTGCGGTTTTGGAAAATTCGGGCATGACGGCGCAGATAGCGTTTTTCGGGGGCAGCTTTACCGCCGTTCCGAGGGAGTATATGCTGTCTCTTCTGGAGGCTGCAAAACGCGCTGTAGAGCGGTTTGACGCGTATACGGGAATTCGCTGTTCGACGCGTCCGGACTGCATAGATGAGGAAATAATTGAAATTCTCACAAAATACGGAGTGACGGCTGTGGAGCTTGGCGCGCAGTCGATGGACGACGAGGTTTTGCAAAAAAATCTCCGCGGACACACCGCCGAGGACGTTCGCCGAGCGGCAAATCTGATAAAGCAAAGCGGCATGGAATTAGGACTTCAGATGATGACGGGGCTGTATTGCGATACGCCCGAAAAATGCCTTTACACCGCGCGGGAATTCGTGAAATTGAGTCCCAAAACCGTCAGGGTATATCCGACTGTTATCCTTCGCGGGACGATGCTCGGAGAGCTTTTCGAGCGCGGCGAGTACAAGTCGTTTTCGTTTGAGGAAACGGTTAGTTTGTGCGCAAAGCTTCTCGATATTTTCGAGCAAAACGGCATTTCGGTGATTAGAATGGGACTTCACGCAAGCGAAAACGTAGAGCGCGATATGATAGGCGGCGTGTATCACCAGAGATTTCGCGAGATAGTAGAAAGCAGGCGTTTTCTGGAGCAATTGCTTTTGCGTCTGAAACCGCTTGAAAAGGGCGTTTACGACGTTTTTACGGATAAGAGAAATCTAAGCCGCGCAGTAGGGCAGGGGCGGGAAAATCTCGCAAAGCTCGGCGCTGCGGGCTATCGTATAAAATTCAGGGGTCGCGAGGGAGCGTATATGGAGATTTCCCCGCGCGCGCCGAAAAAAGGAAGAAAAAATGCTTTTTAAGACATTGGAAATACAGGGCTTTAAGTCGTTCGCGGACAAGACGGTGTTGGAGTTTGACACTCGTACAACCGCTGTCGTAGGCTCAAACGGTCACGGAAAGAGCAATATTTCCGACGCTTTGCGGTGGGTAATGGGCGAGCAGGGCGCGAAAACCCTCCGCGGCGAGAAAATGGAGGACGTTATCTTTCACGGGACGACCGAGCGCAAGCCCATGGGTTTTGCTCGGGTCGCGCTTACAATCGATAATTCCGACAGAAAACTGCGCGTGGATTCGGACGAGGTCTGCATTTCGCGCAAGCTCTATCGTTCGGGCGAGAGCGAGTACCTTATAAACGGCAAAAAATCCCGCCTTAAGGATATTCAGGAGCTGCTTATGGGAACGGGTCTCGGACGGGACGGTTATTCCATAATCGGGCAGGGCAGGGTGTCGGAGATAATCAGCGCGCGCGATACCCAGCGCCGCGAGATTTTCGAGGAGGCAGCGGGAGTTTCGCTGTTTTTGCATCAAAAAGCCGATACCGAAAAGCAGCTTTCGCAGGCGGAGGAAAATCTGGTGCGCCTGCGCGATCTTATGAGAGCGGACGAGGAGCGGCTGCCGACGCTTAAAAAGCAGTCGGAGAAGGCGTCGCTTGCGGCGGAGCTTATGGCGCAGAAAAAGACGCTGGAAATTTCCGTTTCGGTGGCAAGGCTGGAGGAAAAAAACGCAAGTTTGTCCGAGATTTCGGACAACATTCTCCGAAACCGCGGCGAGTGCGAGCAGTACGAGCGCGAGATTGAAACCGCCGAAAAGGAGATCGAGCGGCTGGGCGACGAGCGTCTTGCGGCGCAGGGGCGGCTTTCGCGGACAAATTCCAACATCAAGTCCGCAAATGATGAACTTTCCGAGAAACGTTCTGAAATCTCCGTTGCAGAAAACGATTTAAAGCACAACGAATCCCGCCGCGCGGAACTGGCGCAGCAGATAAGCGATTCCGAAAAGAGCGGAAAAGGCTTTGACGAGCAAATCGAGAGCATAAACAAGCAAATTGAAGACCGCCGTAAATCCGCTAAAGAAAGCGAAGAAAAGGCTTTAGAAAACCAAAAACAGCTTGAAGAAATTTCAAAGCGCAATTACGAGGAGGGAGAGGAGTATTCCGCGCTGGTAGGAAAGATTGCCGCGGCGCGTTCCGAGCAGACAAAGCTTGAATACGCGAAAAACGCTGCGGCGCGGACTGCCGAAGAAATTGCAGGGCAAAAACGCGAGTTTCAAAGCGGTTTGCAGGACGGCGAGAAAAAGCTTGCGGAGTATAAAGAGGAGCTTTCCGCGCAGCGCGAAAACGCCCGCAAAAACGCCGAGGAGCTCGATAACACGAAAAATAAGGCTGCGGGTATGGAACGTCTTGCCGAGGGCAAGAAAAAACGCTTGGAGCAGGCGAGAGCGGCTCTTGACGAGGTAAATGCAAAGCTTGGCGAAAAACAGCCGAGATACCGCGTGCTGTCGGATATTGAAAAAAGCCGCGACGGGTATTACCGTTCGGTAAAGGAAGTGCTGAAAGCGGGCGAACAGGGCAGGCTCGGCGGCATTCACGGCATTGTGGCGGACGTTATCACCGTGCCGGAAAAGTACGTTACGGCTATTGAAACCGTTCTTTCGTCGGTCATGCAGAATATTATCGTCGACAACGAGGAAACCGCGGGCAGATGCATTCGTTTTTTGAAAGAAACGGGAGCGGGTCGCGCTACGTTCTACCCGATAACTTCCATGAAAGGCAGAACGCTTAACGAGCCGAGATTGTCGGACGAGGCGGGCTTTGAGGGGCTTGCGGTGGAGCTTGTGGACTGCGCGGACGAGTACGGCGGGATAATCGGTTATCTGCTCGGCACGACGGCTGTAGTGGACGACATCGACACCGCGTCGTATATCGGCAAAAAGTACGGTTATAAGTTCAGAATTGTGACGTTGGACGGACAGCTTGTAAACGCGGGCGGTTCGTTTACGGGCGGTTCTAAAATCAACAAAGAGGGCGGCATAATCTCCCGCAAACGCGAACTTGAAACGCTTTACGCGGAAATTTCCAAATTGCGCGAGACCGCAAAGACCCGCGAGGAGGAATTTTCGCGGTACAGAGCCGAAAACGAGAAGTTTTCCATTGAGATGGAGGGCATTTCCGACAGAATTCGCGAGCTTGAAAACGAGGATATTCGCACGGCGGCGGAAATTTCGCGTTTAGAGGGTCTTTTAGAGCAGCTTGAAAATCAGGAAAATTCGTCCCGTTCGGCGCTTGCACGTTTTGACGCACAGCTCGAACAGCAGAATAAGATAATTACCGACTCGGAGGAGGGCATTTCGGCTTTGGAGGAGAAAATCTCCAAACTTGAAGAACAGTACGAGCTGCAGACGGGCGTTCGCACCGAGACGGAGAATTTGATTTCCGAGCTTTCCGAAAAGATAAATCGGTTCAATAACGAGCGTATGGACGCGCTGCGCGATGTCGACGTTTTAAATCAGCAGATAAAGAATATCGAGCTTAACCGCAAGATGCTGCTTGAAAACAGCGAGGCTTACAAGCAGGCTCTGGACGCGCTTTCTAAAAGCGACCGCGAAATCCGCGGGAGAATTGAGAGCATAAAGCGCGAGATTGACAGCAAAAGCGGCGAAATCGAGAGCAAGAGCGGCGAGGCGGCGCAAATTTCCGAGGAGATTGTGGGCTTTGAGAAGAAAATCAACGACCTTCACAAGGAAATCGGCGAACTTAATCACATAAAGGAGCGTTATTCGGGGGAAATCGCGCGGCTTGAAGAGCGGCAGACCTCGGTTCAGCGGGACAAGGACAAAATCGTGTCCGCGCTGCTTGAAAATTACGAGCTTACAGTAAGCGAGGCTCAAAGCATGGCGTCTCCGCCCGAAAATCTGCTTGCCGCGGAAAACGATTTAGCGGAGCTTAATAAGAAGATAAACGCTCTCGGCATTGTCAATATGGCGGCAATCGAGGAGTATCAGACGGTTTCTGAGAGATACGGCTTTCAGTCGGCGCAGCTTCGCGATATTGAGAATTCCAAGCGTCAGCTTGAAAAGCTGATTGAAGACCTCACAACGGAAATCCGCGAGAAGTTCCTCGACAGCTTTAACGATATAAACCGCCATTTCAAGGACGTTTTCGTGCAGATTTTCGGAGACGGCGCACATGCGGAGCTTATTCTCACAAATCCCGATGATGTGCTGAATTCGGGGATAGAGATAAAAGCCGCGCCTCCGGGAAAGGTTATAAAGAACCTTATTTCGCTGTCGGGCGGCGAACAGGCTATGGTGGCGATAACCATCTATTTCGCGATACTTATGCACCGTCCCACGCCGTTTTGTATGCTCGACGAGGTTGACGCGCCTCTTGACGGGGCGAATGTTGAAAAGTATATCGATTACGTCAACAGGTTCAGCCGCCGCACACAGCTTATGCTTATTTCGCACAGGCGCGGCACTATAGAGGGCTGTTCGGTGCTGTACGGCGTGTTTATGCAGGAAAAGGGCGTGTCGCGGCTGCTGCGGCAGGAACTTTCCGACGACCTTGAAGGCGTTACGAATTGATTTTATTTGGGAGAGAATATGGGACTTTTTGACAAGAAGAAAAAGACCGAGACTAATGAAGAACCCGCCGCGGAACAGCGTCCGTCGCTGCTCGAGCGGCTTTCGGGCGGCGAGCCTATCTTCACCGACCACGAGAGCGATATACGGTTTCAGGAGGAATACGAGGCAAGGCAGAAAGAGGAGAGCCTTTACAAGCTGCGCGAGGGTCTTAAAAAGACCAAGGACGGCTTTGTAAGCAAGGTTGAGCAGATACTCAATTCCTTTACGAAGATTGACGAGGACTTGTTCGACGAGCTTGAAGAAACGCTTATTTTGTCAGACATCGGCGCACAGACGAGTTCGGATATCTGCGATAAACTCCGCGCGGAGGTCAAGAAAACGGGGACAACCGACCCCGCCGAGGTCAAAGGTATGCTTAAAAACATCGTGTCGGAGATGCTGACGGGCGGCAACGAGCTGAAACTCGAAACAACGCCGTCGGTGATTATGGTAATCGGCGTAAACGGCGCGGGAAAGACCACGACTATCGGAAAACTTGCCGCGAACCTCAAAAATTCGGGGAAAAAGGTGATTGTCGCGGCGGCGGACACGTTCCGCGCGGCGGCGATAGACCAGCTTAACGTCTGGACGGACAGAGCGGGCGTGGATATCGTAAAGCATACCGAGGGCAGCGATCCCGCGGCGGTGATATTCGACGCATGCTCGGCGGCTAAAGCCCGCGGCGCGGACGTGGTTTTAGCGGATACGGCAGGGCGGCTTCACAACAAGAAAAATCTTATGGAGGAGCTTAAAAAAATCGCGCGGGTAATCGCTCGTGAACTTCCCGACGCGTCGGTGGAAACGTTGCTTGTGCTGGACGCTACTACCGGTCAGAACGCCGTAAATCAGGCGCGGCTTTTCAGCGAAACCGCCGATATTACGGGTATAGTTCTCACAAAACTTGACGGCACGGCAAAAGGCGGCATTATTATCCCGATAAAAAACGAGCTCGGAATTCCCGTAAAGCTTGTCGGCGTCGGGGAGAAGATAGACGATTTGCAGCAGTTCGACCCTGAGGGTTATGTAAACGCTTTGTTTGATTAAATTGTTTATGAAAGGAAAAATTATGAACCGACAAAATTCGCAGGACAACAAGGAGAACACGCCTGCCCGAAAACGGCTGGTAATCGCGACCAACAACAGCGGAAAGCTCCGCGAGTTCCGTGAAATGTTAAGCTCGTTCGGGTTTGAGGTAATTTCCATGAAAGAGGCGGGCTTTACGGGCGAGATAATCGAGGACGGCGACACGTTCGAGGAAAACGCTCACATCAAGGCTCGGACAGTTTTCGAGGCGGTGGGAATTCCCACAATGGCTGACGACAGCGGGCTTGAGATAGACTTTCTGGACGGCGCGCCGGGAGTGTATTCCGCACGGTATGCGGGCGAGGGCGCGACGGACGGGGAGCGTTGTCAGAAGGTGCTTGACGAAATGCACGGAGTGCCGCGGGAATTGCGTGAGGCGAGATTTGTCTGCTCGATATACTTCATTTACGACGAGGACGACGAGTATTCCGTGCGCGGCGAGGTGCGCGGATATATCGGCGACGAGCCGCTCGGCGAGAACGGTTTCGGCTACGACCCTATTTTTATGCTGAACGAGGACGAGAGCATGGCGACCATCTCCGAGGAGGAGAAAAACAGCATTTCCCACCGCGCGAACGCTTTTAAAAAGCTCTCGGAAATATTTAAGGAGAAATTTGCATAAATGCTTACAAGTAAACAAAGGGCGCACCTGCGCTCCATGGCGCAGAGCTACAGCCCCATTTTCTACATCGGAAAGCTGGGGATTACCGACGAGGTCGTACACCAGCTTGACAACGCGATAAACGCGCGCGAGCTTATAAAAATCGGCGTTCAGGAAAACTGCGAGTATACCGCGCGTGAGGCTGCGGATATTATCGCGGAAAAGCTCGGCGCGGACGCTGTCGCGGTTATCGGGCGAAAATTCGTGCTTTACCGCCAAAGCCGCGACCCTAAAAAGCGGGTGATTGAGCTTGAGTGATATTCTGAAAATCGGGATTTTCGGCGGGGCGTTCAACCCCGTCCACAACGGGCATATAAATTTAGCGCGTGAGGCAATCGTTCAGCTAAAGCTCAGAAAGCTTATCATAACGCCGACTTTCGAGTCTCCGCATAAGACGACGAAGCTTGCGCCGTTCGAGTGCAGGGCTGAGATGTGCCGCGCGGCGTTTTCGGGAATTTCGGATAAGTGCGAAGTCGAGGTGTCCGACATCGAGCGGAAAATGGGCGGCGTAAGCTACACGATAAACACCGTGCGGGAGCTTAAGAAAATGTACCCCGGCGGGCGGTTCTATCTTCTTATCGGCGGGGATATGCTGTATTCGTTCAGGGAATGGTACAAATACGAGTCGCTGCTTAAGGAGACCGAGGTTTGCGCGTTAGCACGCGGCGGGGACAGCTTTACCGATATGATGGAGTTTGCAAACGAAATGGGCAGGGTAAAGGTGCTGATTTCCGACGTTGTGAACATAAGCTCCACGGAAATCCGCGAAAAAGCGGCGGCGGGCGAGGATATTTCCGGGCTTGTCCCCCAAAGCGTCGCGGAATTTATCGGGAAAAATAATCTTTACGGGAGTAATAACAGTTGAGCAGATACGAGGAATTTGACCGCTTTGAGGAGCTTTTGAAGGAAAGGCTGTCGAAAAAGCGGTTCACACACAGTATGAACGTCGCGGAGGAGTGTTTTCGGCTTGCGGAGATTTTCGGCGCGGACAAAAAAAGAGCCTATCTTGCGGGAATGCTGCACGATATTATGAAAGAGGATCTCCCCGAACGCCAGAAACAGTACGTTATGGACAGCGGACTTTCCCCCGACCCCGCGGAGATAGCCTCAAAAAGCCTCTGGCACGGCATTGCGGGGGCGCATTTCGTTCGGCGGGAGCTTGGGATAGAGGACGAGGAGATAATCAGCGCAATCCGCTATCACACCGTCGGCTGCGCGAGAATGTCACCGCTTGAAAAAATCGTCTACCTTGGGGATATGATCTCCGAGGACAGGGATTACAAGGGCATTGACAAAATGCGAGAATATTGCCGAAAGGACCTCGACGTGGCGATGTCCGTCGCGCTTATTTATCAGATCGGGAACGTGTGTGAAAAATGTTCCGCAATTCCCGTGTCGACGTTTGAGGCGTATAACTATTACTTGGGACTTAACAAAGATAAGGAGAAGTTATGACCGATTTTGAAGAAATGGAGATAGCCGTAAAGGCTCTTGATTCCAAAAAAGCGGAGGAAATTTCCGTTTTAAAGGTGAAAGATCTGACAATTTTAGCGAATTATTTCGTTATAGCGTCAGCCACCAGCACCACGCAGGCGAAGGCTTTAGCGGACGAGGTGGAGTATCAGCTTGAACAGAAAGGCGTAACGCCTAAAAGTATCGAGGGCGTTCAGAGCAAAAGCTGGATAGTGCTGGACTATGTGGACGTGATAGTTCACGTTTTTACGGAGGATACAAGGGATTTTTATCAGCTTGAACGCCTTTGGGCGGACGGTGAGCGCGTTGATATTTCGGGTATAATCGCATAAATGTGTTGACAATTTTTAGCTAAAATTACCAAAAAAATCAAAGTGCGAAAAAAATTCCCGTAACCTCTTGACAAAATGCGGTTTGTGATGTATAATTATTTTATACTGTATGTAAGACTACAAATGGTAGAAAACCTGTGCCATACGGCAAAGGGAGGGAAATATAAATGGCAGAAATTCGTCTTGGTAAGAATGAATCTCTTGATACCGCGTTAAAGCGTTTCAAGCGTTCATGCGCTAGGGACGGCGTTCTTGCTGAAGTTCGTAAGAGAGAGCATTACGAAAAGCCTTCGGTAAAACGTAAAAAGAAGTCCGAAGCTGCTCGTAAGCGCAAGTATTGATCCTTGCGGAAAGGTTCTTAAAACAGAACAACGGTTGAAGCGGGCATTTTATGTCCGCTTTAATTGGATTTTGGAGGAAAATAAGGCTTTGCTGCGGTGAAGTTTTACGGAGATAAAGATGCTGTTTAAACCTACTTTCTGGCTGAAAAGCGTGCTTTTCATTGATGAGGAGTTTCTCAGAAAGAATAACGTAAGCGCGTTGGTGCTGGATATGGACAACACGCTTTCAATGCACAACGACCCGAACGCCGAGACCGGGGTTATGGAGTGGCTGGAGAAAATGCGGTCAATCGGGGTGAAAATGCGCGTTGTGTCGAACAATCACACAAAGCGCGTAGAGCCGCTTGCAAGGGCGATGGGGCTTGATTTCACGGCAAACGGCGCGAAACCGCTGCCGTTTGGGGTGAACAGGGCGGTAAAGGCAATGGGCGCTAAGAGGTCCGAGACGCTTGTCGTGGGGGATCAGATTTTCACCGACATTCTGGCGGGAAATTTCGCGGGAATTCGCACCGCGCTTGTAGAGCCCTTTCATATGGAGAAAAGGTGGACGTTCAAGCTTAAACGCAAGGTCGAGAGCGTGGTGTTCCACAGAGATTATTCAAATCTGGAGTTGAAATAATGATAACATTCGGTCCGGGCGGCAATTCGCTAAGCTGGGGGAAGAGAAAATTCCCGCAGGATCTGCCGCAGTATCTTCACGAATTCGGGCTTAACGGCTATGAAATAGAGTGCGGGCGCGGAGTTCGGCTGTCGGAGGCGACGGTAAAGGATTTGCCGCATATCGCTGCGGAAAACGGTATACTTATTACGCTCCACGCGCCGTATTTTATCTCGCTGTCGTCGACAACGGAGGAAACCCGGCTTAAAAGCGTTGATTATATTTTGGAGTCCGCAAGGGCGGCAAAATCCGTAGGTGCTGAAAAGATTGTCGTGCATTCGGGTTCATGCAGCAAGATGACCCGCGCGGAGGCGCTGTATCTCGCGAAAGACACGCTTAAACGGGCGCAGTCTGCGCTTGATGAAAACGGGCTTTCGGATATAATTATCTGCCCCGAGACCATGGGTAAAATAAATCAGCTTGGGACGCTTGAAGAGGTTATTGAACTTTGCGGCGTTGACGAGCGTTTTCTGCCGACGGTGGATTTCGGACACCTGAACGCGCGAACTCTCGGCGGTATTAAGACAAGAGCGGATTACGCGGCAATGCTTGACGCGGTGGAAAAAGCTTTAGGTCACGAGCGGCTTTCAAATATGCACATACATTTCAGCATGATAGAGTACACCGCGGGCGGTGAAAAGCGGCATCTGACGTTTTCGGACAAGCTTTTCGGTCCGCGTTACGAGGGGCTTATGGAGGAGATTTATAAGCGGGGTCTCACTCCGTCTATAATCTGCGAGTCGGACGGCACTCAGGCGGAGGACGCCGCAGAGATGAAAAAGTATTTTGACAGTCTGGGAGGGTAATTTATGAAAATTTTGGTGATAAACGGTCCGAACCTCAATCTTTTGGGCGAGCGCGAGCCGTCGGTCTACGGAAACGACTCGCTGCAGTCGATAAACGACGAGTTGTCGATACAGGCGGCGGCTATGGGCTGCGAGATTGATTTTTTCCAGTCTAATCTGGAGGGCAGGATTATCGACGAACTTCACGACGCAAGGCTGAAATACAACGGCGTTATTTTAAACGCAGGCGCGTACACGCATTACAGCTACGCTATCCGCGACGCTATCGCGGCGATTAAGATACCCGTTGTGGAGGTTCATTTAAGCAATATCGACAACCGCGACGAATTCCGCCGCAACAGCGTTATAGCTCCCGTCTGCGCGGGCAGAATTATGGGTTTCGGCAGGCACAGCTACGAGCTTGCGCTGAAGTCTATGGAATTTCTGGTCGGTGAGAAACGGTGAGCGGGGCTGCAGCGCTCGCGGAATGGCTCCCCGATGAAAAAAGCGCGGCTTTAGTGACGTCGCCCGTGTCGATACGGTATTTGTGCGGCTTGCCGATTGACGAGGGGTTAATTTTCATCTCGCGGGAGGAACGTTTGCTTTTGACGTCCGATAATTTAGCAGGCGAACTCGGCGGCGCGAGGGGTCTTACGGTAAAGGCGGCGGGCGGCGGGAACAGATTGCTCGATTTGCTGATAAAATACGGCATAAAGCGGATTTTCATCGAACCCGACAAAATGACCGTTTCGGAATATCTGCTTTTTAAGGACAAATTGCATTACGCCGAAATTGATACCTCCGACGCTCTTTCACGGCAGATTATGAAAATGCGCTCGGTGAAATCCGCAGAGGAGACCGCCGCCCAGAAAAACGCGCAGATCATCTGCGATAAGGCTTATGAACGCCTGCTCGGGACGGCGCGAAAGGGCATGACCGAGCGGCAAATAGCATCGCTTATGGATTTTTACCTTGCGGATTTCGGCAGCGAGCCGACGATAGGCACGAGAGTGCTTTCGGGAGAGAATACCGCGCGTCTTGACAGAATGCCGGGGGACAGGCAAATCTCCGAGGGCGATTTTGTGATAATGGAGTTTGCGGCGCGGTACGACGGGTATTACGCCGAAATGTGCAGAACGGTAGCGGCGGGGGAGATAACTCCGCGAATGGAAAACGCTTACAATGCGGTGTCCTGCGCTATTGCGGACGGTCTGCGGACGCTGCGTGCAGGGATAGGCGGCAAGGTCGCGGACAGCGTTTGCAAAAGCACCTTGAACGCATGGGGCATGGACGCATACTGCGCGGCGGATTTTGCGCACGGGATAGGTCTGGAGCTGTCAGAGCCGCCCGAACTCGGTCAGAACAGCGGCGCGCAGCTTAAAGCGGGCGCGACGCTCTCGGTAAACTGCGCGGTGTCCGTCGCGGGGGCTTTCGGCGTGAAAATCGGCGATATGGCGACGCTTACGGAGGAAGGCTGCGTTGATTTTACAAGGGCTACAAGAAATCTGGTGCATATATAAAATTTTTTTAAAAAAGCCCTTGCAATATCGGCGGAAATTTGTTACAATATAGATTGAGATGTGTATTCCTCGGAATTTTGAGGAATAATTATTAAGAATCTGGAGGATTGTTATGATTACAGCAGGAGATTTCAGAAACGGTATGACCTTTGAAGAGGACGGCAACGTAATGCAGATTATCGAGTTCCAGCACGTAAAGCCGGGTAAAGGCGCGGCTTTCGTCCGCACAAAGGTAAAGAACGTTATCACGGGGTCGGTGGTTGAAAAGACCTACAACCCGTCCGCAAAGTTCCCTACGGCTTTCGTTGAGAGAAAGGATATGGAGTACACCTATTCCGACGGCGAGCTTTACCATTTTATGGATCAGGAGACCTACGAGGACGTTCCCGTAAACGCGTCGGATCTCGGCGACAGCTTTAAGTTCGTCAAGGAGAATATGATGTGCAAGGTGCTGTCGTATAAGGGCAAGGTTTTCGGCGTTGAGCCTCCGAATTTCGTTGAGCTTGAAGTAACTCAGACCGATCCCGGTTTCGCGGGGAACACCGCTACAAACGCGACAAAGCCCGCTACTCTCGAAACGGGCGCGGAAATCCGCGTTCCGCTGTTTATCAACGAGGGCGAGGTTATCCGTATCGATACCCGCACGGGCGAGTATATGGAGCGCGTTAAGTAATTTGTTTTTGAGGAGATAATTTTATGACGATAGGTGAAAAAGTATCGTATATAAAAGGGCTTGCCGAGGGTCTTAAGACCGACGACAAGATAATTTCTGCAATTCTTGACGTTCTGGCGGATATTGCGGATAATCTGGCTGAAGTGGACGAGGAGCTTGACGACGTCGCGGACGTTATGACCGATCTGGAGCAGAGCGTGTCCGATTTGGAGGACGAGGTTTACGGCGTTGACGAGGACGAGGAAGAGGATTTCGAGGATATTGACGGCGAGATAGACGATCTGTACGAAACTGTCTGCCCGAATTGCGGAAACGCTATTCGTTTTGATTACGACCAGGCAAATCGCGGCGGAATGGATTGTCCCAACTGCGGGAAACGCCTGTTGTTCGAGCTGGAAGAGGACGACTCCGAGGAGCTTTGATAATACAAGGCTCGGCGCACGGAAAATGACATAAAACCTGTTCTTCCGTGAGAGCAGGTTTTATTTTTTGAGAGGAAATTATGAGCTGGAAAGACAATCTTTTGAAGATAGAGCCTTATGTTGCGGGCGAACAGCCGAATAAGACCGATTTTATCAAGCTAAACGCGAATGAAAATCCGTACCCGCCGTCGCCTAAGGTTTTCGAGGCGATAAAGAACTTCGACGCGGGGACGCTTAAAAAATACCCGAGCGCGAACGCCGTGGGGCTTGTAAAGGCTATAGCAAAGCGCGAGGGCGTGGGGGCGGAAAACGTTTTTGCGGGAAACGGCACGGACGATGTGCTGTCGCTGGCGTTTCGGGCGTTTTTCAATTCGGGAAAGCCGATACTTTTCCCCGATATAACCTATTCGTTCAATACGGTCTGGTGCGATATTCTGAAAATACCGTACAAAACGCTGCCCGTGGACGGGGATTTCAACATAAACCCCGCGGATTACGCCCGCGAAAACGGCGGCGTGGTAATAGCGAACCCCAACGCTCCAACGTCTGTCGGGCGGGGTTTGGACTTTATCCGCGAAATTCTCGAAGAGAACCAAAATTCCGTTGTAATCGTGGACGAGGCGTATGTGGATTTCGGCGGGACGACGGCTGTGCCGCTGCTTTCTGAATATGACAATCTCGCGATTACGAGAACTTTCTCAAAAAGCCGCTCTATGGCGGGTATGCGGCTTGGTTTCGCTATGGCAAGCGCGGAGCTTATTTCGGCTCTTTACGCGGCAAAGGACAGCATGAACAGCTACCCCGTGGACAGCATAGCGCAGGCGGCGGGAATTGCCTCCATAGAGGACGAGGAGTATTTCCAAAGCACGATTAAAAAGGTCATGGCTACCCGCGGGCGGCTGGCGGCTGAACTTCGGAAAATGGGCTTTTCTCTGCCCGACAGTCAGACGAATTTTTTGTTTGCGGAGCATGAAAAATATTCCGCAAAGGATATTTTCGAGTATCTGAAGTCCCGCGACATCTACGTCCGCTGGTTCAATAAGCCGAGGATTTCAAACCGACTTCGGATAACGGTTGGCACGGACAGCGAAACCGACGCGCTTATCGGCGCACTTAAAGAATACATAAAATAACTTGAAAGAGGTAACTGCTATGAAAATCGAAACTCAGTGTCTTCACGAGGGATATTCTCCCAAAAACGGCGAACCGCGCGTTATGCCGATAGTTCAAAGCACTACTTATGTGTACGAGTCCACCGACGATGTTGCGGCGGTGTTCGACGACCCGACAAAGGGGCTTATTTATTCGCGTTTTGCAAACCCCACGACGGACGTTGTCGAGAAAAAGATCGCGGCTCTGGAGGGCGGCGCGGCGGCAATGTGCACGTCGAGCGGTCAGGCGGCAAGCCTGCTTTCTATCCTCAATATCTGCGAGGCAGGCGACAGCTTTATAGCGTCCGCGTCTATCTACGGCGGCACGATAAATCTTTTCGGCTACACGCTCAAAAAAATGGGCATCGAGTGCATTTTCGTTGACCACGACGCTACCGAGGAGCAGCTCAACGCCGCGTTTAAGGATAACACAAAAGCCGTTTTCGGCGAAACTCTGGCAAATCCCGCGCTTACGGTGCTGGATATAGAGCTTTGGGCGAAAGTTGCTCACGCGCACGGCGTGCCGCTTATTATAGACAACACCTTTGCAACGCCGATCCTCTGCAAGCCTATTGAATGGGGCGCGGATATAGTCGTTCATTCAACTTCCAAATATATGGACGGACACGCATTGCAGGTCGGAGGAGTTATTGTGGACAGCGGAAAATTCGACTGGACAAACGGAAAATTCCCGTCCATGACCGAGCCCGACGAGAGCTATCACGGGCTTGTCTACACGGAAAAATACCCTGCCGCGCCGTATATCACAAAGGCGAGAATGCAGCTTATGCGCGATTTCGGCTGCTATCCCGCGGCGAATTCGTCGTTTTTGCTGAATTTGGGTCTGGAAACGCTTGCTGTCCGTATGAAGCAGTATTGCGAGAATGCTCTCAAAGTCGCGGAATACATCAAATCCACCGGCAAAGCGGAGTTTGTGACCTATCCCGCTTTGGAGGGCAGCGCGGGTCACGAGCTTGCGAAAAAGTACCTCCCGAACGGCACGAGCGGCGTAATTTCGTTCTCGATAAAGGGCGGTCGTCCTGCGGCGGTGAAGTTTATGGACAGCCTTAAACTCGCGTCCAACGAGGTTCATGTTGCGGACATTCGCACCTGCGTTTTGCACCCTGCGTCCGCTACGCACCGTCAGCTTTCGGACGAACAGCTTGTCGCGGCAGGCATAGACGGCGGGCTTATACGACTGTCCGTGGGATTAGAGAATGTAGAGGATATTATTGCAGACCTTAAACAGGGATTTGCGGCGGTTTAATAGAGATAAGAAATAAGAGGTAAGAGGTAAGAGTTCAAGGTACGCCCGCCTGCGGCGGTCGATTTTGACGCCTACGGCAAAGTTTCACACGGTAGAAAAGCTTGTCAGTAATAATCTCTTGCGCAGCAATTCAATCGTTCGCGCCAGCGAACGTACCTATAAATCTAACCTCTTATCTCTAACCTCTTAAAATCTAAAAAGGAGACTAAATTTGATAACAGTATCTGAAGTAAGCGTTGCGTTCGGCGGGCAAACGCTGTTTAAGGACGTCGACCTTAAATTCACAGGCGGGAACTGCTACGGCGTGATAGGCGCGAACGGCGCGGGGAAGTCAACGTTTTTGAAAGTCCTCTGCGGCGAACTTGAACCCACCAAAGGCACAGTCACAAGACCCCCGGAGCTGCGTATGTCGGTGCTGCGGC
>CANQNY010000018.1 GCA_947625335.1 uncultured Clostridia bacterium | reverse complement strand
ATTATGCAGTCCGCGAGTTCGGACGGGATTCCCTCGGGCTTTTCGCCGTTGTAATATGTTTCTGTAGGCTGTTTGCCTTTGCGATATTCTTCTAATGTCTCCGACAGTTCCGAATGACACAGTGCGACGATTTCGGGCAAAGGTTTTTCCTTTTCCCACCACCCGTGTGCTACAGCATTTTCGTGCACCGATTTTGCAAAACCGTTGAGGGATAAATTCTCGCCCTCAAAATGTGTCTCACCTATTTTTGTTTCCTTTCCGTCCATTTTTGCACCGCAGTTAGGACAAAATTTATATGCTTGTTTGAATCCCTCAAACAATACACGGCTTATTTCTCCGTCAATCGTGGTCTCAAAACAATTCCCGCAGATACTACATTCTGCCGTAGAAAAATTGTTGTAAAAATCCAACCATTTTCCGTGCCTTTTATCAAAAAGGGACAGCTTGCCGTCCTCAATATGTATCTCACCCATTTTTGTCCTCCTCTTTTCTCCGCTCTTTGTATTCGTTGTATTTGCGCCGATACTCATAAGACTCACCGAAGATGGCATATGCCGCTCTGACTACGTTAGGCTCATACGGTCGAATTTTCTCCAAATCCTCAATCGCCTTGTAGCTGATCGGACACCCACAACAGCCCGTCCGCATCAGTCCGTAGACCTCGTAAGCGTCGCTGTACCTTATACCGTAACGCTCCTTGTACCAAGCCTTGTCTTTGTCCGTGACGTAAAAGAGATGTGTGGGCAATTGTGCGCGTTCGGTTCTGCCTTGATACGATACCTTGTGACCGTCCCAGACAATGCCTATGTTTGTGCCGTCAATTTTTTCGGTGCAGACCCAAACATTGTCTTTCAAAAACTCGATCGTTTCGTTGCAAAACGCGCCCTCTATCAGCTTTTTGCTGCCGGTAGTATCGCGCTTGAAAATTGCAGGGATTTTTGTGTATTCTGTCATATTTCCTCCTAAAATCATTAAATTATGTGGAAACGTGATAATCTGCCACTTAGTCCGTGTCTTCCATCCGTTCAAGCTTAATCACATAAAACCACGTTTCAGCCCAAGGATAGTTCTCTCTTTCCTCATCGGGTATAGTTACTCGCTGTAACCTTTCAAGCCTCAAGTCTATCACCCGCATGAAAATCTTCGCATGTTTTTTCGGTTCTTGTGCGCAGAGAATATCGCCAACCCGATACGACTTATGTATCTCTGTAATCTTTTGATTAACCGTGGTTTGTGGGTATGACTTTATTCTTCGCCGCAATTCAACTTTTCCCATACCCAAAGCCGCGCGAAGCTCATATGCGTTAAGCGCAATTGGCTTTGCTGACTCTAAATTTTTCTCGTGTCCCATCGCTCGTCCTCCAAAACCTCAATTTTGCTTGCAAGCACCCTGACGGTCGTGCTGCCGTTCTTGTCGAGAAGCGTCACCGACCGCCTTTGCCTGCCGATCTTGTCAATCGTGAGAATATACTCGGTTATGCACTTGTATTCCGCGCCGTTGTACATCACCCGCGACTTGTTCCGCATTGCGTTTACGATTTCCTCGCTTGTCATACCGTCAGCCCCTTTGCCATAACTATAAATCGCGTTGCCGTTGCTATGCACTTCATCTCCGCGCCGAGCTTACTTTGCCCCTACAATACTTTTCGTACATTCCCGCGCCTATGCCTGTCAAGTCATGGCTAATCCCTGCCCTCGCAAAACTTAACACACATTTCGCAGCCAAGCCCTTACTGTGCTTTGCGTTTCATATCGTTGCCGCCGCGAAACATTTCCCACCAATCGGAACTATGCCCTTGCCTCGCGTTCCAGTTCGTACCCTTGCCATTGCCTACCAAGCCAAATCATTGCCCAAGCAAAAATATTCTTTGCGCTGCCGTTGCAATCCGTAGCTGTGCAGTCCCATCGCTATGCCGTACTATGCCAATGCAATTCAGAGCCTTGCCTTTGCCACGCTATCTGTGGAGTGCCTTTGCAAATCGTTGCCTTGTTCTACTGTGCCCTGCTTTACCGTTGCTGTGCGCTCATTCTTCGCCGCTGCATCGCCATTTTCAGCAACACTATTCCGACGCAAAACAACTCGGGACGTGTCTTAGCATTTCCCTAGCTTCGCGACACCTCACACTTCCGAGCCTAAGCGATACGCCAATATGCCATCTGTGCAATTCCATCGCATTTCTTGGCCAACGTTGCCAAGCCGTTACGTTGCTGCGCTGTCTCTGCCTTTGCCTTTTGCTGCCATTCCAGTCATCGCCTATGCTTGACTGTCTATTCGGTTCACAGCCGTTGCTTTTAGTCGATTTCCTCAATGTAATCGACTTCAAACCGACCTTTGCCCGAGTTTCGCCATTGTCCAAAGCCTTTGAGTTTTCCGTATTCGAGCCACTCTTTCACGAGGTCGACATCGCTGTCAATCAGGCAGCGGACGATAAATTCTAGCCGTGTTCCCTCGGGCGCGGTTTCGGAATTTGCAAGAGAAACGCGCTCGCCCTGCGGCGTGCTAGCCCTCAGCGGGCGCTGACAGCTTCCCAGAAGCATGCCCGACATTATCAGCGGGATATTCCGCGGCTCGACAAAAATGTGGTTGTCTACTTTCTTTTTGAAAGCCTTAACCTCGCTGCTCTTTGTGCCTTTTACCTGCCGCAGCGCCCCGCAAGCTTCTTTCATAAATCCGCGCACCTGATAGTCATACACAAACGGAGAGCCGTCTGCAAGCTTCGGGAAAATCGTTTTGCCCTTTTCCCGTACTTCATCAACCCCGACCGCCTCGATTTCTTCGGCGCGGCTCTTAGCGTCAGGAGCTTTCGAGCCGATGAACTCATCATAGATTTCGTCATTATTCGGCGAGCTGCCCAACACCTCCTCCAAAAATGTAATGCCAACCTTGAGTGTTTTCATTTTCTTTTACCCCTTTTCTTGATTTTAAATTTTCTCCTTTTGCCCAAAAGGCAAAAAAGGAAATCGCCATAAATAATATCCCGCAAGTACCTTTTATGGTCTCGCCGTTCGTTTCACCATCTCACCTCCAGCATCTGGGAGCATATATAATTGCGAAGTCAATCCCATAGCTCGTTTTAAAACGCCCCTTCCATACGTCTAATTTTATCTCGTTGTCATCAAGATTTCCGCACTCGGGCTTTATTGCGTTATACACTCTTTCTCTCTCGCGCAAGGCTTTGAGCGTTAGCGTGGTAATTGTCTCAATATCGATGTACTCCGTATTGTCGTCAGCCGCGCTTTTTGGGAAAATTTTTATTTCAAGCCCGTCAACAACAACGCGCCGTTTTCCGAGAATTTCGCTTAACTTCATCATTTTCGCCTCCTAAGCCTTCCTTGCGTAAAAATTTTTATTGAATAGGCAAATCGTCGGGATCGCCTAAATCAACGTCAAGAAGTTCCGCCATGTCCGACAAGCTCAATTTGTCGAACCTGTCTTTAAGGATTTTCTTCGCGCATTCCTCGCAAAGCTCCGTTTCAGAGATGATGTATTCCGCTTTGCGCTTTTCACACACGTCGCAAATATATCCCTCAAAAACGTAGGAATAATCGCAGAGGTCTGCCGCCTCGCTGTCGCAAAAACGTGCAAACCGTTGCGGACAATCTCCGCACACGCACTTGTATTTCCTCACTTTTTACCCCCATATTGTTTCAAAAAAATCCTTTCCATTACCTCGTCAACGTCAAAGCTGGAATTACCTTTCGAGGGCTTGTGTACACCGTCTTCCAACATCCATTTGTGAATAAGTGCGTACTTGTTACGGCTGACCCTTTTCTTGCCCTCGCTCCACTTGCGGAAACGTTCTTCATAGTCAGTCACATTCCTTTCGCCGAATTCCTCAACCAAATTTTCCCTTGTTGGCGTGGGCGTGGCGGCTGTCGCCGCCGCTGCTTTAGCAGTAATATTTATTTTACTTTCCTTTTCTTTTAGGTGATTTTCGTGCGAAAAACTACCCGTTTTTTCGCTAAAATCGCTCTCGTTTTCGGGAAAAAGGCGCACCTGATCTGACCCTGCCTGCTCCAATTTTTCAAGAAGCCAGAGCCTATCATCAACACAGAGTTCGCGTTTTGCTCTTTTACGCGCCTCTTGATATCTGCGTTGAATCGATACCGAGGTTAATACGGTGACCTCCGCAAAAAGGGCTTTATCAAATAGTCCAATCTTGCAGCTGTATGTGATTATCTCTCGTACTTTGTTGACAGATACACCCGAATCCGCTGCCAAACAGCTGATAAAAACATCATCTGCTTGAACGAAATACCCTTTCTCGTATATGATACACAATATACGCAGATAAGTTACAATGCCTGTACTGCCAAAATGCGCTTGCAGGCTGCGGATTTTAACATCGCCGAAAAAGTTGACGTCCAAAGGAAAGTAGCCCAAGCCCTCAATTTTGGGTCTTGCCATAGCTGCCTCCTGTATATCTGTTTTTGGCGGTTCTGCGGTTGCCCGAACACAAGCTGTTTGCATAGCCTTGACCTCTCGTGCCGGGACGACTCTCCACTCGCATTAGAGCCACGGTTTAAATCAACCGACGGGGCAAGTCGGTGTCCTCCCAATGGGCTGAATGGCGTTGCCCCTGAAACAAACGGCAGTTAGTGTCCTCTCGCAGCTCCTGCATAGTGCAAAATACTGCGAGCTGAATAAGCGTACCGCGAAGATAAGCGGCGGTCGGTGTCCTCCCAATGGGCTGAATGGCTCACCGCTTTTGAGGCTTGTCCTAAAAAGGATAGTCTCCGTCGTCGAGAACGGTAGCTGCCGCCTGAGAATTTGCCGTGTTTGCGGCGGCTTGCGGCGTTCCGTAATACTCGCTCGGGTTTCCGTTGCTTTCGGCTTTCTTTTCGCCCGTAAATTTCACCGATGACGCGACAACTTCTGTCCAAGTCGAGGGATTTCCATTTTTGTCGGTGTACTGCCGTGTCTGAAGTTCGCCCTCGATAAGGATCATTCTGCCCTTGCCGAAGTAGTTTTTTACAAACTCTGCCGTCTGTCGCCACGCAACAACGTTGAAAAAGTCCGTTTTCTTTTCCTCGCCCGTTTTTTGATACGGTCGGTCAACCGCGAGCCGAAACGAGCAGACTGTAAGACCTTGCGGAGTTGTTTTAAGCTCAATGTCGTTTACAATCCTGCCCATAAGAATTACTCGATTATACATTGTTTTCTGCCCTCTCTCCCGCTTGCGGAACTTCACTTATCGGTTCTTCCAAAAGCGGGAAGTCGTCGTTTTCCGTTTCTTCTGCAGGTTTAATTTCGCTTGCCTCAGCGGGAATTTCGTTGTCAGGCTGGTCTGCCGGCGCGGCAGCGGAAAACGCCTCTGACGAAAAAGCGGAGTTCATTTCAACGCTCATAACACCGTAGTGCGAAAGCAAATTGCGAAGAACCGTTTTAATTGCCATTTCGTCAAAATTCGTTTTCCAAATCGCGCCGTTGAAATTCTTGCTGTATCTCTGGGCGTGCGCTGCCACGCGCTCCTTATCCCAGTAAAAGGTTTTCTTAAAGCCCGTTATGGTTTCAATATACGCGAAGTACCCAACGACTTTATCGGAAACCTTTTCCCCTGAAATATCAATCTCTCCCGTCAGCTTGTCCACGCTTTTAAGTTCGCCCTCGTATACCTTGTCGGCGTTTATGTACTTGTATGCGCCCGTTCGCATTGCAAGCTGTATATAGCCCTTATAGCCGATTTGGAATTGCGGCTGCATAACGCCGTGATTGCGGAACGGGATTATATACGAAAACCCGAGTTGCTTTTCTATGGGGAGTTTAAGCGCAGCCCCTTTCAATGCCTCTTTAAGTACGAGTTTCGGGTCGCATTGCTGGAGAGTGCCGTCCGCCTGAAACACGTTCATTATGGAGGTCGCAAACGCGCCGCTGTTCTCCTTTAACGTGGATTTAAGCTGTTCCTGAATGGTGGCGTTGTTAAGCAAAGTGTTCAACACCGCGGCAGGCGTTTTGGGTGCTTTGCTCTTTACCTGTTGAGCTTGCTCCTGCGTTGCCGCCGCAATCATTCCGTTTGTGTTCGTGGTACTGTTTGCCATGGTTTATCCGTCCTTTCTCTTTTTCAAGCGAAAAACGCGAGATGTACTCGGTTTCGCCAGCTTGTTATAAATCTCGGGGTACTGTTCTTTAAGCTCTTTTGTCGATACGCTAACCCGCGTTTGGTTGCAATAGCTGATTTCATAATTTCCCGACATTCCGAGCTGAAGTTCGCCAAGCCCCGCAATTATCTCCTGCTTTCGCTCATCGCGAGTTTTTTCAAGCTCCTTAATTTTGCTCGAAAGCTCCTCGAATTGCTTTATTTTGTCCTCATAGTCAAACATCATCTGCACTTCGTCCATGTCCGAGCGCGGCAGAGCGTTCAGCGTCCGAAGTGCGCTGTCGCTGCCGTCGGGTTCGGGGCGAACGTCGGGGACAATGCATTCTTCCCAGAACTTTTTTTCGGCTTGCAACAACGACTTGCATTCTTCCTCGTCGCGGTTAATTTCAAACCAATAAAACGCCCTGCCCATAACCAAAACCGCAAGATACATCTTGTCGTAGCCCATAACGTTCATATAGTGTACGCATTGAACGTAGTAATAAGACGGAATAACTCCGTTCTCGAAATCGCTCCGAGACATTGCCGAGGTGGTTTTGCATTCCAGTCCTGCGTTTTCTCCGACAATCTCCCTGTCCACGTCTGCGATAATAAATGGAAATTCTGCGTTCGCAAACATTGCGTTTCGGCGTTTTACGTTTTTGCCTGTAGCCTCGCAAAACCGCTTTGCAACGTATTCTTCAAGGTCACGACCTATTCGCATAGCCTCGTTGTCTTCCTGCTCGTCAAGCCGTCCTGTTTTGTCTGCCCAAAGCTCGATTTGCGACTTATACGGATTTAATCCGATAACCGCCGCGGAGTCCGAGCCGCCTATACCTTTTTTGCGGTATTTAAGCCACTCCTCGCGCGAAAGCCCTGCCGTTTTAACGATAATCTTCGGTTTCACTTTTCTTTCGTCCTTTCGCATATTTTCGCACGGTGTTAATGCTCACTTCGGCTTGTTCTGCGATTTTCCGAATGCTCAATCCGTCCATTTTCAAACTTTTAAGCTTTTGGACATCACCGTCGGAAAGAGCATTTCCACGTCTGTTGGCGTTTACTATTCCCGCTTGTTGCAGCCGATACGCCACCGCCGACGCGCTTAAATACACCAGCAATCCTATTTTGTCCCGCCCTAAACCCTCGGTGTGAAGTTGGATAATTCTTGCGGTCAACGGATCGTCGGGGGACATTTTGCCTCTCCCCATGTAAATCGCCGTCCTTTATCAGTAATAGGTTGTCCAGTCAGCGGAGTTATCCCGCCCGAGATACACCATTTTAGCTATATCGCCCTTAAACTTATCGATACAATCTATGCTCCCGTAGCCATAAACAGCGGGGTTCATAGCATTTTTGTCCACAATAAATTCAAGGACATTTGCACAATCTTCGCCGCTGTAATTCTTGCAGGGCGTGTATTGATTGTTTTCGTCGCAATCGCAAGGCGCTTTTCCATCACCGAGAATAATCGTAAATTCCGAACCCGTTTCAAGCGTGACCCGAAACCTGTCCCCAATGTCAACGGAATAAAACCGCCCCAGTCCTACTATGTAATCCTCATTAAAACGCCGTAAACCGTTCTCGTCCGTCCAAGCCACCTGTTGTAACCGATAATGCGGCGTATTCGGCAAATTGTAGAACCTATAATCGGTATACAACTTCGGAGTGGTTGAAATCTGCGGGAGCGGAACCTCCTCGCCCTCCTCAAATTTCGGAGAACTGTTTACGTTAATCACCGATGTTTCGGGGATTTCCTCGCTTTCGATAACGGTTGTTTCCACGCTCGAAACGCTTTCCGAAATCGCGGTTTCGCATTCTTCGCAGCGGCATTCAACATCCTGCGGGATTTGCTCCGCGACCTCGCGAATATCGTCGTGAAGTCGCTTTTGCTCTGACTTAATTTCCGCGAGCGCAAATGATGTCATCATAAAAACCCCCGCCATAATAGCCAGCATAGCCGTTTGAGTTTTAATGTTGCTCACTCGTCCGCGCTCCTTTTCAGACCGCCTATCGAGAGCGCAACGCCCATAAGAACCATTCCGAAAGCCGATTTTATCGTTTGCCCGACAATTTCGCTGATACCCGCGGACATCTCAAACTCTATCGTGCCAACCCCTCCAGCGCAGAGCAGGAAACCCAAGATAAAGATTATAGCCGCTATGATACTTCTTTTCATTTTCCCATATTCCTTTCTTTTTGTCGTTATTCCATAACGCTTTGACCGCACTAGTGACAGCGCAGCGAGATATGCCCGTTTAACATCTTGTAAACCGTAGCCGCGCCCGTGCAAAGAGGGCATTTGAACGTTAAGACCTTGCCCCTGCCGAGGTCTTTCGCCGCGTCCGCTCCTGCCGATATAAACGTTGTAATTTTGCGGAAACTCTCCGTTTCCTCGCGCAACATATTCACACTTTCACCTCCTCCCCGAAAATTTCATCAAACGACCCGCCCAAAACCTCGCAGATCTTAACGGCGCAGCCTACGGGGCATTCGTTCGGCTCTCTTTCGTACTTATAGTACGTTTGAGAACAAACCGAAATCAGCTCCGCCATTTCGTCAGCGGATATACCCCGCGCTTTCCGCAATTTCCGCAGCTTGTTAATTTTCTGCTTGCCCATTTCCTTTCACGCGCCCCTTTCCCTCTCTGTAAAATACAACGACATTTCCTTTCCGAGGGTGATAAGCAGGGATTGTTCCCACTCCTTTTTTTCGCTCGGTGACATATTATCAAGGCGTTTGCGCACTCCCCCGCGTTCGGTTTCGGAGGGGCTTGCCTTTGAGCCGTCCTCAAAAACCCTTGTGCCGTCGGGAAGGACTTCCTTTACTTCCATAAGCCGCTTAATGCTCCCGTCGGGGTTAAAGAACTTCTCCCGCATTTCCTTTTTCATAAAATCACCTCGGACTATTGTATTCTTTAACTGCTTGCCCGTAAACATCTCCTGCCACAAACAGGACAATCACAAGAAAAAATCTCACCGCAAGAACTATCGTGTTCGTATTCATATTCCTTGCAGTCTGCCTCGAACACGCACCCACAACGCTCGCAAGTAAAGCGTATCGTTCCCTCAAAGCATTTGGGAAGAATTTCCACCTTAACAATGTTCATTTCTTCACCTCGCTTTTCAAAATCTCATAAACATACGAGTTGTGGTAATTGCCTTTTTCATCGCGGACATCATCGCGGAATTCAAGCACTCTGCCGCCGTGTTTTCGGCAAAACCTGTCATAATTCTTTTTAACTTTGTTCCCGCCGAAAACGCACCATTCTACGCGCCTGTGTTGTTTGACAAGTTCCTCTAATTTCGCAAAAACGTCAACGCCGACTGTAACATCACCCTTGCCGAAACTGTACAGTTCAATCCTCGAAACGGTGTCGGTATACGGGTCAACTCTGTATGTAAGAAAGCCTACAACATCACCGTTTTTCTTGACAATTGCATACTGATACACGTTATCTTCTGCCTTAATATCGGGCAATTCGTGATAATGCGAACAGCCGCAATACCAGAAGTATTTTTCGCTGTAAATTTCCTGCGCGAATTTTTCGAGGAGTTCTTCCTTTTTACTTATCGCGGGAACTAACATCTTTTTCACCACCTATTGAAATGTTTTCTGCTCGTTGATATCCAACACCAAGCGTATTTCCCGAGCAACCAACTCGCTGAAACGCTTGCCGCCCATAAATCCGTTTATCGTACTAAGCGCGAAACCAGTCGCGTTTGCAAGGTCTTTGTTCGTTATGTCCCTAAGCCGTTTCTGCTTGTCTATCTCTGCCAAAAGTTCCTTGTAACTCACATTCTCACCTCCAACAATCATTGACAAAATCCGTCACACATGATATAATAAAGTTGTCAAGTTTTGTATATCAAGGTTCTAACGGAAAGAGGAAATTACTATGTGGGAAGAATTTGTATTTACGACTACTTATCAGGCAGTAACAGGAATAATAGCCGTTTGCGGATTTGTGCTTTCCCTCGTTCAGTTCATATCACGCCGCCGCGAAAAACGCCGAAATATAAATTTCTGCATTGTTGAGATAAGACAAAGCGGAAGAATTTTCCTGCTGAATTATCTGTCTGAAAACAGATCGTCGGACTCAGTAAGTATAACATCTGTACAGATAATTGTTGGCGGCAAAACATATGATATGATCTATGACCCCACCGTTCTTCTAGATGAGCCCAATTTTTCCCATAATGTTATATACCGTGAACAATCTGATAAGATACCCATTCTCTTAAACCCGCTTATTACCCACGGCGGGTATATGGCATTTGATATCCCATATGAGATATCAAAGAACATTGAAAACCCTACCCTTATCATCGCAACTACCAACGGCAAACCCATAAAATACACATTCTGCCTTAACAAGACCATTTCAATAAGAAGAAAAGCCAAACCCACGAGGAAATGTTCTTTTACACCGTATTCTTAGGAATATGAATAGCTGCAATATGCGAATATGGGACTATTGTGTACTCCTCTTTCCCCGAATACAATCCGTGTTCCGAATAGTAAATGCAGTAGGGAACGGGCGTGTCCTCGACAAAAACAATATCTTTGAGACGCATATGCTCGCCTATCAGGTTTCCAAAACGCTGCCACTCCAGAAAGATCCTTGTGTCCTCGCCCGCGTGTTCTTTTAGGAACTCCTGAATTGTCATATGTACCTCCTGCTGCTTTAAGTACAATTAGTGTTCATTGCAGTTAAAAAAAATTTCCTGCACCGTTTTTCCAAAATACTTTGCAATCCGCACCTTTACTTCGTCACGGGGTATGCGTTCATTGCGTTCGTACATAGCCAAAGAAGATTTTGTAATATTCAGCCTTTTTGCCATTTCTTCCTGCGTCATATTCCCACGCAGTTCACGAAGAATTTCACCGAACGGCATTTTTATCACCTCTCAACATCATTTAAAAGTCCAAGCACTTTTTGTGCTTAATTATATTGTACACTATTTGTGCTCAAATGTCAAGCAAATTCACCTAAAATATTGCATAAAATTGTAGCACACTATTTGTGCACTATGCACATTGATTTCTGTACACAAAAAGTGTACAATATAATAAAGTGAGGTGTTATATATGTCTAAATTTCATTTACGTTTCCGTGAATTACGAAACTCTCGGAAAATGTCGCAGCAGGAACTTGCCGACTCGTTAGGAATTTCTAAAAGTAGTGTAAATATGTACGAACGCGGTGAACGCGAACCAGGTCTGGACACTTTAGAGGCAATAGCCGATTATTTTAACGTAGATATGGATTATCTTATGGGGAAAACCTCGGAATTAAAAGCATTTGAAACCATAAACGGTGGGAAAACGAAAGAACCCGCTGAAAAATCCAATATCTCCTATGTGTACCCCAAAAATGAAGTTTATAGCATACCCCTTTTCGAGAGCGTTTCGGCAGGGTTCGGGGCATATGCTGACAGCGAGATACTGGGATATATTCCCATTGTTCTTTCAAATCCGCACGATTTACAAGACACCATTGCTATTAAAGTTAAAGGAAACAGTATGTACCCGCTTATCATTGACGGGGACTGCATTATTGTTCGCAAGCAGGAGTCTGTCGACTCCGGTACAATAGGCGTTGTACTTCTTGACGGTAACGAGGGGCTTGTAAAACGTATCGTTTACGGTGATGACTGGATTGAATTGCAGTCTGTAAACCCCGAATATGCCCCTAAAAGGTTTGAGGGCGCGGAGGTTCAGCGTTTGCGCGTAGTGGGAAAAGTTACAAAAATAGACAGAGAACTCTAAAAGCGAGGTGAATTATTATGAAAGTGGCAGCTTGCTATATTCGTGTATCGACTGATGACCAACTCGAATATTCCCCCGACAGCCAGCTCGAGAAAATCCGCGAATATGCCGCTCGGAATGACTATGTTCTGCTTGATGATAACATTTTCATAGAGGACGAGGGCGTAAGCGGACGAAAAGCATCCAAACGCCACGAGTTTCAACGTATGATTAACATGGCAAAATCCAAGCCGAAACCGTTTGATGTTATTATAGTTTGGAAATTTTCACGTTTTGCCCGAAACCGCGAGGACAGTATTGTTTACAAGTCAATGCTTAGAAAACAGCTCGGCATTGAGGTAGTTTCCGTAAGCGAGAATATCGGCGACGACAAAATGTCGGTGATTACCGAGGCGATTATAGAGGCTATGGACGAGTACTATTCCATAAACCTTGGTGAGGAAGTAAAGCGCGGAATGACCGAACGCGCCAAACGCGGCGAATGGAATTCAATCGCGCCTTTCGGCTACAAACTTGTAGACGGCAAACTTGAAATCGTTCCCGAACAAGCCGAAATAATTAAAGATGTATTTACAAAATATGTAAACGGTTGGGGGCAAAAGAGGATTGCGGTTTGGCTGAACTCTGTCGGTGTGAAGTCAAATCGCGGGGGGCTTATAGAAAACCGAACAATCGACTACTGGATAAACAATCCCTGCTATATAGGATATACAAGGTGGACACCGACAGGCAGAACAAGGCGAAATTTTAACAATCCCGACAGCCTTGTTGTCAAGGGGCAACACGAACCTATTATTTCGCCTGAATTATGGGAAAAGGCACAAAAGCGTTGCCACGAAATCAAAAGTAAGTATGTAAAGAATAGGCAAGACGCGAACGGCTCTGCATTCTCGTTGTCAGGAATTATACGGTGTGATAATTGCGGAGCTACTCTCACCAGAACCAACAAAGCAACAATATATATGCAGTGCAGCAATTATAATCGCGGTACTTGTACCGTATCGCATTTTGCCAAAGTTAATGAAATAGAACTCTTATTGTATTCAACAATCAAGTCGGATTTAGAAAGCGGCAAATTCAAGCTAGAACGCGCTCAAACAGCCAACGAAAGTAAAAGTAATAAAACTACTCTAGCCTCTCAGATTGAGCGAATAGAGGGCAAATTAGAGCGAATACGGCAAGCATATGAAAACGGCATAGATACCATCGAGGAATACAAGGCAAACAAGCAGCGCGTGACCGCCGAACTTGACGAACTGAAAAAGCGCGCCGCCGAAGTGGGCGAAAATCAAAACACAAACGAACCTACCCCCTCCGAAAGGAGCATTTTCGCAAAGAAGTATCTTGATGTGCTTGACTATCTCATTGACCCCGCAACATCGAACGAGGACAAAAACCGCCTTTTGAAAGAATTTGTTAAATCTGCTACATATAACAAAGCCGAGAAAAAACTTTCGGTTATTTATTTGTTATAAATTTGTATATCTTTTTGGAGTATAGACCGCCGTACTGGGACAATATAATACCCGCAAGCTTGGGGTTTCTGTTCTTGATGCAGACGGGTATCTGGGTTCTTTTCTCGAATATAAACATAATTTCACCTCGTTTCGTCTATCAGCTCTTGGGCGGGAAATTGCCGTCAAGCCAATCCCATACGCCGTCTTTGCCCGCAGCATGCGCGGTAAGCGGGTAAAAGCTCTCCTCAAACGCCGCCTTGCACGCCTTGGACTGGCGTACTGCCTCGCGGAACATCTCAACGGCTTTCATATCGTCGGGGTGAGTGTCGAGATACAGCTTTAAATCCTGAGCAAAGAAATCCGCCTCCATAATAGCCCGCATAAGCTCCTCGCAGGACGCGTCGGAGTTTTCCGAGCGGACGTTTTCGCGGGTGTTCTGACGGGTATTTTGCGTGAAATTCCCGTTTTGATACGCGCGGCGGCTTGCATTGTTCATATTGCTCATATTATTAGCATTTGAGAAATTATTTCCCATTGTAAAGCCCCCTCTCGTATTCGTCGATCGTAATGTTAAGCTCGGGGAAAATCGTTCCCGCTTTCAGCGCCTTGTTGGGTGAATAGACCTTATCCATACGCTGAACGGGTACATAAGAATATCCCACGCGCTTATATGTTCTCGATGTATCCATAAAATCTTCCTTTCAATGAATTACTTTTAAGAACAGCATACGCTGCTTTTAAATTGTATGTAATTAAAATAATTTGGTGACGGCGTCTTCTATTCGCGGACTTGCCCAAATATAATTGTACAAGCAACAATTCTGCGAAGGAGAAAAATTATGGCTGCTGAAAAAAGATACATAAAAAACACCGCTATTTTGTTCGCGTCAATGGCGATAACAAAGATTATCGGCGCGCTTTTCAAGATCCCGCTTGCAAATTTGCTCGGAGGCACGGGAATGGGATATTTTTCCACGGCATACGGGCTGTATTCGCCGATTTTCGCCCTGACAGCCGCGGGAGTTCCCACGGTCATTATGAGGACAACCGCCCGCTGCGCCGCAGTCGGGAACGTTCAGCATGCCGCCGCGGTAAGAAAATACGCGCTTATTCTGTTTACGGCGGTGGGAATACTCGGCACGGCGGCAGTCGCGGCGTTTGCAAAGCCGTTCGCGGAACACATTGCCTGCTCCCCGAAAAGCACTCTCGCAATTATCTGCATCTCCCCCGCTGTGACGCTTTGCTGCACCGCCTCGGTGCTTAGAGGCTACCGCGAGGGGCTGTCGGACGTTTTGCCGTCCGCTGCGGCGTCGGTCGCGGAGGCGGTTTCAAGAGCAGTTTTCGGGCTGGGTATCTCCTACGCGGTGATATTCTTTGCGAAATCGGCGTTCCTAAGCGGCAGGAGCGTTTTTGGGGAGAATGTTTCCACAATAGAGCAAGCTTACAATGCCGCCCTCCCTTACGCTGCGGCGGGAGCAATTTTCGCGGTGAGCATAAGCGAGCTTTGCGGGCTTGTGTCGCTTGTGATAAGCGAAAAGAAATTCAGACCGCGAGACCCTCTGCCGCCGCGCTGTTCCTACTGCGCGGGTAAAATCTGCACCCAGCTTGTGCGGGAAACCGCTCCGATAGCGGCGTCTGCTCTGGTTATGAACTGCGTGTCGTTTGTCGACCTTTTGACCGTTACAAAAACTCTTAGCCTGTCAGCGGCGCAAAATCCCGAATTCTATTTGCAGAAATTCGGCAATATTCTCGGCGAATGCGGCGGAATAGAGGGACTGCCGAACTTCATTTACGGCAGCTATACGGGAATTGCAATGTCGCTGTTTATGCTTATACCGTCGTTCGCGGGAATGACAGAAAAAACCGCCGCTCCCGAAATAGCCGCGGCATGGGAGCGAAAAGACATGCCTGCTCTTGCGTCAAAAATAAATATGCTTATGCGGGCGGGCGCGCTTATCGCGTGCCCGGGGTGTTTCGGCGCAGCGGCTCTCGCAAAGCCCATTATGCTGCTGCTTTACGGGTCGCGCGAGGCGGAGGTGTCCGTGTGCCTTGCGCCGTTTGTGATACTGTGTTTCAGCGGGATTTTTATGGTAATTTCTTCCGCTATGTTTGGGATCTTTCAGTCTGTAAACAAGGCTCATATCCCGCTGCTGCTTATGACGGGGTCTGTTTTGATAAAGCTGGTGCTAAATCCGGTTCTTGTGTCAATACCGGAGCTGAACATCTCCGGCGCGCCTCTTGCAGGGATAGTCGGTTATGTTTTTATGACAATTATGGGATTTGCGGCGCTGAAAAAATATCTTCCCGTAAAAATCGGCGTTGTCGGAGCGGTTTTTCCTCCGCTGTTGTGCGGAGCGGCTTGCGGGATAGCTGCCAAAATCGCTTATTCGCTTTTGCAGGATAAAGTAAGCTTGCTGTTAAGCGTGATGTTTTCAACTGTCACGGGTGCTTTTGTTTATCTATTTTTACTAATTTTGACAGGGAATTTTCGTACAATTGGTATAATAAAACGCAAAAGAGAAAAAAAGTTCAAAAAACCCCTTGCAAAATGATGAAAAATAGGTTAATATAAGAGAGTAGTGTTTATTTTGGAGGGTTGCAGATGGATTTCGAGTTTAAGGAACGCTATGATATTTGCGACCTGCTTGAAATAATTAAAATCCTGCGGTCGGAAAACGGCTGCCCGTGGGATAAGGTCCAGACTCACGAGTCTATTCGGCAGGATCTTATCGAGGAGACCTACGAGGTCTGCGAGGGGATCGATAAAAACAGTCCCGAGATACTTCGCGAAGAGCTGGGAGATCTGCTGCTGCAGGTGGTGTTCCACGCGCAGATTGAGACCGAACAGGGCAATTTCGATTTTTCCGATGTGACAAATGACATTTGCCAAAAACTGGTATATCGTCACCCGCATGTTTTTGGCGATGTTAAAGCCGGAAACGAGGACGAGGCTTTAAAGAACTGGAACGCCCGCAAAATGGCGTCCAAGAACCAAACGACCTGCTCGGATACGCTGGAAAGCGTGCCGAAGACTTTCCCCGCCCTGCTTAGGGGAGAAAAAGTGTGCAAGCGCATTTCAAACGGGGTAGGTTCGGAAAAAGCGGAAATTCCCACAAACAGCGCGGATTTGTGCATTGACAAAATCAAGAGCGGTCTTGAAAGCCTTTCGACAGATAAAGACGGAGCGACGGCAAATTTTGCGCAAAATCAACAGATAGTCGGGGATTTATTGCTCTGTTTTTGTAATTTAAACAGAATTTTGAAGATTGACGCCGAAAAAGCCTTGACATATTCGATAAATCGCGCTATAATGGAATTCAGAGCATTCGAAAACGAGGTGCAAAGCGAGGGCGGGTCGGCGGACAGGCTTTCGGACAAGCAGGCAAGCCGTCTGGCGGATATTGTTTTTAACGGTCTATGACCGTTATTATAGATTTTTTTGGAGGTTTTAACAACATGACAAAAGCAGAACTTATTGCGGCAGTTGCGGAAAAAACTGAACTTACAAAGGCTCAGTCCGAGAAAGCGGTAAAGGCTACTATCGAGGCTATCACCGAGACTCTTGCAAAGGGCGATTCTATCCAGCTGGTAGGCTTTGGTACTTTCGAGGTTCGCGATCGCGCTGCGAGAACCGGTATCAATCCTCGTACCAAGAAGAAGATCAAGATCGACGCTACCAAGGTTCCCGCTTTCAAAGCAGGCAGAGCGCTTAAGGACGCTGTCAGCGGCAAGTAATCACTTACAAAACTACAAAACTTCACAACCAAACAGCGGCGGAGCAAAATCCGCCGCTTTTGGGGTTATAGGGGGAATTAAAGATGAGACTGGATAAGTATCTGAAAGTGTCAAGGCTTATCAAGCGCAGAACGGTTGCAAACGAGGCTTGCGACGCAGATAAAGTTCTTGTGAACGGAAAGCCCGCAAGAGCGTCATACGAGGTCAAAAGGGGCGATATTATCGAGATTTTGATTGGAAAGCCGCTGAAAGTGCGGGTTCTCGATATAAAGGAGTTTACAAAGAAAGAGGACGCTGAGGCTTTGTACGAGGTTGTCTGAAAATAGTTCTATCCCCCTGCTCTGCTGAATATATATTCACAAAGCAGGGGGTGTTTTATATGCAAAAATTAACTACAGCGGCTCCACACAACATCATTATGGAGAACCGAAAAACATTGCGTATTTCCGGGGTAAAGGATATTGATAATTTCTCCGAAAGCAGAATAGTGCTTAATACCGTCATGGGGGAGCTTGTCATACGCGGAGAAGACCTCCATGTAAGCGCGCTTGACGCGGAAAGCGGCGATTTCTCAATGACGGGTAATATAAGCTCGGTTTGTTACAGCCGTCACAGCGTGCTGGACGGTCCTGTCAAAAAACTTTTCAGATAACTTTCAAAAACGGAGGACAAAATGAACGTTTCAATTCCCGATTGCTTTATGATAGCGTTTGCGGTGGGACTTATCTTCGGTCTGGTTTACGAGGCTTTGCGGATAGCAAGGCTTATTTTAAGGTGGGACGCCGCCGTTTTTATCTGCGACGTGGCGTTCTTTATACTGGCGGCGCAGGCTGTAATGACGCTTTCGGAGCTGCTTGGCAGCTATGTGCGGATTTACACTATTCTCGGCTTTGGAGCGGGTGTTTTCACCTATATCGTTACTATAGGGAGAATTCTCAATATCGCGGAAAGTGCGGCGTCGTCGGCTTGGAGACGTTCTATCGGGAAACTTATTCATACGGGAACTCAAAAGACGAAAAAAGCGTTTGGTATAATTGCACATAAATCAAAGTCAGAATTTGTCAGAATATCCAAAGTTTGCGGAGAAGGGTATAAAAAATCACAATCGTACTTGAAATCACATACTAAAAAGTTGTATAATAAAAAGAGATTAGATAAAATTGGGGAGAGTGAAAATACTCATGTCATTAAAGCATCGGTCAGAAGAGGCTCTTAAGGCTCACGATAACAAAAAACGGTACGGGTTGGTTCGTTTTCTCGCGACGTTGGCTCTCGCGGTGATGGCGGTATATGTGGCGTACACCATTATAAGCGACAATATCGCCATAAGAGAAAATCAAAAACGCTATGACGAGCTGGTCGCTCAAACGCACGAGGTTCTCGAAAATAACGAGCAGATTAACGCTTATCTCGAAAACGAGGCTAATCTTGACGACTATATCGAAAATATGGCGCGCGAAAAGCTCGACTATGCGAATTCAAACGAGCTTATTTACAACGTTATTCCCGCGTCTGCGGAATAATTGAGGTTTTCAGCAAAAGTCTTCTGACGCAAAGCTCGGAAGACTTTTTATTTTTATATAGCGGAGGGACGTATGAAACACCTTAAAAGGTTTTTGAAAAGGCTGTTCGGAAGAACTTCGATGTGTATTATCGGCATTTTGTTTCAGCTGGCGTATCTTATTTTTATTTTCTGGACTCTGGGTACTTATTACACCTACTCTTACCTCGCGTTTGAGATAATAGGCGCGATTTTGACGCTGTATATAATAAGCTCCGATATAAACCCAAGCTATAAAATAGCATGGATGTTACCCATTATGGCGTTTCCGGTTTTCGGGGTGATGCTTTACCTGTTTTTCGGGAGGAACGGCTCTGTAAGAAAGCTGCGCCGGCGTATGGAGGAGAACGTCCGCGACGAGAGGGAGCTGCTAATTCAGAATAATCAAATCGTAAGCCGGTTGGACGAGCAAGACCCCGATATTGCAAAGCAGGTAAAATATCTTTACGATTTCGGCGGGTATCCCGTTTACGACAACACGTCTATCAAATATTTCCCCTGCGGGGAGGCAAAATTCGAGGCGTTGGTGAAAGAGCTTGAAAAAGCGGAGAAATTCATCTTCCTTGAGTATTTTATCGTCCAGGAAGGAAAAATGTGGAACACTATCCTCGAAATTCTCTCGAAAAAAGCCGCGCAGGGCGTGGACGTGAGAATGGTGTACGACGATATTGGCTGTCTGCTTACGCTGCCGTATAAGTATGACAAAATTCTTGAATCGCTGGGGATAAAGTGCCGTGTGTTCAACAAATTCAAGCCTTTCTGGTCGTCGAAAATGAATAACCGCGACCACCGCAAAATCTTTATTATCGACGGCAAAACCGCCTTCACGGGAGGAATAAACCTTGCGGACGAGTATATAAACGAATACGAAAAGCACGGGCATTGGAAAGACTCCGCCGTTATGCTTAAAGGCGACGCTGTGCGGAGCTTTACAATGATGTTTTTCACGATGTGGGACTATTTAAGCGGTTCGCGTCCCGAAAATTTCGAGGAGTTTCTCCCCCCGGTTTCGGAGGATAACAAAAACTGCGGATTAGTTGTCCCGTTTACGGACAGCCCGCTTGACGACGAGCCTGTCGGCGAAAACGTCTATATGAATATTATAAGCAACGCGAAAAAATACGTCTATATCACCACGCCGTACCTTATTTTAGACAACGAAATGGCTACCGCGCTCACTCTTGCGGCAAGGAGCGGGATAGACGTCAGAATTATCACGCCGCATGTTCCCGATAAATGGTATGTTCACGCGGTGACAAGAGCAAATTACAAGAAATTGGTAAAACAGGGCGTGAGGGTTTACGAGTATACGCCCGGATTTATCCACGCAAAGAACTTTGTTTCCGACGACGAGACCGCCGTTGTGGGGACGATAAATCTCGATTTCAGAAGTCTGTATCTTCACTTTGAATGTGCGGCTTGGATGAATAATTCGGAATGTATTGCCGACATAAAACGCGACTTTTTGAATACTTTAAACGAGTGCCGTGAAGTTACCATTGACGACTGCAACAACGTAAATATTTTCACCAGAATTCTCCGAGTATTTTTGCGGCTTTTCGCGCCGATGATGTAAGGCGGCACGGAATATATGACCTTACCTCAGCATAGAATTTATCAAAAAGCGATAAACGCGATATGTTGGAGGTACAAAAAAATGACAGAATATCTGCCGGAGGGCTTTTTGTTCGGAACAGCGGAGAACGACGCCTGCATAAAATCCTTTCAGGCTCTCTCGGAATGCAAACTTTCCGGCAAGATCCTTGAGGCACCTTGTATAGTTTGCGACAGCCGTCATAATCTTATAGTCGATCTGCCTGCGGTGAGGGGGTTTATCCCGCGCGAAGAGGGCGCGGTGGGTATCGCCGAGGGCACAACCAAGGACATTGCGCTGATTTCACGGGTAAATAAGCCCGTTTGTTTTACAGTCAAGGATTTTGCCCGCGACGAAAACGGTATTTACGCCGTGCTGTCCCGCCGCGACGCGCAGGAACGCGCTTTCTCTGAGTATATTTCAAAACTTACGCCGGGGGACATTATCCCCGCGCGGGTAACGCATTTGGAACAATTCGGGTGTTTTGTGGATATTGCCTGTGGGATACCGTCGCTTATACCGATAGACCTTATTTCCGTTTCAAGAATTTCCCACCCGTCGGACAGATTTCACGTCGGGCAGGACATTAAGGCGGTGATAAAATCTCTCGAAAACGGAAGAGTATTTCTCACTCACAAAGAACTTCTCGGAACGTGGCAGCAAAACGCCGATATGTTCAGCGCGTGCGAGACGGTAACGGGAATTGTGCGGTCGATTGAGGATTACGGGATATTCGTGGAGCTTTCCCCGAACCTTGCGGGGCTTGCAGAGCCGCGCGAGGGAATTACCGTAAACAGCTATGCGTCCGTCTACATAAAGGCGATTATCCCCGAAAAAATGAAAATAAAGCTCATCATTGTGAACGCTTTCGATACAGCATATCACAACAACGAGCTTAACTACTTTATAGACTCCGACCACATCGACCGCTGGGTCTACTCGTCGGACGCTAGCAAAAAAATCATCGAAACGGTGTTTTAGCTCTCCCCTTTTTCATCTTTTTCGCCTGTTATCTTGGCGCGGTACTCCCTCGCGGCGTTTTCAAGCTTGTTGTCGCCGAAATGATAGTACACCTTGTCTTTGAGAGCGTCGGGGAGATATTGCTGCTTTACATAATGATTTGGGAAATCGTGCGGGTAAAGATAATGCTGACCGCGCACGACAGCGTCCTCGCCGTCGTAGTGGACATTCTGCAAATGCCGCGGAAAATCCCCCGTAACGCCGTTTTTAACGTCCGCTAAAGCCTCGTTTATCGCGTTGTAGGCGCTGTTGGACTTCGGCGACGTTGCAAGCAGTATTATGGCGTCCGCAAGCGGTATTCTCGCCTCGGGAAGTCCAAGCTGCATTGCGCTGTCAACGCAGGCTTTCACAATCGGTATCGCCATGGGGTACGCCAAGCCTACGTCCTCGGCGGCGATAACCAGCAATCTCCTTGAAAGCGAGATTATATCCCCCGCGTCCATAAGCCGCGCCGCGTAATGCAGCGCGGCGTTTTCGTCCGAGCCTCTTATCGACTTTTGCAGCGCGGACAACAGATCGTAATGCTGATCCCCGTCGCGGTCGTAACGCATATTGCTGCGCTGGGTAAGTTCCGCCGCAAGCTCGACATCAACCTTGCCGTCATTCGCCGAAAGCGCGCAAAGCTCCACAGTATTAAGGCATTTGCGAACGTCCCCGCCAACTCCGTGACAGATATAATCCACCGCCTCGTCGGACACATCGTATTCAATGCCGCTTTCCTTAGAAATTTCGGCAAAACCGCGCCTTACCGCGCGTTTCATATCCTCGGAGCTTACGGGCTTGAATTCAAAAACCGTACTTCGGGACAAAATAGCATTGTATACATAAAAATACGGATTTTCGGTAGTAGACGCAATAAGCGTTATACTGCCGTTTTCTATATACTCAAGCAGGGACTGCTGCTGCTTTTTATTGAGATACTGAATTTCATCAAGATAAAGCAATATCCCGCTGCACCCGAGAAAAGTGTCTATCTCGGAGACAATGTCCTTGATGTCCGCAGTCGAAGCGGAAGTGCCGTTGAGCTTATGCAGGCGCATGTTCGCGGAATCTGCGATAATTCTCGCGACGGTGGTCTTCCCTACGCCCGACGGACCGTAAAAAATCATATTCGGGATCTTCCCCGACTCTATCACCCGCCGAAGAGGTTTCCCCTCCCCCAGCAGATGCGGCTGACCCACCACATCTGAAAGCGACTCGGGGCGAATTCTGTCCGCAAGCGGCATATCAAAGCCCCTTATGCTCGCGCAGGAGAGCTTTTATCTTCTCGTGCGGGTCAATTACGTTTGAAACGGACGTATCGTGATTTAAACAAGCGATAAAGTACGCTATGTACTTCGACACATCAACTTCCTTATACCACGGGCGTTTTAACAGTTCGGGCGTGCGGTAGGTGAGGTTTGTCGAAAATACAGCGTCTATCTTACCCTCGTCGTACGCTTTATCAAACGCCTCCAAGCCGTTTGTGAAAATTCCGTAGGTTGCATATGCGAAAAAGCGTTTTGCATTGCGTTTTTTAAGTTCCTGTGCAATATCAAGCATAGATTCGCCCGAAGAAATAATATCGTCAGCCACAAAAACGGTCTTCCCTGCAACGTCCGTTCCGAGGTACTCGTGAGCGACAATGGGATTTCTGCCGTTTACGATTGTCGAATAATCGCGGCGTTTGTAAAACATTCCCATTTCAACTCCGAGAACCGACGCGTAGAACATATTTCTGTTTAATGCGCCCTCGTCGGGAGAAATTACCATAAAATGGTCCTTGTCGATAACAAGATCGGGGAACGCTGCAAACATCGATTTCAGCACCTGATAAGACGGAATTACATTATCAAATCCCATAAGCGGGATAGCGTTGCAGACGCGTGGGTCGTGAGCGTCGACGGTTATCACATTTGAAACGCCCATATCGCGCAGTTCCTGCAGCATAAAAGCGCAGTCAAGGCTCTCGCGGTAGGAACGTCTGTGCTGGCGACCGCCGTAAAGCAGCGGCATAATGACGTTTATCCTGTGGGGCTTGCCCGACGCCGCCTGTATAATGCGCTTTAAGTCGGCGTAATGATCGTCGGGAGACATATAGTTCTCCCTGTCAAACAGCTTATACGTGCAGCTGTAATTTCCCACATCAATGAGAATAAACAAATCCTTTCCGCGGACGGTATTCTTGATAAGTCCCTTTGCGTCGCCCGACGAAAATCTCGGACATTCGCTTTCAATCATATAATCGTGTACAGGTCTGCCGTTGCGGTCCGCCCAGCGCGTGAGATAGCCGTTTATGCGCTTTGCGAGATCCTCCGTTCCTCTCATCGCGAGAAGTCCTATGGGAGCGACTTCGTTATATTCCCTGTACAAAATTTCGGTGTTCTTTACAGTATTTTCCATTCCTATTTCACCTTTCTAAAATCAAGAAATATTGGGGAGAACGGTATTATGCGTTCAAGATTTCAGCTTGTCCCGCACCTCCATAAGCGCGAAACCGAGAAAATTCGTCCCTTTCCAGAGAAACGGGTTTTCAACGCCGCTGTCGTTTTCAGCCATACCGATACCCCAGATCCTGTCCAACGGTGACGCCTCAACAAGAATTCTGTTCCCCGTACCGAACAGAAACGCCCCAAGCTCCTCGTTTTGCGAGAATTTGGCAATATTTCCCTCGATAACGATTTGACAGCATTTCTCGTCCCAAATCTCCTGAACAAAACCCGAAACCTTTCTTCCGAGCTTTTGAAACTCGTGCGGGTGTCCCGCAGTCATTATTTCCGAATGCGTTTTCTCATCTCCGAAAAGCAGCGCTTTCTGCGCCATCATATACTGCTCTGCGGTATGGTATTCCACGCCGTCAACAGTAAATTTGCAGTCCCACCACTGACTGAAACAAGCCTTAGAAACGCGTGTATCATATTCGGGCTTTGCGCTCCAGAAAAACACATATTTTAAGCGTTCTTCCAAAGCGAAAAGCTCCCGAACATAATTTAAATCATATTTCATCATTCGTAAAGCGGATATTTCTTGGTAAGTTCCGTCACCATCCCGCGAACCTTGTCCGCGCTGCCCTCGAAATCCTTAGCGGTGAGGTAAATGCACTCGCCGATTATCTTCATATCGTCCTCTTTAAGACCCCTTGTTGTGACAGCGGGAGTTCCGATACGAACGCCCGACGTGAACGCGGGTTTCTGCGGGTCGTTGGGGATAGCGTTTTTATTGACGGTGATGTAGACCTTATCAAGCTTGGTTTCAAGCTCCTTACCCGTAATATTGAACGGACGCAAGTCAACCAGCATAAGGTGATTGTCCGTGCCGCCCGAAACAAGATCAAAGCCTTTTTCAAGCAAGGTTTCACTTAACACCTTAGCATTTTTTACTATCTGCTCGCCGTAAGCCTTAAACTCCGGTTTCAACGCCTCTCCAAAGCAGACCGCTTTGCCCGCGATAACATGCATAAGCGGACCGCCCTGAGTTCCGGGGAAAATAGCGGAATTGATTTTCTTGGCAAGATACTCGTTATTCGTGAGAATAAGACCGCCGCGCGGACCGCGGAGCGTTTTGTGGGTGGTAGTGGTTACAATATCCGCGTAAGGCACGGGGCTTTGATGCACTCCCGCGGCAACCAGACCCGCGATATGCGCCATATCCACCATAAGATACGCGCCGACAGCTCTTGCTATCTCGGAGAGTTTAGCAAAATCAATAGCTCTCGGATACGCCGACGCGCCCGCTACTATGAGTTTCGGCTTAGCCTTATTAGCCTGCTTGTAAAGCTCCTCGTAATCGATAAAGCCCTCGTCGTTTGTGCCGTAGGGCACGAAATTGAAGTACTTGCCGGAAATATTGACGGGAGAACCATGCGTGAGATGTCCGCCGTGTGCAAGGCTCATTCCCATAACGGTGTCTCCGGGCTGCAGCAGAGCCACATAAACCGCCGTGTTTGCCTGCGCGCCCGAATGCGCCTGAACATTCGCGAATTTTGCGCCGAACAGCTTTTTTGCACGCTCGATAGCGATATTTTCAACAATATCGACATCTTCGCAGCCGCCGTAATAACGCTTTCCGGGATAACCCTCCGCGTACTTGTTTGTGAGAACGCTGCCCATTGCCGCCATAACCGCGGGAGATACGATATTTTCGCTTGCGATAAGCTCGAGATTGCGTTTCTGACGCGCAAGCTCCAGACCCATAGCGTCTGCGACCTCTTTGTCATAATTTCCCAGAAAACCTATAGTATCCACCAGATCGTTGTACATAAAAAATCCTTTCCGCGGGTAAATTACCCGACCACTATTATACCACTATTATACAACAAAAGCCGTCTTTTTTCAAGCCGTGATTTCACACATTAAAAATGAATAAAAGCGTGAATTTTTGTGTATTTTACCGACTTTCAGATAAACTCGGCTATTTTATCGCCCATTTCCGAGCAGGAAACAAGCGTCATACCCTCGCTCATAATATCGCCTGTGCGGAAACCCGCCTCCAGAGTGCGGTTTACGGCGTTTTCAACAGCGTCAGCCTCTTTATCCATCTTGAACGAATAACGCAGCAGCATTGCCGCCGACAAAATAGTCGCAATCGGATTTGCCTTGTTCTGACCCGCGATATCGGGCGCGGAACCGCCGCTCGGCTCGTAAAGTCCAAAGCTGGTCTCATTCATAGACGCGGACGCCAACATTCCGATAGAACCCGTTATCATAGACGCCTCGTCGGAGAGAATATCGCCGAACATATTTTCCGTCACCATAACGTCAAACTGCGCGGGGTCTTTTACAAGCTGCATAGCGCAATTATCCACCAGCATATG
>CANQNY010000017.1 GCA_947625335.1 uncultured Clostridia bacterium | reverse complement strand
AAGAAAAATTGCACTTTGCCGAGCTGGTTATGCTACGAGGCGGAAAAGGCGAATATAAATTTTTCGCAAGTCTTGCAAACGGCATTAAAAAAAGAACTTAATATAACGGACAGATAAATATAAACTCAAACGCTTTCGGAGCTTCCCGAAAGCGTTTTTTGCTGACAAGTCAATATCAAAGAGAACTCACGCGCCCTGTGACCTCTAATTCTGCGACATCACGACAAACGGAGATGCAATATCCTGCCCCGTAGTCGGGTGTTTTGACAAAAAGCCTTTCTTGGAGATGATATGTTCGCATTGTATCCGCCTCGAAACGCCATTGCATAATTTCTCACAAGCTGAACGCTTACAGCCTTGTCGCAACTCCGCGAACCGCGGCGGGCAGAAATTTCACAAAAAATGCGGGAATTACAACCGTCGCCGCCGATGCGCTGAAAAATGCAGCGTAATTTCTGCAAAGCCTCGACAGCGCGAAAAAAATTATGCAAACGGTGAATTCGCCGATTATCCGAAATAAAAATGTGTGAAAAATAAAATCCCGACAGCTTATATCGGCGTCCAGCGCGGCGAATTTATCCATTGACGCGGCGGGCGCGGACAAATCTCCGAGATTTTTTGAAAAAAGCGCAGCAAGCTCCGCGAAATTAAACGCGAAAATCAGCGCTGCGCCGACAATCAGCGTCGCGGAAAGTTTTGCGAAAAACGTTTTATTTCTGCCGTTTTTGCAGGTTTTTACAAACGGCTCTGTCGGAATGTCGGAAATAAACACGCCGCAGCCCGATATCGCCAACAAAATAATCAGCGGAAAATCCGCGGTCATTGTCGAAAAATACCCTTCAAGCTCCAGATCGTAAAACAGGCGCAGCTTCGGGTTTTCGCTTATCCGCGCGAATTTTGTTTCAATAAAATTAAAGGTTGCCGATTTCGCACTACAACTGTCGTATGAGTCAAGATATTTTAAATATTCGTCATCTGAAATTTCGCCGTGCAGATATTTTTCTTGATTAACATCACGCGAAGACAAAATTAACCTTATTTGAGAGCCCTCGTTTTCGATATATTTACGCTGTTCTTCGCGCGGTAATGCGGATAATTCATCGATATACGAACGGTAAATTTCCGCGTTTATATCCTCGTAATTTACGACAAAAAAATTCCTGCACACAAAAAACCAAATTCCGCACAAAACAGCCGCCGAAAGCATAAAAATGACGTTTACCGATTTGCGGATTTCCCATAAAATCATACGTTTTCTCCGAAAAATTGCATATAAATATTTTCAAGCGCGGTGCGATTTTCGCTGTTGGAAAAATTGTATTTTTGCTGTAATTCCTCCGGCGTGCCGCATTCGCAGACCTTTCCCGACTTCAGCATAACAATATTATCCGCCAGCATCTCAACGTCGGACACAATGTGCGTCGACATTATCACGACTGCGTCGCGGGACAAATCAAAAAGAATTTCGCGAAAACGAACGCGCTCTTTCGGGTCAAGACCCGCGGTAGGCTCGTCGAAAATCACGAGTTTCGGCAAATTCATAATTGTCACGGCAATTCCGAGCCGCTGTTTCATACCGCCCGAAAACCCGCCGAATTTCTTTTTTTCGCAGTCCGAAAGATTTACTTTTTCAAGCAATTTTGGAATAATTTCCTCAATTTCTTTTTCACTCATGCCCTTTAATTTCCCGAAATAACGCAGATTATCCGCCGCCGAAAAACGCTTGTAAAGCGCGGCGTTCTGCGGCATAAAGCCTAATATTTCACGAAAAGCAGCACCGAGTTTTGAGATCTCCGTACCGTTCCAAAAAACGCTTCCCGAATTCGCGGAAATGAGGTCAGCAATAATATTCATCATCGTGGATTTACCAGAGCCGTTCGGTCCTAAAAGCGCGTTAATCCCCGTTTTAAAGGTTATCGAAACGTCGTCCAAAGCCGTTTTTTGCCCGTATTTTTTTGTAACATTTTTTAATTCTAATTCGTTCAAACAATCGCCCTCCTTTTTTGTGCAAATAAAAACCCGCTGAATATTGCCAAAATTATTGTCATAATAACGGTTGCCGCGATGTTGAAAAACAGCTCTGTTATCGGAAATCCGAGCACATTTACATAATTTCTTGACACAAAAAATCCGTTCGGGCAAAGAAGACAGATCGGCGAGAATTTCAGCAGAGCGTGATGCGCAAAATATTTTGTAGGCGCGATTTCAGGCGAGCCGTGATTTGCCAAAGTGCGTTCATACAGCACCAAAAGCAGGGCGCAAACTCCCGCGCTTAATGTTGCCGAGGCAATTAAATTCCCGAATAAATTTGCAAAAAACGCTGTCAAAAAGCACACAAAAATGCACAGCAAAATTCTAATTCCGATTATTGCAAAAATAAATTCCAAAAATCCGATATTGTACGCGCAGTTGAAATACATAATTTCCGTTTGAATTGGAGAGTTTATGTTTTCAATTTTGTATTTTAAAAGCACGGCGGCAAGCTCCGAAAGCGTGAAAACAACGGCTGTGCACGCTGAAAATATCACCAGCGCGAGGGCTTTATTTTTGTACAAAACAAGCCTGCCGTTTTTTGATGTGAAATTTAATTTGTACACACCACCGCGGTCGCTGCAAAACAATTCCGCGCTCATCAGAACGCAGAAAAACAGCGGCAGCAGCGAAATATAGCTGTCGTCAAGCACCACGCGAAACCACGAAATCGCCGAATTATCGCCGTTCGGAATTTCGTGCCGATTTTCACAAACCGCGATTATTTTATCCGACAAACGGCGGGTGTAAACGTCGTTGGTTTCGGATTTAATTCGCTCGGCTGTGCGGATCTGCGCCTCGCACTGTTCGTTGTATTTTTCGCCTAAATCGGTTTGCAAAACGGGGTTGTAACCCTTTGAAAAAGTGCCGATAGTGATTGCAAAATACACGAAAATTGCCGTTATAATAAGCGCGAAAAGTGCGATAATTATTTTATTTGTCAGGAGTTTTTTTATTTCAAACCGCATTTTTTCACCTAATCCGACAGCTCGTAAACATTCTGAATTTTCGACAAATTCGCGCTTAATTCCAAAAGCTTATTGTCTTTAATTCCGTCGTAAATATAATATTTTTCGCCGACGCAATAAAGATTTACGGTGTTATCTCCGGCAAGTTCCCAAATTTTATTTTCGCCCGTATCGAGATTCAACAAATGCACCTCGGAATTTTCATTTTCGGAATAACTCGGTTTCAAATATTCGAGATAATGTCCTGCAAACGTGAATTTCACCGCATTTTTCGCGTGTTCTGTAATTTCGCCCGATTTGAAATTGTAAGAACAAAGCGTCTGATCTTCGTTTGAAAACCACAATTTATCGCCGTAAATTTCACCCTCGGTAATCTTCATCGAACCCAGATCTACCGCCGAAGTTTCGCCTGTTTCATCGAGTTTCAAAAGCCGATAAAGCTTATCGATATAATAAATTTCGTTGTTATAAAAATAAATTCCTCCGCTGTACGAACCCATATCCAAAATCGTGAATTTTACATTAAAATTCTTGTCAAGAATGTACATGAACCCTGAGCAGACAAGCGCGAGATTATCCTCCGAAATCGGCTTTATAACGCCGATTGAGCAGTTGCTCGTCTTTTTATCCTCATCGGTAAAGCTGTCGGGAAAAGCGTTTTTATATACCTGTTTTCCCGTGTCGCAGAGGTACAAATAACTTATAATTTCACTCTTACCGCCGGGATTTGAAATAGTCTCATCAACCTTTTTCAAAAGTTGTCCATTAAACAAATAATACTTTCCGTGCGCCTTGCAATTGGGATTATTTTCGTTGTGATCGCAGCCCGGAATTTCACAGGCGATAGAAAACGTCCCCGTTTCCTTGTTAAGCTTTTTAAGCGTTTCGCCGCCGAAATAAATGTACTTATCGTCGCACAAAACGCCGCCGTTATCGGAAAATTCGCCATTTCCTCCGAAATAATTTTCGCCGTTTTGTACGTTTTCGCACCCGCACAAAGCTGCTGCTGTAACTGCCGATAAAATAAGTGAGATGAATTTTTTCATGGTAGTGACCTTTCTTAAAAATTATGCTGAAATTACAACTACATTATATCATTCTTCCGAATAAAAGTCAAGAGATATTAAAAAAAGCGAACAGAATTCGGCAGTTATAGGCAATTTATATATTATAATTAAATAGGGATAATTTTATACAGCACCGTTTTTTCAAACTCCAGCGGGCGGTTGTAGCGGAAAAACACAATCCCGTCCGAGGGCGCAAAAATTCTTCGGATAACGCTCCCGTCAAGGGGGTCGGTTATCTCGCACAAAACGTCTCCTTTTCTGAATTCGTCGCCCGTGCGGACAAAGCTTTTATAAATTCCCGCGGCAGGCGAATGTATCTGCACGAGAGATTTTTCGTCCAGCATTTCAGTAATATATCCTCCGGGGATTTTCGTTTTTATAACGCCGTTTGCCGCCATAAACCGCAGAATTGCGTCCACAGCAAGCTTTGCGGACGGCTCGTCGATGTTGTCGGTGGCGTTTGTGTAAAGCGAAAAAGCCTGCGTTTCCCAGATCTGCCAGTTGTAATTTAAAGTTGTCGTGTCATACGGGCGCGGCTTTCTGATAAACGCAAACGGCAGCCCGAAACATTTCATCAGCTCGTGGTCGGTAAAGCCTGTTTCCATAAGTTTGACATGCGGCAAAAAATCGCCCTGTTGGTAAAAACTCGCAAGCTGAACGCCGAATTTATAGCCTTTCACGTTGTCGAAAATCCCCGCGGCAATGCGCTGGGTGGTCTCCCCTAGGTCGTATCCGGGGAACATTCGGTTTATGTCCGTGTTGTCCATCGTCCAGAAACGTTTTCCGATGTTCATGGAATAATAATTAGCGGACGGGATTATCATAATTTCATTATTTTCGGCGATAAGTCCCTCGCTTTCAAGGCTTTTTAAACGGTTTACAAGCTGCGAGCAGACGTACATCTGCTGAACCTCGTTGCCGCGCATCGCGCCGACAACGCACATTGCCCTCTCGCCGTGACCGAACTGAAAACCGATGATGTCCATACTCTCGCGGTAGGGGGAACGGAGGGAATACAACGTCTTTTTACGCATTTTCGTCACCCCCTAAAATTCTCGCGATAAGCGACCCGCCGTACACTATCGGGAACTCCCGCAGCGTGAAAATTATTCCGTCGCAGGGCGAAGTTACATACTCCTCGACGTTGCCCGTGACGGGGTCTATAACGCTGCCCACGGCGTCCCCGCATTTGATATGCGACCAATGCTCCGCGCTCGGAATAAATATCCCCGCCGCGCCCGAATTTACAAATTCCACAGCCCTGTCAGCGGACACAATCGGCTCTTTCACGGGCTTGCAGTCGCCTTTCCACATTCCGAGATTTTTCAGCAGGTTTAAAATGCCGTTCGTCAGCCTGTCGCCGTATTCGCGCGTTATCCGCATTCCGACACCCATTTCCACGACAAGCGTTTTTGTGCCGACGCTGTTCAAGCTGTACGCAAGCGTGGATTCGAGAACCGTTGCCGACGCGTGAACCCAGATAAAATCGCAGCCGAGCATTTTCGCGTATGGGACAAGCTCGTCGGCGGTAATTTCGTTAATTCGCACCTGCGGAATTTCCCTTAAATAAATATTGCTCGAATGAATGTCAATGCAAATATCCGCGCCGCTTATATCGGCGATTATGTCGGCTGCAAGGCACTCCGCCATTGTGCCGTCGGCTGTGCCGGGGAAAATGCGGTTCATATCCAAATCAAACAGCGGAATTCCGCGCGTAATCGAATCCACTCCCAGCGGGTTCAGCGCGGGGTAAATATCCACCGTGCCGTTGAGCTTTGTTAAATTATTTTGCAAAACGCTTGACAATTTCGCGCAGACGTACTGCCCCTCAAGCTCGTCGCCGTGCGTTCCCGTGACGATGCAGACCCGTTTTCCCGAAGGGTTTTTGTTATCCGAGCCGACAATACGATTTTTCTTGATAACTATATTTTCGTTCACCGCAAGTCCCGCTCGTGCGACCGCCTCTATCATAATTCCACTCCCTTTAAAATTCGGCGACAGACGACGTCACCGTCTGAACGCCCGAAGAATTTCCGAGATAAATCCCGCGTTCTATCGGGCAATCCGAATAATCTCTGCCGTGGCAGATTTTTATATAATTTTCGCCGATAAATCGGTTGTTTGCGGGGTCGACGCCGTACCAGCAAGAGCCGCTGCCGACTTCCGTCCAAGCGTGAGTTTCCCCGCTCTCAAAAGCTAAACCCGAAACGTATCGGCAGCGTATTCCGTCCAGCCTGCAAAGAGCCAAAAATATATGCGCGTAATCCTGACAAACGCCCGCGCCTTGTTCCAGCGCCTCCTCGGCGGTGGTGTGAACGTCGGTTTTGCCCTTTTCGTACTTCATTGCCGCATAAAGCGCATTGCAAAGCTCCATTGCGCGGTCTATCTGAGAATTTGAAGCAGGCGTGTTTTCGCTGTAAAATTTGCGGATAACCTCCCCCGGTTTCGTAAGAGGCGAGCTGTACCCGTAAACCGCCGCGGGAAACCCCGAAATATCGCGCGTGTTTATAATTTCCGCTTTCCCTGAAACTCTAAACGAAAAAACGTCGTGGGGTTCTGAAATTCTCCCGCAAAGCAGCGTGTTCCCGAAACTGTCGCGACTGGTCCAAATCCTGCCGTTTTGCGGAAAAATTTCATACACAGGCTCGCGGATAAGCTGTCTGCCGTCGGACACGGGCAGACAGCGCAGCGTAAAGCAATGCTCCGACACGTTTTGCGAAAACGTAAGCTCTGCGGAATACTCAAACCGCAACCGTTTCAAGGAAATTCACCTCTATAAGCTCTTCAACGTCCGCAATAAGAGCATTTCTGTTTTGTTCCAGCTTTTCGGGAGCGGCAAGCGCCGATTTCAGCGCCGAAAGAGCCACTTTGTTTATAATGCACCCGCTCTGCCCGACATAACGCTCGACGTGCTTTACGAGATTTTGAAGTCCCGCAAGGGTTTCTTCCTCCGGCAAAGAAAGCCGAAGTTCCATATCCACATGCTCGACGGCTTTTCCGAGGTGAATTATTTTCAGCGCGTCAAAATCGGTCATATTGCTGTCGACGCTCCCCCAGAACGCGTAAATCGCGTCGCGCACGGGCAAAAGGTCATAGCGTATCTTGTCCGTGCCGCGGCAAGCCTTGAATTTGTCCGCCGCCATTTGCAGATACGACAGCGACGGAGTTTTAATTTCCTCGCGCAGGACAATTCCGTTTCCGAGCGCGCGCAAAAGATTTGAATAGATAGAATTCGGGTCGTTTTCATCGAACACATAACGGTCGAAAAAGTCGTCGGAATTTTTGTAAATATTCGGCACGCTTATGTTTTCGAGATATTTTTCGTAAAACTCCCCGCCCTGCTCGATAATTTTGTCCGAGAACCTGAAAAACGAATTAAGCGTTATAAAAACGCGCTCCGTGTATCTCCCCAGCCAAAAAAGATTGTTGATGTTTATTCTTGTGATAGTACCCATGTGTCTTTAAAGCCTCCTCCTTGTGATGAATTGACTACAAATGAGTCAACGTTCCGTGAAAATCTTGTAAGTCCGCTGCACCATACCCGTGTGGTTTCCCCGGACAGCACAAAGGCTCTCAAATCCGCCTTGTGCAGCGTGGTATTTCCCTGCTCATCGGTTATCGGCAGGTCAATGAAGTCTATAACCTCCTGCGCGATAAATCGGCGGGACTGCTCCGAAATCAGCTTTCGCCAGTCGGCAAGCTGCTCTTTCGTCATATCCGACCCGAACACGACGCCGTAACCGCCCGCCTCCGAAACGTCCTTTATTACAAGCTTTTCAAGGTTGTCGAGGACGTATTTTCTGTCGTTTTCGTAAAACGGCAGGTAGGTCGGCGCGTTTTGGAGAATTGCCTTTTCGCCGAGATAGTATTCAATCATCTTCGGCACGAAATAGTAAATTCCCTTGTCATCGGCAGCGCCGTTTCCGGGAGCGTTTATCAGCGCGACATTTCCCGCACGGTAAGCGTCCATAATATGCGGAATTCCGATAAGCGATTCGGGCAGGAACGTCAGCGGGTCGAGATATTCGTCCGAAATCCTGCGGTAGACCGCTCCGACGCGTGTTTTTCCGTTCTGGTAATCCTTTAGATAGAGAATATTGTCCTCCACAAACAAATCGGAATTTTGCACCAGCGCAGCGCCCGTTTTCTCCGCGAAATAGGAATGCTCGAAATAGGCGGCGTTGTACCGTCCCGGCGTCAGGATAACGTTTATCCCGCCGCAGTTTACATAATCCATGGTTTCCCGCAGCAGAGCAATGTAGTTTCGGTTGTCGCGCACCTGAGCCTCGCGGAACACATCGGGGCTTGTCATTCGGCAAAGCTCTCGCGCTATCAGCGGATAGGACGCGCCCGACGGTATGCGGAGGTTATCTTCCAGAATATACCAAACACCGTCCTTCGCCTGAACCAAGTCGATGCCCGAAATGTGGCTGTAAATGCCCTTCGGCGGCAAAACCCCGTCGCATTGCTGCAAAAAACCCGTCGAGCTGTACACAAAGTCCTCGGGGACAACGCCGTCCGAGATTATTTTCTTGTCGGAGTAGACGTCCCGCAGGAACATATTAAGCGCGTCGACGCGCTGAATAAGCCCCTTTTCAAGCTCTGCGAAATCCGCCGCGGGGATAATGCGCGGAATTGCGTCGAACGGGAAAAGCTGTTCGTGGAAACTGCCGTTTTTGTAAATTCCGAATTTTACGCCATAGCGCGCCAAAAGCTCGTTTATCTCCTTTGAATTTGCAACAGGCGTGTTCATAAAATTCATCTCTTTTCCAAAAAATAAAGGGTGCCCGAAGTCAAGCCTCAAGCACCCTTGCTATATTCTTATTATAACATAGAGATTATGTTCTGTCAACCGTTATTTTGACAGAATTTTAAATTAAAATTGCAGATTTTAGGCAATTTTGCACAAAATACATATATTTTTTAAAAAAATTGCAATTTTCACAAGGCAAAAGTTGCAAAATCTACTTCTTAGCAAATCTCCACACAACCAGCGCGATCGTCGCCGCGTCCAGAATTATCAGCACGATAATCGGCGTTGCTGTGCGGTAGCTTTTGGTTGACACCAACAAAGCCTCCTCGGGCAGAAAACGCTTTGCCGACTCGCCGTAGGTATACTCGTCGTAATAGTACGAGGACATCTTCATATGCCCCGACTTGAACCCGTCGGTAGTCACATCAGCGACCTTTTCGAGAATAAACGGGTGTTTAAGGCTGATTTCCGCGTCGGTGTAATTTGCGGTATCGCAAGCCGTTATATCGGTAAAATAGCTCACTCCGTCCAGCACCACCGTGTTCCAGCCGTGCGAACCGCCGCCCATTTCCCCCGAAACGTAATAGCACTCGATGCCGCCCAGCCCGCACAAATACTCGAACGCCTGCCCGTATGCCTCGCAGACAACATTTGTTTCGGGGTCGTCGTCAAACACGCTTACAATGCGCCACGGGCGAATGTCCGTGCTTGAAAAATCCTCGGTATCGGCGGCATTTTCATCGTATTTTACCGCCTTGCAGATCTCCTCCGCGTAGCCGCACACCTTTTCATAATCGCTCTTTTTCTCGTACTTCGCGGCAATGCGTTTTGCGTTGTCGAAAGCCTTCTGAGCCGTTTCCACAGCGTCCTTTTTCAGATAACCGTATTCCCCGTAACTGTAAATACCGTCGCTCATATACACGGGCGACGGTCTGTATCCTATGTACATTTCCCCGTAAATATCCGAAAGCCAAATGCTGTCCGCCCAGTAGGTATACTCCGGGACGTATTTCCGCAAAAAGAACCGCACCTTTTCCGTCGAATTTTCCAGCTCCTCCGCATTTTCGGGCAGCGCGGAAAGCTCCAGCGCCACTCCCCCAAGGCAGTCCTGCTCCCTTTGCGACACCCTTTTCAGCACCTCGACGGATTTTTGATAGAGTTCCTTTTCAAAGCTGTTCATACAGCGTTCGGGAAGCTCGGTGCAGCTTGTAATTCGTTCGGCTTTCGGAGTATGCTTTGCAAGCCTTACAATCAAACTCACGCACAGCAAAACTTCTATTACAGAGAGTATTATAAGAACAAGTTTTTTCGACATGTATACTCCTTACCGAACGCTCTCTCGTTTTTTTCGCATTTCCTTTGAAAAATCCTGAAGTCTTCCGCGGTAAATTTCCTCGCCGTTCGGAATAGACAAAAAATGCGCGGGCTGCACAATAGGCTCGAAAAAGTCGGTTTCCTCAATTCCGTACTCGCAAAGCAGAGTTCTCACAAACTCCGAGCAGTAAAAATGCCGCTCGCGTCTGTAGATGATGTTGAACCCCGCCAGAACCATTCCCAGCGAATCGTAATGATAGTCCTTTTTATTCACATACATCAGATTTAACTTCTCGTCAAGCTCACAAAACGTCTTGTCCGTCACGGGCACAGACAGCACCACCGCGCGCGTTTCCGAAAACCGCTTGAACGTCCCGTACTCAGGGGATTCGGTCACAAAACCGCCGCGCCACGGGTTATAGGCGTGCTTTCTGCCGAAGGAATACATTTTCCGAAGTTCGGGGTCAAGCGACACCGAAACATGATTATACTCCGCCCCCGTAATCCGCTTTAAAATACGCGACAAAATCGTCCCCGTCTGGGTCACGACAATAAAAATCTCGCGGTTCTCCGAATTATCTGTTTCTATATTATCCGAATAATTTATGCTGTTCAACGTCTTCAACTGCTCCAACTGCAACATCTCCCTTAAATTGAAATGGGTTTTGAGAGTTACACTTAACTATTATACATTATAACATATTTTTTTATTTTTGTCAATCACCTTCTTGACAGACGCTTAAAAAAATGCTATAATCTAATTAGTCAAGACTAACAAGGAGGAGAATTTTATGAACAAAACAATACTGAAAATCGACGGAATGATGTGCGGAATGTGCGAAAGCCACCTGAACGACGCCGTCCGCGCGGCGTTTGAGAGCGAAAATCGGGGGGAACTTAAGAAAGTGCGTTCATCACACAAAAAGGGCGAGTGTGAAATAATTTCACTCTCGCCGCTTGATGAAAAATTGCTCGAAAAGCTGAAAAATGCGATTGACAAAACGGGTTACAAAATCCTTGAAATTAAATCGGAGGATTATGTAAAAAAGGAATTTTCGGGTGATTATTTTTTAAAGAAATCCTTGCCGAGGATCTCCTCGAACTTGGGTTTCAAGCCGATTTTTTCGTCAAGATGCCCGTAATTCTGCGACAGGTCGTAGCTCGGCATATTATTCGCCTCGATGAGTATCGGGCGGGTTGGCGTAAACGCAACGTCCCAGCCGAGATAACCCATATCCGGGAAACGCTCCGCGGCGTTTTTCACCATTTCGACAGCCTCGTGATAAAACGGGACTTCAAACCCGACAAAGGAGACTTTCGAGAACGGGTGCGGCTCGTAAAACTCGCCCGTCTCGGAGCAATACGCGGGCTTTCGCACAACGCCGTCGAAGCCCACGGGCGTGTACATGCCGCCGCTGCAAACATTGTCGACGAAATTTTTCCCGTCGCTTATGCGAAGGAGCGTATACATAACGTGCGTTTTCCCCTCAAACCGCAAGGTGGTCACTCTAAGAGTGTTCACCGACGACGGCGCGAGGGACTTCATTTTCTCGTGCTGAGTTATTTCCTCCTCCACGACAAAATATCTTTTTGCGACAAGTTTATCGTACAGCGCAGAAATATCCGTATTTTCGGAAATTTCCTCCTTTGAAACGCCCGTGCCGCCAACGCCGTCGGCAAGCTTTGTGAAAATTGCGGTTTTCCCCTTGCAGAACTCTGCGAACTCCTCTTTTGAGGCGTTTCGAAGGTCCAGCCACTCTCTGCCCAGCAGGTCGGAAAACGCCTTGTTAAACTGCGCTTTATCGTCAAAAATATCGAAATTCTCGCGGGAATTTAGTTTTTTGGAAATTGTTATGCTGTCGTTCATATTAAGGAACGTTCTTCTCGCCTTTCCGCGGACGTTCGCAAAGCCGAAACAATGATAATCGGAATAGCCCATTTTGTAGAATAAAATACAAAATCCCATATCGAAAAACAGCCACACGCGGTTTTTGCCCGTTTCCTTGTGAATGAGGGAAATGTGCATAAAAAACTTTTTAAGGCTCCCGCGCGACAGCCTTTTCAAAAACATCTTCAGCTTTTCCATTTTGTCAACTCCTTAAATATCACTAAACCTAATTATAACATAATTGGGGCGTAAGCCCCGATTTTGCGCCAGCAAAATATACATTGTGTTTCAATAAATTTGCCGGCAACAATGTTGCTTTTTCCCAACAATATGCGCCATATCGCCCCGCACCGATCTCTGTAAGGCAACAACGCGCCTTTTGCTGTAAGACAAGACAGCCGAAAGGCTTTTCAAACAGGCAAATTTATTATAGCACATAATTCTCGAATTTTCAAGTGCTTTGCGAATAAAAAAAGAGGCAAGCGCGCTCTTTTAGAACGCTCTCGCCTCAAATGGAAAGGGAGCGGGATACTTTATGCGAAAAAATTCGCGTAAAGCCAAACTAAAGTTATACGCTGTTATTAAACGTTGAACAACAGCTCATCGTAAGTAGGATACGGCCAGTATTCCTCGCCTACGATGGTTTCAAGCTCGTCGGCAACCGCGCGCAGGGACTGCATTTTCTCAAATACCTCGTCGTGGTAGAAACGCGCCTGCTCTGCCGCGCCCTCGACAGCCTGCGCCTTTACAACAGCGTCGGACAGCGCGGACGCCTTTTCGGAGAGCGCCGCCGTGAGCTTGTTTACTTTATCAGCCATAGCCGTCTCTACCGTCGGGTCAATTCCGACAGCCTTTTTGCTTGCGGCAATATCACAAACGTCCTTGCCGAATTTCATTACTGCGGGGAGAATTTCCGTCTTCGCCATATCCGCCGCGGTAAGAGCCTCTATATTTATCGTCTTGGAATAGTTTTCAAGCAGTATCTCCTGTCTTGCGTGAAGCTCTATCTCGCTGTACACGCCGAATTTCTTAAACAGCGCGACGTTCTTCGGAGCGGTAAGGCAAGGAATTGCGTCAACCGTGGATTTAAGGTTCGGCAGACCGCGTTTTTCAGCCTCTATGGGCCAATCGCTGCCGTAGCCGTTGCCGTTGAAGATAACTCTCTTATGCTCCTTGATGTTCTTTACAAGCAGGTCGTGGAGGGCTGTGTTGAAATCGTCAGCCTTTTCAAGCTCGTCGGCAAATTCGTGGAGAGAATTTGCGACAATGGTGTTGAGAATGGTGTTCGGACCCGCGATGTTGAGGTTAGAGCCTACCATTCTGAACTCGAACTTGTTGCCCGTAAACGCAAACGGAGAGGTTCTGTTTCTGTCGGTGGAATCTTTCGGGAAATCGGGCAGCGAGGACACGCCCACGTTGAACATTTTCCCGCCCTCGGAGGTGTACTCCTTTCCCTCTACGAGAGCGTCAACGACAGCCTGAAGTTCCTCGCCGAGGAAGATAGAAATAATAGCGGGAGGAGCCTCGTTTGCTCCGAGACGGTGGTCGTTTCCGGGGGACGCTACCGACAATCTCAAAAGGTCGGAGTATTCGTCAACTGCCTTGATTATCGCCGTGAGGAACGTCAGAAACTGCGCGTTCTGCATAGGCGATTTTCCGGGGTCAAGCAAATTCTGCCCGTCGTCAGTCGACAGCGACCAGTTGTCGTGCTTACCCGAACCGTTTATGCCCGCGAAAGGCTTTTCGTGCAGCAGGCAAACCAGATCATGCTCCAGAGCTATCTTCTTCATAAGCTCCATAGTAAGCTGGTTCTGGTCTGTCGCAAGGTTTGCGGGAGCGAAAATCGGCGCGTTTTCGTGCTGCGAGGGAGCTACCTCGTTGTGCTTTGTCTTGGACGAAATTCCGAGCTTCCACAAATGCTCGTCAAGGTCCCTCATGTAATTTGCAACGCGCTCTTTAATCGTTCCGAAATAGTGGTCGTCAAGCTCCTGACCCTTGGGAGCGGGCGCGCCGAAAAGCGTTCTTCCCGTGAAGATAAGATCCTTTCTCTGCTCGTAGGTAGCCTTATTTACAAGGAAATACTCCTGCTCCGCGCCGACGGTCGCCACAACGCGCTTTGTCGTGGTGTTGCCGAAAAGTTTCAGCACTCTGAGCGCCGCGTCGGACACGACGTCCATAGAACGCAGCAGCGGGGTTTTCTTATCGAGAGCCTCTCCCGAATAGGAATAAAACGCGGTCGGAATATACAGCGAACCGCCCTTTACAAAAGCGTAAGAGGTAGGGTCCCACGCGGTGTAGCCTCTCGCCTCGAACGTCGCTCTGATGCCGCCCGACGGGAAGCTTGACGCGTCGGGCTCGCCTTTAATAAGCTCCTTGCCCGAAAACTCCATAATAACCGTGCCGTCGCCCATAGGCGAGATAAAGCTGTCGTGCTTTTCTGCGGTAATACCCGTCATCGGCTGAAACCAGTGAGTATAGTGCGTCGCGCCTTTTTCAATCGCCCAGTCTTTCATAGCCGAGGCTACTACGTCCGCTATCGAGCTGTCCAGCTCCTTGCCCTCGGCGATAGTCTTTTTCAGCGTCTTGAACACGTTTTTGGGGAGACGCTGTTTCATAGTCTCCTCGTTAAACACGTCGATACCGAACTGTTCTACCACATTGAATTTCTCTTCCATTGTCCCGTTTCCTCCTAAAAATCTTAATAAACAAAAACGGCGCTCAAACGCAGCAATGCCGCGTCCGAAACGCCGTTGTTTCTTACTCTTCTATTATAGAACAAAATTTTCGTTTTGTCTATCGTGTATTTCAACAAATTACAGAATTTTTTCGTGCGTGTTTTCTACACTTTGAACAAAAAATTGTCCGAAAAATGAAATATTGCATATGCGAAAAATTCGTAAATTGTCCGAAATATCCCAAAATCCGCGAAATTCTGCAAGATTTTCCCGCCCGAATTTCACTTTGAGAACATATCCTTCAGCTTATCCAAGAACGACGTGCGTTTTTCGTAATTCTTATCGTCAAGCGTCGCCTCGAACGCCGAAAGAGCCTCCTGCTGCTTTTTATTGAGCTTTTTGGGCACTTCAACGTTTATCCTCACCATCTGGTCTCCCCTGTCGCCCTCGGCGCGCTGCAGCCGCTGAACTCCCTTGCCCTTAAGGCGGAAAACCGTCCCCGGCTGAGTTCCTGCGGGGACTTTGTAGCTTACGATGCCGTCTATCGTCGGAACATCTATCTCCGCGCCCAGCACCGCCTGAGAATAGGTTATCGGGAAGTCTATCCAGATATTGTAATCCTCGCGGTCGAACATGCTGTCTTTCCGAACGGATATGCGTACCTTAAGGTCGCCGTGCGCGCCGCCGTTTTCGCCGGCATTGCCCCCTCCGCGGACATTAAGCATAACGCCGTTGTCCACGCCCGCGGGCACTTTGACCGAAACGTCCTTTTTGACGTTTATCCGCCCCGAACCGCCGCACTTAGCACACGGCGTTTCAACAATCTTTCCCTTGCCCCTGCACCTTGAACAAGGTCTTTGGGTCTGCATCATACCGAAAACGCCGCGCTGCTGCACCGTCACAAAGCCGCGCCCTTTACAATCGGGGCAGGTCTTTGGATTTTTGCCGCCTGCGCCGTGACATTCGGGACATTCGTCCATAACGTTTATTGATATATCGTGTGAAACGCCCTTGCAAGCCTCCATAAACCCGATTTCAAGCGCAACTTGAATATCCGAGCCTCTGCGCGGAGAATTTGCCGCAGCCGAGCGAGTTCCCCCGAAACCGCCAAACCCGCCGAAAATATCCGCGAAAATATCGCCCAGATCCACGCCGTCGAAACCGCCCGTAAAGTTAGCTCCGCCGCCGTAGGACGGGTCGACTCCCGCAAACCCGAACTGATCGTATTTCGCGCGCTTGTCGGGGTCGGAAAGCACCTGATTCGCCTCGTTTATCTCCTTGAATTTCTCCTCAGCCTCGGGGTTGTCGGGGTTCAAGTCGGGGTGATACTGCTTTGCAAGCTTTCTGTACGCTTTTTTAATTTCAGCGTCACTCGCTCCCTTTTGCAGTCCTAAAACCTCGTAATAATCTCTTTTGTCTGCCATAGTCAATTCCTCTTTTACTATGCACTATTTAACCTTACTTATCGTACAAATCGGGGTCGACAAGCGGCGACACAAGCTCGCATATCTCGCCGCTTTCGTCATAGCCCCAAAAACATTGATAATATCCGTCGCCAAAGCCCGACGCTATCATAACCATGCGTTCGCCGGTGACGGGATTTGTCCACTCGATAAAATCGCCGCCCTCGCGCTGATACGCGGGGAGCTTTTTATAGCTTTCGGCGAAAATTGCCGCGAAAAAGTCGTCATAATGATTTTTGCCGGGATTATCCTTGTGCCAATTGTCAATCCACTCGCCCATTTTATCCGCGCCTTTCGCGTCAATAAAGCACGTCATACCCGCGTCCACGGGATAACCCGTCCAGACCTCGCCGTCGCCCGACTTATTTGCCGCGGTTTCGGGAACGGGCTTTGCAAGCTCGTACCGAACGGCTTTCGTGTCCTTGATTTTAAGCCTTGCGGTGCAAATTCTAAGTCCCATAATTTTGTGGCGGCAAATGCTCACTTGCGCCGAGTATGTGCCGTTCGGGATTTCCTGCTCCAGAGTCGGCGTAAACTTACCCATTGCAACATAGCAAAGCGGGTCTGCGACAACAACGTGACCGGACGTAATATCCACCTTTCCGACCTCTAGGAAAAACCGCGTTTCGGTTTTCACAAACTGCCGCGCGATTTTGTCCGCGTCAAGCGTCTTGGCAAGGGTGTAATCGAGGTTTTTCTTGAAAACCTTTTGGAATTTGTCCTTAGCGGTCACAAAATCAATCATTGCAAACGCAAGAGCGATAGCGTCGTTTTTCGCCTCGGGGAACTCGTCAAAACCGCTGAACACAACATCGCACTCGGTGCTTTCCTCGTCGGGAAAACCGCCCGCTATGCCTATCAGAAACTTCCCGAACGCGCTCTTTTTGAACCGAAACACGCCGTAAATTCTATCGTCGTCCTCGTCGTCTTTCAAAGAGCCCACAAGTTCGAGTTTCTTCGGGGTAACGCCCTGTTCCGACAGCCACTTTGTCAGCGCGTCCGTCGCAATTTTCAGCTGTTTTTCGACCATTCCGTCCTCCTAACCTCTATACCGCAAAATACGCCGAACGGCGGAAAACCGCTCGGCGCACTATTATAATTACTTCTTTTCGGTGAATTCCACATCGACAGCACCGTCGTCGTTGCCGCCGTTGTTGTCATTGCCGCCGTCGGCAGCACCCGCCGCGCCTGCCGCAGCCGCGTCGCCGCCGTTCGCCTGATAAACTTTGCCTGCAACCTCGTAGAATGCGTTCTGAAGTTCCTCTTTCGCGGTCTTTATCTTTTCAAGGTCGGAGCCTTTCAAAGCCTCCTCAAGAGCGGTTATTTTCGGCTCGACTTTAGCCTTATCCTCCGCGGAAACCTTATCCCCGAAGTCGGCAAGCGACTTCTTCATCTGGAACACCATAGAATCCGCCTCGTTGCGCAAATCCGCCTCCTCGCGGCGTTTTTTATCCTCCGCGGCGTACATCTCAGCCTCTTTTACAGCCTTGTCGATGTCGTCCTTGCTCATATTCGTGGACGCGGTAATGGAAATCTTCTGCTCCTTGCCGGTGCCCTTGTCCTTTGCGGTAACGTTTACTATACCGTTTGCGTCGATATCGAACGTAACCTCAATCTGAGGAACGCCGCGCGGCGCGGGAGCAATGCCGTCTAAGCGGAAGTTGCCGATAGACTTGTTGTCCTTAGCCATCTCGCGCTCGCCCTGCAAAACGTTTATGTCAACGGACGGCTGGTTGTCGGCGTAGGTGGTGAAAACCTGCGTGTTGGAGGTCGGAATGGTGGTGTTTCTCGCAATCATTCTCGTGCAGACGCCGCCCGCGGTCTCAATTCCGAGCGACAGCGGAGTAACGTCCAGCAGAACGATGCCCTGTACTTCCTTATTGAGAACGCCGCCCTGGATAGACGCGCCGATAGCCACGCACTCGTCGGGGTTTATGCCCTTGAACGGGTCTTTTCCGAGGAAGTTCTTTACCGCGTCCTGAACAGCGGGAATTCTCGTCGAACCGCCCACCAGCAGTATCTTATGAATTTCGCTCTTATCAAGACCGCTGTCCGCTATTGCCTGCTTTAACGGTCCCATAGTCGACTCTACAAGGTCCGCGGTAAGCTCGTTGAACTTCGCTCTCGAAAGCGTAACGTTAAGGTGCTTTGCGCCGTTTGCGTCCGCGGTGATATACGGAATGGAGATGTTGACCGAGGTGGAATTCGACAGCGCGATTTTCGCCTTTTCGGACTCGTCTTTAAGTCTTTGCATAGCGAATTTATCGCCCGACAAATCAATTCCGTCGGATTTCTTAAATTCCTCTTTAAGGAAATCGATAATTCTCTGGTCGAAATCGTCGCCGCCGAGGTGGTTGTTGCCTGCGGTCGCGAGAACTTCCTGAACGCCGTCGCCGATGTTGATTACCGAAACATCGAACGTACCGCCGCCGAGGTCGTAAACCACGATATTCTGGTCTTCCTCTTTATCAATGCCGTAAGCCAGCGCCGCCGCCGTCGGCTCGTTTATAATACGCTGAACATTAAGTCCCGCAATCTGCCCCGCGTCCTTGGTTGCCTGACGCTGGGAGTCGGTGAAATACGCGGGAACGGTAATTACCGCGTCGGTGACGGGTTCGCCGAGGTAGCCCTCCGCGTCCTTTTTCAGCTTTTGCAAAATCATAGCCGAAATTTCCTGCGGAGTGTACTTTTTGCCGTCGATATCGACCTTGTAATCGCTGCCCATATGTCTCTTGATAGAGATAACCGTCTTTTCGGGGTTCTGAACCGCCTGGTTTTTCGCAAGCTGCCCCACCAGACGCTCTCCGTCCTTTGTAAACGCCACCACGGAAGGCGTGGTTCTGCTGCCCTCGGAGTTTGTGATAACCACGGGCTCGCCGCCCTCGATAACCGATACGCAGCTGTTTGTAGTTCCCAAGTCAATTCCTATTATCTTTCCCATAAAAAATTCCTCCTTAAGAATTTACTTATTTTTAATTTGCAACCGACACTACGGCAAACCTTATCACCCTGCCGCCTATCGTGTAACCCTTAGCGAAAGTCTTTATCACCGTGCCGCTTTCGGCGTCGGCGTTGTCCTCGCGGTGAACCGCCTGATGCAGATTAGGGTCGAATTTCTCGCCGTCGGACGCTATCTCCTCAACGCCGAGATTTTTCAGCGTTTCGGTAAAGCTGTCATAAATCATCTGAACGCCGTTTTTGTAGTTTTCGTCGGAACATTCCGCCGACAACGCCCGCTCGAGATTATCCATAACCGGCAAAAACTTCGACGTAACGTCAGCTATTATATCCGCCCGCAGAGCCTCTTTTTCGCGCGCGGTGCGCTTGCGGAAGTTGTCGTACTCCGCCATGGTCCGCAAAAGCTGATCTTTTGTTTCGGCAAGAGCCTTCGCCTCGGGAGACTCTTCGGTTTCCTCTGCTTGCTCAATTTCCTCCGTTTGCTCCTGCTCGTCCTGCTCGGCGGTATCTACCTCGGTATCGGGGTCGATTTCCTCCTTTTCAAGCTCGTCTTTTTCGTTTTGCTCATTCATCGTCATCTTCCTCTTTGCTCCCTTCAAGCTGTCTGCCCGCCGAACCGTTTTCCGACAGCAGCAGCGTCACTTTTCGGCTCAGATATTCTATATATGGGATAACCTTTCGGTAATCCAGCCGCATGGGTCCCACCACTCCGAGCGTACCCGCGGGCTTGCCGTCCTTATAATAACTCGCGCTAACCATCGCGCCGTTTGAAATTGCGAACGTTCCGCCCTCTTCGCCAAAGCGGATATTTATCCCCGAAAACGCCCCGTCAAGCAGCGACGAAAGCTCGCTTTTGCGCTCGATAAAATCGACGACTTCCTGCATGGGAAACTCCCTGCACGCAATAAGATTGGACTCCCCGTGAACCTCGACGGAATCTTTCATCATCTCTTCCGACAGTTCGTACACCGCCCTAAGCAGCGGCGACAGCGACAGCATATATCCGCCCATTGCCGCGGCAAGACCCTCGATGTACTCCGCCGACATGCTTTCAAGATTAACGCCGCTTAAATGCTGATTTAAAAACTCTATAAACCCCGCCGTCTGCTCGTCCGTCAGATCGAACTCCATTCGGCATACCTTATTATGCACCGCGCCGTCGGAAGTTATCATCAAAAGAACATACATTCTCCGACCCGTCGGAATAACGTCAACTTTTGTTATCACCGAAAACTTCGTGGAATGATTGGTAGCAACGCTCGCGCACTTCGTGACCTCCGCCAGCGCCGCCGACGCGTTTTGAATAATATCCTCGCCCGTCATCGCCCCGTCGGAAAGCATGCTGTCAATAACGCTTATCTGCTCGGGATTTATCGGTTCGGGATTCATCAAATGCTCGACATAATACCGAAAGCCCTTGTACGTCGGAACGCGCCCCGCGCTGGTGTGCGGGTGCCCTAAATACCCGTCCTGCTCTAACTGCGCCATGGTGTTGCGGATAGTCGCGGAAGATACCCGTATCCCCGGCTTTTCGCTCAGCGCTTTCGACCCCACCGGTTCGCCGGTTCTGATATACTCATCAACCACCGCCGCCAAAACCTCCGATGACCTGCCGTCCACGCTTATCACCCTTTCATTGCAGAGAACGTTTCGTTTTTAGCGTTTTAGCACTCTACCTCTTGGAGTGCTAAATATAATTTAACATAATTTTTCCGATTTGTCAAGCATTTTTAAGAAAAATTTACACAAACTCACCATAATTTTTTATAATCCGATTGTGCACTTTCCACAAAAACGGCTTTATAAGGGGAAAATTCGGGCAAAAAAAGAGAACCCGAACGGAGTTCCGCGGGTTCTCGGATAATATGCGGGGCGTTTTGGGAATATTTGGGAACAAGGGGAAAAGCTGCCCCAAACGCTCCCAACTCCTCGAATTCCCTCAAATTTTGGGAATCTGCCTTTCTTGTGAGGAATGGGTTTCCAAATGGTGGTTGGTTGCCGCTCAAAACGCGCCAAAGCCCGAATTCCCTCAAATTGTGAGCATTTACCTCTCTTGTGAGGTACCGGGATTCCAAAGGGGCATTGCCCCTTTGGCGGGGGTTTGGGGGCTGAGCCCCCAACTATTTCCCTTCCTTAACTCTCTAAAGCTCTCAAATGGCGGGGGTTTGGGGGCGGCGCTGCCTGCTCCAACGCTCCTAACTCCTCGAAAACGGGTTGTTAGTGTGCGGAAAAGTTGCCGAGCCGCAAGATGCTCCCCAAAAAGGGGATTTTGCGCGGGAAAAAGCTCCCCCGAACATTCCTAACTTTCCGAATTCCCCCAACTTTGGGGATCTACCTTTCTCGTGAGGTAATGGGATTCCAAAGGGACAATGTCCCTTTGGCGGGGGGTTGGGGGCTGAGCCCCCAACTAACTCCCTCTCCCCAAAAACTCTCCCCAAAAACTCTCCCTAAAAATTCTCTCAAAATAACTCTCTAAAAAATCAAATCATGCTGTCTTCCCAACAGTCGGGGGCTTTCAGCCCAAACATCTTGACAACAGTCGGGGCAACATTCGCAAGTCCAAAATTGCCGTCTTTGATGGTGTAGTTCACGTCCTTGTCGTAGATGATGAAGGGGACGGGGTTGAGGGAGTGGGCGGTGCGGACCTGAATGTCGCCTTTTTTGTTCTTTTCGAGCATTTCGTCGGCGTTTCCGTGGTCGGCGGTGACGAGCATAGTCACGCCCTCCTCGTCGCAGACTGCCTTAAGGCGCGCAAGTCCTATATCGACGGATTCCACGCCGATAATGGTTGCGGGCATAGAACCCGTGTGTCCTACCATGTCGCCGTTGGGGAAGTTGCAGCGGAGAAAATCGTATTTTTTCGACTTGATTGCCTCGATAAGGTCGTCAACTATGTCGGCGGATTTCATCCACGGGCGCTGGTCGAAACTTACGTTGTCGGAGGGGATTTCCTTGAACGTTTCAAGCTCCTCGGAGAACTTCCCGCTGCGGTTGCCGTTCCAGAAATAGGTAACATGCCCGTATTTCTGCGTTTCGGACACCGCATACTGACGAAGTCCCGCCGCTACAAGCACCTCGGACAGCGTATTTGTGATTTCGGGCGGGTTTACAAGATACCGCGCGGGGAGTTTCAGATCCCCGTCGTACTGCAGCATGCCCGCATAGCACACATCAGGACGCTTTCCTCTGTTAAAATGGTTGAATTCTTCCATGTCAAACGCCATGGAAAGCTCTATTGCGCGGTCGCCGCGGAAATTGTACAGAATAACGCTGTCGCCGTCGTTAATCGTCCCGACGGGCTTTCCGTTCTCGGCAATTACAAACGGCGGGAGATCCTGGTCAATCGCTCCCGTTTCGCTGCGGAGAGTTTCGACAGCCTCCGCCGCGCTTGCAAACTGCCTTCCCTCGCCTTTCACGTGCGTGTTCCAGCCGCGCTCTACCATAGCCCAGTCGGCTTGGTATCTGTCCATGGTTATCTTCATTCTGCCGCCGCCGGAAGCTATTTTTCCGTCGAAACTGCCGTCGTTCAGCTCCGCGAGCGCTTTTTCAAGCTGCTCTATATAAATAGGAGCAGACGTCGCGGGAACATCGCGCCCGTCAAGCAGCGCATGCACTCTCACCTTTTTCACACCCTCGGCTTTCGCCTTTTTCAGCATATTGAACAGGTGTGAAATGTTCGAGTGAACATTGCCGTCGGAAAGCAAGCCGATAAAGTGCATTGTCGAATTTTTGGAAACGCAGTTGTTTACAAGCTCTTTCCAAGCGGAGGAGTTGTACATTTTTCCGCTTTCAATGCTCTCGTTTACAAGCTTTGCGCCCTGCGAGTAAATCTGCCCGCAGCCCAATGCGTTATGTCCTACCTCGGAGTTTCCCATATCGTCGTCGGTAGGCAGTCCCACCGCCGAGCCGTGAGCCTTAAGCCGCGTGTTCGGGCAGTTTTTCAGCATCCAGTCCAGAGTGGGCGTATTAGCCTCCGTTACGGCGTCTCCGAGCCCCGTTTTCGAGAACCCCACGCCGTCCATTACTACCAGTAAAACAGGTTTTGCCATAATAAAAAACTATCCTTTCATTCAAGATTTGAGGAATAAATCAGCCGTTCTCCGCAGCCTTGATAATCGTCGTGAAATCAGCAGCTTTAAGGCTTGCGCCGCCGATAAGACCGCCGTCAACGTTGGTTTTAGAAACCAGCTCCTCGGCGTTTTTCGCGTTCATAGAACCGCCGTACTGGATAGTTACAGCCTGGGCGGTATCCGCGCTGTAGAGTTTCGCGAGCGTTGCACGAATAAACGCGCAAACTTCCTCCGCCTGATCGGCAGTAGCGGTCTTGCCCGTGCCGATTGCCCAGACGGGTTCATACGCAATTGTGCATTTTTTCAGATCTTCCTCGGAAATATCGAAGAAATCAAGCTTAATCTGACGCGCGATAACTTCCTCGGTAATATTGCACTCGCGCTCCCAGAGAAGTTCTCCCACGCAAACTATCGGTTTCAGACCCGCCGCAAGAGCTGCCTTGGTGCGCTTGTTTACGGTCTCGTCGGTCTCGTTAAAATACTGTCTGCGCTCGGAGTGTCCTAAAACGACGTACTCAACACCCATTTCAGCCAGCATATCCGCGGAAATTTCGCCCGTAAACGCGCCGCTCTTTTCAAAGTGGCAGTTTTCCGCGCCGATTTTGATGTTCGTGCCCTTTGTTACCTCCAGAGCCGTCTCCAGATTTGTAAACGGCACGCATGCCACTATCTCAACGCCCTTAACGTCCGAAACCAGCGGTTTCAGTTCCTCCAGCAGAGCCCTTGCCTCGGGGCGGGTTTTGTTCATTTTCCAGTTTCCCGCAATTATAGCTTTTCTTGTACCCTTTTTCATGGAAAATTCCTCCTTAAAAATAAAACGGAGGTAAGAGGTCTAATTCCCCTTACCTCCGTAAAAATTACTTATCCTGAATAGCGTCAATTCCGGGCAGACCCTTGCCCTCAAGGTATTCAAGCGACGCGCCGCCGCCCGTCGAAATGTGGGTCATCTTATCCGCGAAGCCGAGCTGTACAACAGCCGCCGCAGAGTCGCCGCCGCCGATGATTGTGGTAGCGTTCGCCTCAGCCAAGCCCTTTGCAACCGCGATAGTGCCCTTTGCGAGAATGGGGTTCTCAAACACGCCCATAGGACCGTTCCAGACAACGGTTTTCGCGCTCTTGACCTCGTTTGCGAAAAGCTCCATGGTCTTTGTGCCGATGTCAAGACCCATCATATCAGCGGGGATCTTGTTGGAGTCTACAACCTGTACGTCCACGGGAGCGTCGATAGGCTCGGGGAAAGATTTGGTTATCGTGGTGTCAATCGGGAGCAGCAGCTTTTTGCCGTTCTTTTCAGCCTTAGCTATCATATCCTTGCAGTAATCAATCTTCTCGTCGTCAACAAGAGAAGTTCCGACCTCAAAGCCCTTTGCCTTGAGGAACGTGTACGCCATACCGCCGCCGATAATAAGAGTATCGCACTTTTCAAGCAGGTTGGAGATAACGTTCAGCTTGTCGGCAACCTTCGCGCCGCCCAGAACCGCCACGAACGGACGCTCGGGAGACTCGACAGCGTTTCCGAGGAATTCGATTTCCTTATTCATAAGGTAACCTACAGCGGTCTCCTTAACGAACTTTGTAACGCCGACAGTCGACGCGTGCGCTCTGTGCGCCGAACCGAACGCGTCCATAACGAAAATTTCGCCGTGTACGAGGTCGGCAAGCTCCTTCGAGAAACCCTCGCCGTTTTTGGTCTCGTCCGCGCCGCGGAAACGAGTGTTTTCGAGAACGACAATATCGCCCTCGTTCATAGCCGCAACGGCTTTCTTGGCGTTCTCGCCGACAACATTGTCATCGGGCGCGAAAGTCACCTTGGACTTTACAAGTTCCGCCAGTCTGTCAGCCGCGGGTTTAAGCGAGAATTTTGCCTCCGGACCGTTCTTGGGCTTGCCGAGGTGCGAACAAAGAACCACTTTCGCGCCGTTTTCGGTCAGCTTGTTGATAGTAGGCAGAGCGGCGGTAATTCTGTTGTCGTTGGTAATCTTACCGTCTTTCAGCGGCACGTTGAAGTCAACGCGCACCAGCACATACTTTCCCTTTACGTTCAGGTCTTCGACATTCTTCTTGTTGAGCTTGCTCATAGTTACTGTTTCCTTTCAGATTGAAATTTTAAACAGCGCAGGCGTGTTTGTCCAAAAATTAACAATCTCCGTCTACAACTATTCTACTATATATTGTACAATATTTTCCCGTGATTTTCAAGTGTTTTTTACAAATTTTATAAAAAATTTATGAAAACCCGTTTTACACAAGAAAAAAAGCACCCCTTATGGGTGCTAAAGGCTGTATAAAAAGTTAAGTTTCAGGCTGTAGAGAAAGCCTAACCCCCCCTCTAGGAGGAGCTAAAGGCTATAGAGAAAGCCCCGTATACGAGGAAACGGCTTGTCAACTAGCCTTTGTGGCTGTTGACAAGTCGATGACGAAGTAGACGGGGTTTTATCGACAGCCTAACGCATTTTTAAGGTCTGCTATATACTTGTTTTGCTGTTTTTTCAAGAACGATTTGACAAACGGCTTCATAATCAGCTTATTTGCCGTTACATCTTCTGTAAAAACGATTTCGGTTTGTCCGTCTTTTTCTGAAAAAGTCCCGGACCAATGCCCGCTCATATTACTGTTTTCCATATCAAATTCCCAACGCTTATACGGCTCCCACACGGTAATTGTAAATGTTGTGGAAAAGCCTTCTTTAGTATATTCAACAAACTGCTTTTCATTTAGTACCTCTATTCTGCTCAAATCACTTCTCCATTGATAGTTTTCCAACGAAGTGACAACGTCCCAGACCTCCCGCGCGCTTGCCGAAAGGACCGCCCTTATCTGCGAAACTGCCATATAATTTGCCTCCAAACCTTATTTTTCCCACAGAAAAAGCACCCCTTTAGGGGGTGCTTCAGACTGTAGAGAAAGCCCCGTATACGAGGAAACGGTGCTGCGGCTAGGCTTTGTGCCTGCCGCAGTGCCGATGACGAAGTAGACGGGGTTTTATCGACAGTCTGATTACTGTTTATCCTCGATATATTTCACTATATCGCCGACGGTCTTGATGTTCTCAACCTCTTCCTCGGGAATGTCAACGCCGAACTCGTCCTCCAGCGCCATAACAAGATCTACAACGTCCAGAGAATCAGCGCCCAGATCGTCGGAAATAGACGAATTTTCGGTAATGCTGTTCTTGTCCTGAACATCAAGCTGCTCCGCAATAAGGTCCTTAACCTTTTCAAAAGTTTCCATAAAATACCTCCGATATTTTACCGCAAAAAACCGCGGCAATTACTTTCAAATACTATTATAAATCATACGGGCAAAATATTCAATACCCTACGGGTAAAAATTTCGGGTAAATTTAACCAAAATTTACTCGGTAAACATTCCGATTTTTCTGAATTTTGCATAACGCTTGCAAAGGAGCTCGTCGATTTCGCACTTTTTCAGTCGGGAAACCGCGTCTACGAGATATTCGTAAATGCTGTCGGCGGTCTGCTCCAAAGAGTTATGCGCGCCGCCCTCGGGCTCTTTGATTATTTTGTCGCAAACGCCAAAACGCATGAGGTCCTCAGCCGTTATCTTCAAAATCTCGCACGCCTCGCGCTCTTTCGAGGAATCTTTCCACAAAATCGACGCCGCGCCGCGCGGAGAAATAACGCTGTAAAGCGCATTTTCAAGCATCGCAAGCTCGTCGCACACAGCTAAAGCCAGCGCGCCGCCGCTGCCGCCCTCGCCGAGTATTATCGAGATAACGGGGGTCTTAAGCGTCATAAATTCGTAAAGCGAACGCGCAATAGCCTCGCCCTGACCGCGTTTTTCAGCCTCAATTCCGCAGTACGCTCCGGGCGTATCCACAAGGCAGATAACGGGTCTGTGGAACTTTTCCGCCTGCTTTGCAAGGCGCATTGCCTTTCTGTAGCCCTCCGGGTGCGGCATTGAGAAATTCGTCCGCTTATTCTCGTCCAGATCCCGCCCCTTGACCTGCGCCAAAACGGTCACGGGCGTATCGGACAGATACCCTATACCGCCGATTATCGCCGCGTCGTCCCCGAACAGCCTG
>CANQNY010000016.1 GCA_947625335.1 uncultured Clostridia bacterium | reverse complement strand
CTGCGGGATTAAAATATATTTTACGGAGGTTTTAATTTATGAAAAATTCATATCCTATTATTTTAACGCCCGATGAAAAGGGATACACCGTATTTATTCCCGATTTCAATATCAATACCGAGGGCGACGACTTGACGCAAGCAATAGAAATGGCGCGCGACGCTATAGGCTTAATGGGAATTGATATGGAAGACGACGGAGAGAGCATACCGCCTGCGAGGAGCGCAAAAGATATAAAACCCGCAAAGGGCGAAATCATTTCGCTTGTAGATGTTGACTTTACGGAATATCGCCGCAAAAGCGAAACAAAAACAGTAAAGAAAAATTGCACTTTGCCGAGCTGGTTATGCTACGAGGCGGAAAAGGCGAATATCAATTTTTCGCAAGTCTTGCAAACGGCATTAAAAAAAGAACTTAATATAACGGACAGATAAATATAAACTTAAACGCTTTCGGAGTTTCCCGAAAGCGTTATTTTTTGAAAAATCATCAGCGCGGGGATTTTTCGGAAACCCTCTTGGATTTCCTCCCCGCGCTGACAAGTCAATATCAAAGAGAACTCACGCGCCTTGTGACCTCAGCAATTTTTCCATTGCGTCCTCAGCCGTTCCGACGTCGCCCTCACAGTTCTCTTTGACAATCTGGAAAATCTGATACCACAAATTATTGATTTGTTTCATATAATTCTGCGACATCACGACAAACGGAGAGGCGATTTCCTGCCCCGTAGTCGGATGTTTTGACAAAAAGCCTTTCTTGGAGATGATATGTTCGCATTGTATCCGCCTCGAAACGCCATTGCATAATTTCTCACAAGCTGTACGCTTACAGCCTTGTCGCAACCCCGCTCTTTAAGCCATTTCCAAGTTTCCTCAAATACCTCCGCTGCGAGGATTTCCTCGCCGCATTTCTGTTTTTCGGTCATATATCCCTTAATTTCGGGACATTGTGCATTCTCGGTATTTTCCGACAGCTTAATATTCGACAGCTTTTTTCCGCTCGTTTTGCTCGTTTTCTTGCGTCCCGAAACAGTTTTTAAACCGCTTGCCGAGCCGACCGCGCTTTTTTCGGAAAGAGCCTTAGGCTTTCGCCCGCTGCCTGCTCTTGCGCCTCCGCGCATAGTCCCATCTTTCGCCATTTTTTCACCTCCCAAAAACCTAAAAGGTTAATACCCCGTTTGATTTTGCCGTTTTCCTACACGATACCCCACGCCGTTGTCCGATTTAACCTCCCACAGAGATTTTACCTCCCCCTACCTGTCGTGAAGTTCGTTGCAATGTATCTTCGTATGACACGACTTGCACAAGCTCGTCAAGTTTGCAAAGTCGTCAGTTCCGCCCTGCGATACGGGTTTCTTATGATGCACCTCCTCAACGGGCGTCAAGCGTCCCTCTTTTATGCACATCTCGCACAGCGGGTGAAGTGCGGCATATCTCGCGCGGATTGACTTCCAGTTCCGCCCGTAACGCTTGTTGACGTCGGGGCTGCGCTCAAAGCGGTTGTAGTTGTCGCGCGCGATTTTTTCGTGTGTCTTGCAGTATTCTCCGCTCGTTAAGTTTGGACAGCCGGGATATTTGCACGGCTTTTTCGGTTTTGTCGGCATATTAACCGCTCCTTTCTATGTTCCCATTATATCACACATTATCGTGACATTTGGGACAATTTGCCGTTACTCGGACGGCTTTTGCTGTATGTATCTATAGCACGCCTTTTTCGCCGCGTCCTCGGTGTTTCCTGTCCGAGCGGCAACCTGCCCCCACGACAGTCCGCAAATAAATCTCAACTTGAAAATCTGCCTTGTCAGACTGTCGGGAATGTCGGCGATATAACGCTCCAACCGATTTCGCTCGTGCATACATTGCTCCTGCTTGGAGCGGATTATCGCCTCAAGGTCGGCAATTTCCTCGGCATACCGTTCGATTTTGCTCACGGTGCTTTGCGCTTTCGACAGCTTGCCGAGCTGCACCGCTCCCGCGCTCGTTGATTTTTGCCGAAGTTCGCAAAGCCGCTCGGTGTCAAGCTGTATCTCTTTTTTCATATAGTAGAGCTGCGACAGCTCTTTAAGCGTCATTTCATCTCACCTCGAATTAGTAATATGCAGAAAGTCCCAATATCACCGTTCCCTCCGCGCAAAGTTCTTTGTCGTCGAGAATATATGAGATTTTTTTAAAAAAACAACTTCCCGTATAAAACCCGCCGTCAACCTCACGCCATTCGTCCGTTTTTTGCCGGTATACAGTATCATCATAAGGATCGGGATTTTCGGGAATGAACTCGTTTAATGCGAGAACATCACCTACGCGAAACGGTCTGTCGTTTTTGCGAACCTCAAAAGTTTTGAGACCGTTCATGGTCGGATCAAAATAAATCGGCAAGCACTTTAATTCATGAATCATTTTGACTTCCTCCTTCTTTTCTTTTTAGGCTTTGAGCGGTTAGCTTTTAAATATCGGGGAAAATCGATTACCGCGCCGTAATCAAGCGTTGATTTGCCGCTGTAAATGGGCTTTAAAATACCGAGCCTTTGCCGCTCGTTATGCGATATGTATTCTTTCGGAATGATTTTCCTTTTTATCAGCTTTTCCCGCTCCTGCGCGACATACTTCCCGTATGACAAACCCGCCTCGTCTGCTTTTCTTACAATAATATCCAGCTCTTTGTTTTTGCCTTTCATTTCCTCACCTCCCAAACAATCTTTTGACCGCAGCACTCGCAATAGGTGATTTTGTGCTTTGCACGCCCGATTCTGCACTCAATTTGCGCTGTGCAAATAGGGCAGTTTCCGTACATTGTTTTCACGATTGTAACGCCGAACGGCTGCCGTGCGCGTTCCTTTTCGGTGTATGTATCGTATTTCATCCTTCTCCCTCCTCGCTGTTCCATACATAGCAGTATTTTTTTGCGTTGCATTTCGCGCAATCGCTCTCGCGATTATATTCCGAGCAGTAGAAGCCTGCGTCTTTGACAAGTGCCAACCTGTCCTTGGGGTCGTTGAAGTCCATTATCTCCTTGCCGCGCTTGTAATACTTGTCCATTTGCGGTTTGCGGTAAGCGCGCAAATCTATGTATCGGCTGTGGTCAAACTGTCCCGATAACAACAGCGCGATGTTCCGCGCCTGCTCGCGGGATTTCGCAAATACAATCAATCCCCCCTCGTCGTAGTCGCTTTCGATGAGATATGCTACCGCTTTCTTAGATTTCATCAGCCGCGCCCCCTAACTTTTCAACTGTCGCTTTTAATGCGGACTTGTATTTCCCTTGTTCGTCCGTATCTTCCACCGCTTTTATAATCGAGATTATCGCGGTAAATAGCGTTTGTATTTCGCCGATATAGAATTTCACTTTTTCTTTCGTGCTGTCGGGCGCGGGCTTGCTTGCATTCGATTGCAAAACGGCATTTTCGGATTTCAGCCGCTCGATTTCTGCGTTTTTCGCCATTTCCACCGCCTCAACCTCCGTTGCACGGGATTTCTCGTAGTTCCGCGCAAGTTCATCTTGGAGTTTAGCCATTTCCTGCTCGTGTTGCTTTTTCACGGCGGAAATTTCCTTTTTCGCGGCTTTCTGCGCGTCCGCTTTAATCTTCGCGATTTCCTCGTCTGAGGGCTTTTCTACCGCGACTTCGACGGGACGGCTTTCGAGTTCCTTGTTTTTGTCCTGCTCGGCTTTGAGGGTCTTTGCGAGAGCGTCAATCTGTTTTTTCAGTTCCTCAACCTCGTTTTCCGCACCCTGCTTTTCGTTGCTCGTCCGGTCATAGTCAAGCGTGAGCTGCTCGTACTTGTTTTTCAGTTCATCAATCCTCTTTTGCAATTCCCGTACAGAAAGGTTTTCTGCGTCGCCGCTCTCGATAAGCTCCGCGCGGTCGCTCTCATCAAGCACGGTCATCAGCGTCAGTTTTGTCACTCCAAGCCCCGACAGCTCCGACAACTGCCCGCCGTAAGTCTCAAAACACCGTATAAAGTTGTACGCCTCGCGTTGTCTTATTTCGGTATGCTTGTCGCAATATTCCTCAAAATTCGCGCAGCCGAGCGCGGTGTAGAGTTTTTCGTCGCGCATTGTTTTGAGGTCGCGCCCGATTGACACGAGCATTTCCGCCGCGACACGCGCATTCGCGTTGATACGCCCCGTAAGAGCCGAGGCGCGCTCCTGTGTTGTTTGTGCAATAACATTTTCCATTTTTAAGCACCTATCCTTTCTTGTTTTTCCGCTTTCAGCGGTTGTTTACTTGCTTTTTTCCATTTGGGCAGGATTGACTTAAGATACTCTGCATATTCCCGCTCGATTGCCTTAACTTCGGGCGGTTTCGGCTCATCGCGATTGTTGCGGTAGCCTCGGCATTGCACGATTTGTAATTCGTTGCTAATCTCCATTGTGTAGAACGGAGTGTCGGGGTCGGATTTTTTCCGCAGGAACATTATCGTCAGCTTGCCGTCGCAATGCCTGCCCGCGTAACCGCCGACGCAATGTTCCTGCAGTCTGCCCTCGCGGATAATGTCCGCTACGCTGTCGGGCTGTATAATCACGTACTCGCCGAACTCTTTGCAGAGCATTTCCCGCCTCTTTTTCAGCTCGTCCATTCGCTCTTGTTTGATGTGATTTTCGAGCGCAACGACCGCGTCCGCCGCTCGGTCGTGCGCCGCATAAAAGTCGCGCGGGAACGTGATAGCGTCTTGTTTTACGTCGTATTTAAGGCGCAAACAGTTATCGAAATAATCGCGGTAATCTGCGGCGATGGTTGTGTTTTTCACAATGTATTTCGCGAGTTCGAGCGTCGTTTTTCCTGTTCGCGTTGCAATTGCTTTAATATCGATAGTCTTCGTGATGGTGTAATATTTAAAGCGTTTCGCGGGGTCGGAAATTGTCGGAAAAGCCTCGCGCGCTTTAAGATAATCAAAATATCGCGTGTGCGGGTCGTTGCGCACGAAGTCAAATTCCGCTTGATTTAAGTGCAGCATTTTCGGCACTTCGGTTTGTTTCCAGTCGACCTGCTTTGCGTTTTCTCGTCTTATCATACAGCTATCTACGACCGTCCGCAAACCGCATTTTATAAGGCGTTCCGCGCCCGTGTGCCTGCGGTAGAATTTGAGATATTCTATACTGCTGCAATGTCGCCCGTATTCGTTCTCGCGGTTGCTTTGCCACTCCCGCAATGCGCAGTACTTGTACCACGTCTTTTCAAGCGCCGAGGGGTTTATTTCATACATATACCAACACCAGTTTGAAAAATAAGGATCTCTCACGCGCGCAGCAACACACCACACATATTTATCTTGCTTGTAGCTGTATTTCGGCAAATACTCCGCGCAGCCGTCAGCCGTGAAAACGTACCGCCTGCACTCGGTGTATTTTATTTCGGGCTTGAGTTCGCTTTTAAATTTCCCGCGTCCGAAAAACATTTCAAGGGCATAGCAACGGATAAACAGTTCATCGCTCCCGCGCTTATTAAGATAAACAATCACATTCGAGCGACTTTTTATATTATAGCCGTGATACCCCGATAAGCTGTCGATGAGTTCGCACCCATACTTACATTCCGTGCATGTCATTTTCGTGTGATTTACGAGCTTATTCCGCCTTAAATCGAGGGTCTTTCCGCAACGCGTACACCGTCCGATTTTCTTTTTTCGGTCGTAGATGATATACGGGTCAAGCGTCTGTTCCGCCTCGCGCTTTATCTGTGTAGAAAGCCTGGGAAAGCGGTTGAGGTATTTTTCGGCTTCTTCTTTTTTCATACACTCCTGCCCCCTTAAAAGTCGAATAAGCTGTCGAGCGAAAGGCTGGTTTCATCCTTCTTGCCCGCATTGTCGGAGAACCCGCCGTCGCCGAGATTTATTTTCATCTCAAGCACTATTTTCGCGCCATGAAAATAGAAGTCCGCCGCTCTCTCGAAAAGAACGGGGTCGGGGATTGAGTTGCCGACGCCGCGCAATGCGCTTGACAAACATTGCTCAAAATCCCCGCCCTGCACAACGGATTGTGCAAATTCTTCGTTTTGTTCACAAAATGTTTTCAGCGCATTTCTCACGCTTTCGCAAACCGCTTTTGCTTTCAAGTCTTTCAGCTTGTCAGCTTTAACGAGGTTTAACTTTTCTATCGCCTGTTCATAATATCCCATAATTTAACCACCTTTCTTTTTTATCGCCTTGTACAGCGACATAAACCGTTTGTAATTTGGTTTTCGCAGGAGTTTAAATCGTGCGTAATCCCTGCCCGTCACGGGATTTATGCCGACGTCGTAATCAATCACACGCCAGCCTATGTAGATCCGCTCGATAACTCGCTTGACTTCATCATTGCGTTTCGCGTCCTGCACCTTTCGCATTCGCTTTCGGGAAACGCTGTTGTCGTCCGTCACCTCGTCCGGGCGTTTGAGGTTTGCCGAGCAGTTCCACGCACGCTCGTTTTTGTCGGCATAAGCCTTGCTTTTGGTGAGGTATCGGGAAAGAGCCGACAGCCCGTCCTGCTTGTCAATTTGCAATCGGTCAGCATTCGCAAAGCCGCTCGTCCACTTCTTCTCGATATCGTCACGAGGCACTCCGCCGCTCATCACAATGTGATAGTGCAATCTTGCTCCGCTTTTCTTGCCCTCGCAGACGTAGATGTATTTAAACTCAACACCCGCCTTGTCGTACAATCGACGTAAGCGTTTGATGTAGTTCACAAACTCTTTTTTTGCCTGCTCTTTGGCGGGCTCGCGTTGAAAAGTCAGCGTGACGTGATAATCATTCGCGCAAAAGTTGTTCTGCAAGAGCCAGCGGAAGTATTTTCTGGAACGCTCGTCGTTGAGTTTTTTTATCTTCGGCGGAGAAGCGCGAGCTCTCGTTTGCCTGGCTTGTCTTACAGCCTGCTGCTCCTCTTCGGAATACTCATACCACTCTACTTCCTTGTATTTGCAGTTGTACCGTTCAAGCGACTTCTCCCGAATAAAGGTGTGCTTGTTCAATTTTATCATCTCCCCTTGTTTGGGCTGACAAGGAAAATCCAAACTCGAAATAAATCAAAGGTGGGCGAGAAGTTAATACTCATTACAAGCCCGTAATCGGCGGTGCGCCGCCGATTTTTTTGAAATTTCCTATTGACAAACCCGCGGGAAAATGATATAATATTTATAGGCTTTGAAATTTGCAATCGATTGCAAAAATCACTTTTTCATTTTCCCGCCCCGCCGCTTTGGCGGGGATTTTTTTATTTTGATTTTGCGTTCGGAACAAACTTGATCTCGCGCTCACGAAAATAGCAACGCGTTACTGATGTTTCATACCCCGAAAAATACAGACAGTCGCGGCAATGCTTATCGCATATCGTCATTTTTTGTTCCGGGCAGTAAACCCAGTTGTTGGACTCCCGTCCGCAAATCGGACATTTCATCACACATCACCGCTCCTTGATTTTATCCTGTTTGAGCCGACTTCTTTGCGGTAGTCGCTGTACCATTCCCAAGCCGACAGCTCGTCCGTGCCGAAACCGCGAAGTTTTCCGTCGATACAACAGACCGCGTACTCAAATCGCGGTGAGCCGCTCGCATTTGCGTTTTGCGGGGTCTCTCGCCGCAGATAGTGGACTTTATTGCCAAAGCTGTCCACCGCGCTCCAACCGCGCGTGTCGTCGATTATCGGCGGGGAATCGTGAGGTTCTGCGTCGGGTACGGTCTTGTTTTCTATGTATTCGGGCACAAGGCGGGAGTCAGCAGCAACCTCGCCGCATATTTCCGATATTCTCTTAATTGCGCTTGCAGCCGCTCGTTTGGAGTCGTACAAGCGGGTATTGTTGCTGAGTTCGGCGGTTATCAACTGCTCGCCGTCGGTCTTTACGAAATACTTTCCCTGCCAGTCGCGAATAGCCCATTTGTTTATGATGTCCATAAAATCACCTCCTTTAGAACGGATAACCGTCGTCGTCCGCATTTGCGAACGCGTCTGCCGTATCGGACGCCAAGGAGCTTTCTGCATTTGTCGGCGCGGCTTGTGCGGACGAATTTGCATACCGCGCGGGCGGTTCGGGGTAACCGGGCGGCTGCGGATAGCCTTCCCGCTCGGCGCGTTCGCCTGTGAAAGATACCGACCCTGCAACGATTTCATACCACGTTGCGGGATTTCCGTTTTTGTCGGTGTACTGCCGCGTCTGGAGTTCGCCCTCGATGAGGATCATTCTGCCTTTAGCAAAATATCTCGTGACAAACTCCGCTGTCTGCCGCCACACAACGACATTGAAAAAATCCGCTTTGTGCTCTTCACCCGCTTTTTGATACGCCCGTTCAACTGCAAGCCGAAACGTGCAGACCGAAAGTCCCTGCGGGGTCGTTTTGCGCTCGAGGTCGTTAGCGATACGACCCATCAGAATGATTTTGTTGAACATTTTTACCTCCTAAAATTTTCTCAAGTGCATCCACAAGCTCGTGCAGCAGCTTGTTGTCTGCGATAAGCGCGGCGATTTCCTCTGGGCTTAATCCCGTGTCCTCATATGCAGCGAGCCTGTCCGCGATGCAGCCGTCCAGCTTAATCCTATCCCCGCAAGTTGATACACCCCACTCCTCGCTAACCGCAATCATATTCGCCCCGGAAATGGGATCTTTTGATGTCAGTCTATCCATTGTCGTCCTCCTCGCTTTCGAGCCATTTTAAGGCTTTTCCTGCATTGTGAAGTTCGCTTGCCGCTGCATCATAAGATATGTCGCAGATATCGGCATACAAATCCGTGATTTCTTCCAGCGCATATGAGTACTCGGTTTTGCGTGTCTGTGTGTGTTCGGCACATTCCTCCAGTTGGTCAAAGTGCTTTCGGAAGATCCGCTTTATTCTTTCGGTCATAGTCAACCGTCCTTTCTGTTGCATTTGTAAGAGTTATAAAGCAGCCCGAAAACATCTTCGGCGGAATTATCAAGCCAATGTTTCAAGCAGCCGTCGCAGTCAAGATTTAATGTGTTCCCGTCTTTCCGGCAAAGGTCGCAAAAAGTAACTGCATAATCCACATCACCAAACTCAAAACTCCGGAGAAATTCCGCAAGCTGATTGTTGTCCATTTGCCGAATAACGTCCGCATTTGTTTTATCACCCACAATAACACTTCCTCTCACTCAATCCACACTCTGTCGGGGAGCTCGGACAATGCCTTATTCAACGCGCGGACGCTGTCGCCGAACGGATACCACCCGTCCTTGTCGGCGTCCTCGTACAGCTTTTCAATGCCCTTGATTGTTTCCAGAAAAGCGTGATTTTCGCCTTTGAGAATATCCATAGCCGCTCGAAGATACTCGGCTTTGTAGCGGACATTGAGGAACGCGCACGCTACCCCGAAACAATGCCGCGCCGCCTTGATAATGTCTTTCTTTGTCATCTCAAGCAGGCGTTTTTCAGCCTCGCCCTCGCCGAGTTCCTGCTCATACCGCGTCATTGAGAAATAATTTTCCTCGAAACTGTCATACCCGACAAGTTCCACCGCGCCCCGCGCTACCGCCGCAAAAAATGTGTCAAACAACTCCGAATAATCGTCGTGATAATCGTAGAGCAGGTCGTTTAATTCTGCCGCTTCGGCGGACAGTTCCGAGAACATCATTCTGAATTCGTATGCCTCTTCCTCGTCGCCGTCCAAAGCCTCTGTAAGCTCGTCAATGTCACCATCCGCGTAGTATCTCACATTGTCCATTTCGCTTTGTAACTCAAAGAGCTCCTGCCTGATGTCCTCTATGTTAAACCCCTCGGCAATGGACTTTTTGTATCTCAACTCTCGCGCTTTTTTAGCCCGCTCGGCATTAGTCATTTTTGTCCTCCTCTTCCTTGTTTTCCGCAACAATCCGCGCGATTGTGAAAAAGATTATCAGCGCAAATCCCAAAAGGATATGTATACCGTCCGACGCAGTAAAATACCCGTAAAAATCGCCGTTCCCGACCGCGCCGAGGATAAGCAGCACCCCGGAAAGCACAGCGGCGACTTTGATTATTCTGCAAAAATTCTTCATTGTGCTTTCTCCTTTCGGTACAGGCATTTTCCGCCCTCCTTAATCTCGGCTATATCGCCGAAATCATATCCCATCAATCTGCAACGCTCGCGGAGAATTGAATAAAGAACGATTCCGGCTCCCCTCTTTTTTGTGAGAATGTCTTTCAACACATCTTCGTCCACCGTCAAGTCAATGTTCTTCACACTTTCCTTGCCATACTGATTCACCGTGAAATAAACTGTTATGTTTTTCATGTCATTTCCTTTCTTGCCGTAAAGCTTGTCTATGATACGATGATTTTCACAACGGCGATTATCACCGCAATTTTCAAGAGAATTTTAAGCGCGGAAACTCCGCACGCAATAACGTTCCGTTTCATACCGCGTCCCTGTCTTTGATTTCACATCAATCCCATTTCTAACTTCTCAAGCTTGAGCTTACGTTCGCGCTCCTCCAGAGCGATACGCTCCGCGCTTTTGAAGAACGGGCATTCCCTTTTTCCGAATTTGTTGTCTGTAAGAGCAATACACTTCCCGTCGTGGCAAGCGAAACACTCGCGCTTGTCACAACTCGGAGCGTTTTGAAAAACCAGCATAACAGTTTTTACCTCCATTATAAAGCTTGTCCGATTGATTAAACTTCCTAGTTGTTTTAGCCGTTCTTGCTTTTCAGAGCGGCTTCCCTTGCCTTTCTTGCACACGATTCTCCCCAGATCTTTCCGATTTCGCGGAGAATTTCGTCCACTTCCTGTTGTGTTTGCACAACAAAGTTATCGGCTATCCAGCCTATCTCGCGCCCGTTCTCATCGTAGAACCGCTCGACAATATGCGGAACGGTGTTCAAGACCTCTTCCGGGGTAGTTCGCGGCATTGTAATCACCTCTCATCTTTACTATATGTATCAGCCGCTTGGACAGTTGCCCGCGCCACGGTTTCAATAACCGCCGAAGTCAGAGTTTGTTTCAGTTTCGGCATTCCGGTCACCTCATCTATTCGGTTTTTGTAAGCTCTTCAACAGAAATTCCGCATACTTCGGCGATTTTTTCAAGTTTTAAGCGCGGAATTTTAACTACTGCTCCTGCCTCATAACGATAGACGGACGCCGCTGTCGCGCCGAGTTTTTCGGCAAGCTGTTCACCGGTAAGACCTGCCGCAAGCCGAGCAAGCTTGATGTTTTCGCCTATCGTCTTTCCTGTTAGTGTAACTGTCATATTGACAAACTCCTTTCGTTGTGCTATAATTAAGTTAGAATTTTTAACTTGATTATATTATATCTCCAATTTTGGAGAATGTCGATACGTTTATCTCCATATTCGGAGAATTATGTATATTTGTACAAATGCGAGGTGATTATTTTGTACATTTCGACAGAAATAGCGGAAAGAATTAAAAAAAGGGCAAAAGAAATGGGGCTTGTACTAAGGGATATACTCCAAAACGCAGAATTGGGGCAAAATACTATGGCTCATATGAAAACATCAATGCTAAAAGCCGATAGCCTTGCTAAAATTGCGGATTGTCTTGACTGCTCGGTCGATTATCTTCTCGGCAGGACAGAAAACGCAAAGGCACATAAAACGAGTTTATATCCGCAGGAATATACAGAATTTCTTGAAAAATATTCACGACTTGATGAAACCGACAAAATAAAAATCATCGAGAGAATTGACACTCTGCTCAATGATGAAAAGTATAAAAAATATTTTTCTGCTCCCAAAGAGGCATAATTAAAACATTTAAGGAGATTGACAAGATGAAAAGCAAGACTACTGCGTTGATTTTATGCATATTTCTGGGATATTTGGGCATACACCGTTTTTATACCGGAAAAATAAAATCGGGAGTGCTTTATCTTCTGACAGGCGGACTGTGCGGAATAGGTTGGATTGTCGATATAATCTTGATTTGTACGGATAAGTTCTTTACTAAGCAAACGGCGAATACTGTTCAAACAGTTCCGCAGACTGCTCAAAAAAACACTACTACACCAGCTCCTGTTCCCAGACCTGCACCAACTCCAACGCCTGCACCCGTTCCCAAGTCTGCGCCTACAACAATTACAGCACCTATTCCTGCCCCCGCACCAACTTACACGCCTGCTCCCGTTCCCAACAAGTCCACACCTGCACCAGCTCCTGCACGTCAGTATGTTCCAATGCCGTCCTTTCCGAGTGTCGCCAACGAGTACGGGCTTAAATACGAGTATGAAAACGAATTGTGTTTTATAAACACAACAGCCGCCGAACTTAACGCAAAACTCGGCAGTGAGATAACTTTTAAGCAAGAACCGGAAAACGAACACGACAATCAAGCTGTCGCTGTATTGCAAGACAACCGCAAGCTAGGTTATATCTACAGAGGACAGACGCAGGAAATGGCTAACCGTTGGTTAAAAGAGGGCTCTCCGCTTTTGGGATTTATAAGCTTTGTTGACAATGAACAGAATAAAATCAAGTATAAAATCGGATTTTATAAGCCGCTCGCAGAAATGCAGAAAGAAACCTTTAAACTTACGGGATTGCGACAGAAAGACGGTGTGGGCGAGCTGAGAGAGGACAACATCAGACTTTTCTCTGTGGGTGATGATATTACGGCAGAATATGATGATGTAGCAGAAAAATATATCGTTTGGTGCGGCGGTTGTGAAATCGGCACGCTGCCGAAAAAAGCTGAAGAATTCGCAGGCGGAAAGGAGAAAATCATCGGCATATTGACAAAAGTAGACTTTGATGATGAGGATAAATGCTCGGCAGAGGTCGAAATGTATAAATGATTTTTGCAAACGATTGCAAAACAGGGTGGGAAAATGAGCAGATATAAACGCTTTAAGCAGCGTGTGTACGAGGTTCTTGAAGTCGCAAAGCCCGATGATAAACTGAGCAGAGCCGTCGACATAATATTGATGTCGCTGATTTTACTCAACGTTGTACTGATTATCGCAGGCACGTTTGAACTTCCGAAAACGGCAATAAAGGTGTTCTCAATAATAGAAAACATTTCAGTCGCGGTTTTTACTGTTGAATATATTCTGCGCCTGTGGACGTCTGACCTTAAATTTGCAGAGCTGCACCCGTTTCGCGCACGTCTGCGTTATGTTCGGACGTTCGCGGCTATCATTGACTTGGTGTCGCTGCTGCCGAGTTACATACCCGCAATGTCGTCAAATTTTATGGTCCTGCGTATGTTCAGAGTTTTGCGCCTCTTACGCGTGTTCAAACTCAACCGTTACACTCACGCCTTAAAAGATATAGGCGAGGTTTTCAAACGCAAGGCGGGACAGCTTATCTCGTCAATGCTTGTTGTATCGTTTTTAATGATAATTGCCGCCGTATTGATGTACGACGCGGAACACGAGGCACAGCCCGAAATCTTTGATAATGCGCTGTCGGGAATGTGGTGGGCAATCGCCACCCTTACAACCGTCGGATACGGCGATATATACCCCGTGACTGTGGTCGGGAAAATAATGAGCGCGATCATTGCGCTTTTGGGCATAGGACTTGTCGCAGTACCGACCGGCATAATTTCGGCAGGGTTTACGGAGCAGATTGAGAAGAAAAAAGCTGAAACCAAAAACACCGAAGATGAAAAAACATTCTGCCCGTATTGCGGGCATAAGTTGGATAAATAATTTTGCAATCAATTGCAAAACTGTTTTTTGAGGTGAGAATGGGAATATGTCATACGCCGTATATTTGCGAAAATCCCGCGCCGACCTTGAGGCAGAGTCACACGGCGAGGGAGAAACCCTCTCCCGACATAAAGCAGCTCTTCTGGAACTTGCTCGCAAAAAGCGATTAACGATTGGCGCGATTTACGAGGAAATTGTTTCCGGAGAAACTATAGCCGCTCGTCCGCAAATGCAAAAGCTTTTGGCGGAAGTAGGTTCGGGCAAGTGGGACGGCGTGCTTGTAATGGAAATTGAACGTCTGGCGCGCGGTGATACTATGGACCAAGGGCTTGTAGCCCAGACTTTTAAGTTTTCGGGAACGAAAATAATCACACCGCTTAAAACATTCGACCCCGCAAACGAGTTTGACGAGGAGTATTTCGAGTTCGGGCTATTTATGGCGCGGCGCGAGTTTACGGCAATAAACCGCCGCCTTGTCCGCGGGCGCGAGGCGTCGGCAAAAGAGGGAAAGTACGTCGGCAGTATCGCGCCTTACGGATATAAAAAAGTCAAACTTGAAAATGACAAGGGGTACACTCTCGAAATCAACGAAGAACAAGCGAAAATTGTCCGAATGATCTTCGACTGGTACATAAACGGCACTGAAATAAACGGCATTAAAAAAAGGCTCGGCTTGCACGCCATAGCAAAGCGGCTGAACGAACTCGGCATCCGAACAGGCAGCGGCAACGACTTTTGGACAATTTACGGCGTGAGGAATATGCTCTCAAATCCCGTGTACATCGGCAAAATCCGTTGGGGCTTTCGCAAAGCGAAAAAGATAGTTACACCGGACGGTCAGAAGAAAAAGGTTCGCGAAAGCGCAAAAGACGGTGAGTATATTGTTGTTGATGGGTTACACGAGGCTATCATTTCGGAAGATGTTTTCTGCGCCGCTCAAAGCATGATTTCCGAGAATGTTCCCGCGCCGACAAAGTACAAAAACGCGCTTGTAAATCCGTTTGCGGGGTTATTGTACTGCGCGAAATGCGGTCATGCGCTTACATACCGACCGCCGACAGGGAGACAGACAGACGCATATATAGGCTGTAATACAGCGGGCTGTAAATGCGTAGCTGCGCCTTTCAAATATGTAGAACAGCGCGTTCTGTCAATATTGAATGAGTGGGTAAGTGAATATTCCGCGCAAAAGTCAGAGGCAGAGCAGGAAGATAAACTCAGCTTGGAAATCGAAAACGCACTTGCACAAACAGATTTGCAAATAAAGGCTTACCGTTCGCAGCTTGATAAAATATACGATTTTCTCGAACGAGGAGTTTACACCGAAGAGGTGTTTAAGCAACGTTCCTCCGCGATAGAAAGGCAAATCGAAGAGTTGGAGCAAAAAACCGATATGCTTAATTCGGAATATGCGCTTGTCGAGGAGCGAAAGAAAGTTCGCGTTGAGTTTGCTCCAACTGTGGCGCATCTGTTGACGATATATGACGACATTGACGCAGGAGAAAAGAACAGGCTGCTTAAACTGATAATTCAGCGGATTATTTACGAAAAAGACGTAAACGGTCAAAATCATAAAATATCGCCCGACTGCTTTAAATTAGGCGTTTTGCCTCGCCTTCCGAAAAAGGGCGATTAAATATATAACTATGTTTGTTATCGTGTTGTGGCACATTCATACGTCATTATTATCACATAATCCGCATAACGCCCCTGAACGGGATAATCGTGCGATTCGTACAAAAGACCCTGCTGGTCGGCGCGGTATTTCGGAGCTACGGCTGTTACGAGAATATAACCCAGAATATGCAGCCGCTCGGAGATGTCCGCCAGAAATTCGTTATAGCTTTCGCGGTCGTCGGGGGAAATATACTCCATATCCAGCAAAGCCCCGTAATAGCCTTTGTTTTTAAGCTCGTATACTATCGACTCCGCAAGACGCTCCCGCGCGGAGTCGTCCGCTAATATCTGCGACAATACCTCGGTCGAAAACGTCCCGTCAAAGATGTTTGTCACCACCATAAGCGGCATTACCGCGCTTCTCACCGAACGGTAAATAAGATCGTCCGCGGCGGGCGCGATAAGCTCTCCCGACGGAGTTACCGAGTAGGAAAACGGCGACAGGAACGTTAAAAACGGCAATGTGCAGTTTAACGCGTTTTCCGTAATGCTCGGATACGCAAAGCCGTTTACAATGGCGGGTTTGCGGCGGACATTGTTTTCAAGAGGAACTGTTATGGTCTGACCTACCCTCAGCGCAATGGGGTTTATATCGGGATTTGCCTCAAGCAATGTTTCAAGCGGGACTCCTAATTCCTGCGAGATGGAATAAAGCGTCTGCCCCTCGCTGATTTCATAGGTCATAGTGTCCGACATTATCACCAGCGCCTGACCTACGGCGAGTTTATTCGGAAAACGCAAAGCGTTGTCGGCGGCAATCCTGTTTACGGGAATGCCGAAACGCCGCGACAAAATCGTTAAATTATCTCCCGGCTGTACGATGTAAATATACATAATTCTCTCCTGTTCTTAAAGCTAGTCTTCATTCAGCTCGTTTAAGTCCTTTATTTCACGGCGCGCGCCGAGGATATGAAATCCCGTGAGATCGGCGTAGTTGTAGGTCGAAAGACGCTTGTTCCGCGCGTCGATAGAATGCGCGCAGACGAAGATATTTTCAGGTGTGGCGGGGCTGAAAATCTCGGAAATGAACAATGTGTGATAATATCTTCCCGCGGGATTTATAAGCTGGATTATATCGCCGCGCCGAAGTTCCGACAGCGGAGCCTCCTCGGCGTACACGGCAACTCCCGTGTTATTAAGCAGAAATTCCCTCAAAAAATTCACTCCCGTCCAGGCAGGCGCGCGGTTGTTGGAATTGACGTAATACCAGCCCGTTTCGGGGGTGTAGTTCATCACCCCGCAGCCTGCGTACAGGCATTGCGAAACATAATTCGTGCAATCCCCGCCGATGTCCTGAAAATCGTAAAAACGGGGGTTTCGCGCAAACGCCCAATTAAGCGCGTATCTCACGGCAGCGCGGCGGTCGTATTCTATCTCTATCAGCATAAAAAATCACCTCTTACGGAATTATATGCCGCAATAAAGAAACGGTTACAAAGCATTGTTAAAGGCTGGGGGCTTATCGTCAGCCTTTTTTTAAATTACTACTTGAAAAAAAAGTGTGATTGTGTTATACTTAAATATGGCAATGATTTTACTTAATAAAGGAGATAGAAAATGAAACTTAACAAGCTTATCGGCGACCGCTTTAAAGAACGTCCGTCGGACTGCCAGATCGATTCCCACGCGCTTATGGTGCGCGGAGGCTACATTAAATACGTCGCGAACGGCATTTTTTCGAGTTTCCCGCCGCTTAAGAGAGTTACCCGAAAAATAGAACAGATTATCCGCGAGGAAATGGACGCGGCGGACGGGCAGGAAGTGCTGTTCCCCGTAGTTATGCCCGCGTCGCTTTGGCAGGAATCGGGGAGATATGAGTCTATCGGCGCGGAACTTTTGCGCTTTACCGACCGAAACCGCCAGCCGATGGTTCTCGGAATGACCCACGAGGAGGCTGCTGTCCAGCTTGTGCGCGAGTATGCGAATTCCTACACAAAATACCCGTTTATGATCTATCAGATACAGACTAAATTCCGCGACGAGGCGCGTCCGCGCGGCGGTCTTATCCGCGTGCGCGAGTTTACCATGAAGGACGCGTACTCTTTCCACACCTCGCAGGAGGATCTGGAGGAATATTACAAGCGCATGCACAAGGCGTATGAGCGCATTTACGAGCGCTGCGGCGCGAAGGGAGTTATCTCCGTGAAGTCCGACAGCGGCATGATGGGCGGCAGCGTTTCCCACGAGTTTATGCTGCTGACCCCTATCGGCGAGGATTCAATCGCTATCTGCAAAAAATGCGGCTATACCGCGAACGTTGAGGCTGCGAAGTCGATTATCGAGAACGTCCGCGACGAAAATTCCGAAAATCTCGCCGAGGTGAATACTCCGAACTGCCACACAATCGACGAAGTGTGCGAATTTTTGAAAAAAGCTCCCGAAAAGTCCGCGAAAGCCGTCGTTTACCAGAAAATTCCGAGCGACGAGTTTGTAATTCTCTTCATTCGCGGGGATCTGGACGTGAACGAAACAAAGCTTACGAATTTCCTCGGCTGCGATATCCGTCCCGCCGTTATCGACGAGGAATGCGGGATTTGCGCGGGATTTATCGGTCCTGTGAACCTTAAAGTAAACGCCCCCTGCACCGTGCTGTTCGACGAGTCGCTGAAAAATCTCAACAACCTCGTCTGCGGCGCGAACAAGACGGATTTCCACATGACGGGGCTTGATATGGAGCGCGATGTTCCGAACGCGGAATACCGCGATTTCGCGAAGATTATCGACGGCGGTATCTGCCCCGAATGCGGCGAACATGCGATTACCATTTCACGGGGAATTGAAGTTGGAAATATATTCCAGCTTGGGACAAAATACTCGAAATCCATGGGAATGACCTACCTTGACGCGGACGGTGCGGAAAAAGTGCCGATTATGGGCTGCTACGGAATTGGCGTGGGGCGGCTGGCGGCGTCGGTGTGCGAGGCGTCGCACGACGATTTCGGTCCGATCTGGCCTATGGCTATCGCGCCGTGGCAGGTGCATCTGTGCGCGGTGCGACCCGACGACGAGCGCGTAAAATCCGCCGCTGACAAGCTGTACGACGACTTGCAGAATGCGGGAGTTGAGGTTATCTACGACGACAGAAACGTCCGCGCGGGGGTTATGTTCTCGGACGCGGACCTGCTCGGAGTGCCGCTGCGCGTGGTGGTAAGCCCGCGAAACCTCGACGAGGGCGTGTTCGAGCTGTCGTCGCGCGACAAGACGCTGTCCGAAAAGCTCGACCCCGAAAATGCGGTTGGAAGGCTTCAAGAGCTGATAAAACAGATGATGGCGTAAATTGAATAAATTTGCCGCCCGAGGGTTTCTTCGGGCGGTTTTTTTGTGAAATTTTTAAAAATGCACTTGACAAATCGGGAATTAGGTGCTATAATTTCATTAAGATATCATTTTGATATCATTTTAATACAGCTGAAAGAAGGTAATTTTATGGAAAACAAGAAAATGGTTTACGAGGAAAAGGAACTTCACCCCGCAAGCGGGTGGCTGGTGCTGTTTCTGACGATATTTTTGTACATAGCGGCATTTTTCGGGATAATCGCCGCGGCGGTTACGCTTGAAAACAACGAGGAGAGCGTTTTGGGCGGCGTGCTGATGGCGATAAGCATTATCTGGGTAACATTCGGGTGGGTGCTGTTTCTGGGGCTGAAAGTTATGCGCCCGAACGAGGCGCTGGTGCTGACGCTGTTCGGAAAATACATCGGCACGCTTAAAAAAGAGGGGTTCTTTTTCGTCAACATCTTCGCGTCCCCCGTCGCTCCCAGAAACGGCGCGGTGGTGAATACCGCACCCGGCACGAATGCTTATACCGTCAGCAATATTTCGAGAAAATTGTCGCTTAAAACAATGACTCACAACAACGCAAAGCAGAAAATAAACGACCTTTCGGGAAACCCGATTGAAGTCGGGATTATGGTGACGTGGCGGGTTGTCAACACCGCAAAAGCCGTGTTCAACGTCGAGAATTTCCAGACGTTTTTGTCGATACAAGCGGATTCTACGTTAAGGGACGTGGCGAGGTGCTATCCGTATGATTCTACCGACTCCGACGAAAAAACGCTGCGCGGGTCGTCGTCCGAGGTTGCCGAAAAGCTGAAGGAAATCCTCCAACAGAGGGTTGATATTGCGGGGCTTGAAATTATCGAGGCGAGAATAACTCATCTTGCCTACGCGCAGGAAATCGCCGCGGCAATGCTCCAGCGGCAGCAGGCGACGGCGATTATCGAGGCTCGGCAGAAGATTGTAGACGGGGCTGTCGGAATGGTTGAAATGGCTCTGCAAAAGCTGTCGGAGAGCAATGTGTGCGAGCTTGACGAGGAGCGCAAAGCGCAGATGGTAAGCAATCTGCTGGTGGTGCTGTGCGGCAACAAGGACGCGCAGCCGATTGTAAACAGCGGTTCTATCTACTAATCGGGGGATTTTATGGAATTTACAACTGAGGCTCTGGCAACATACGGGATTTTCGGCGCGCTCGGAATAATCATTCCGCTCGGCGCGATGATAGTCTTTTGCGTAAAATACAAGGACGCGTGGAAACTGTCCGCGGTGGTGGGAATGGGCGTGTTCGTGGTGTTCGCGCTGATTTTGGAGCAATTACTTCATTCGATAATGCTGCCCGTAATCGGCACTAACGTGATATTTTACGTTATCTACGGCTCGCTTGCGGCGGGAGTTTTCGAGGAGACGGGGCGGTTTGTGGCGTTCAGGACGATTATGAAAAAACGCCTGACCACGAAAAACGCTATTCTGGGCGGCTTGGGTCACGGCGGCTTTGAGGCGGCGTTTTTGCTTGGGGTGAATTTCATCTCGTATCTGGCGATCGGGCTTTCGGTGAATTCTATGGGCGCGGAAAAATTCATCGAAATTTCCGCGCAGGGCAACCCGAATATTGCAGCGCAGCTTTCTCTGCAGCTTGAGACTCTGTCGGGCATGACGTTCGCTCTGGGCGCGGCGGCGCTTTTCGAGCGGATTATCGCAATGACCGCGCACGTCTGCTTTGCCGTTATCGTGTACAAGTCGGTAGACCGCAGGAAAATCCTCCTGTTCCCTGCTGCAATCCTGCTCCACGCGCTGCTTGACGCGCCTGCGGCGATGGCTTTGCCGCTTGCCGTAATCTACATTTATATGGTGATTTTTACTGCCGCGCTGGTTGTGTTTTCAATATTCATCTGCAAAAAATTCCCCGAAAAAACGGAAAGGGCTGAATAATTTGAACGTTAAGGCGAAAAAGGAGATTTCAAAGCTCCTTAAAAAAATGAAGGTGAAAACCGCCGCCGAATTCGCGGGACTTGACGAAAACGCGGCGAACGGTTTTTACGATAATTTGTCACCGATTGTGATGAAATACGAAATTACCGACGAGGAAATCGACGAGATTATGAAATCGGTGCTCGGAGACGTAGAGATTACCTGACAAATTCCGAACGCGAAAGGAGTGAGAGCTTGAGCGAGAAAAAAACTCCCGTGAAAGATACGAAAAAGCAAGTTCCGCTGCGGCTCTCGGCAACGCTTTACGCGGAACTTGCGCGCTGGGCGGAGGACGATTTCCGCTCGATAAACGGGCAGATTGAATACCTTCTGACGGAATGCGTAAAGCGCAGAAAGCGGGGCGGGAAAGATGATTGATCTTTACAAAAAGATTTTCGTAATAACCGTACAGAAAACAACATTCCCGGCAGAGCTACCCCTGCTGGGAAATGGTCAACGCATTATCCGCTGCGCGGATAACGCTGGCATTGCCCTTGTGGAGAATATATAATCTGCGGCGTTTGCATGATGCTTGAACCGCTGACTGTAATGGCTATTGCGGGGCTTATCTGGCGTTTTCCGCCGGACTATATGGATATGGGAATTTCCTACAAGACAAAGCTTGCGCAAAAGCAGGGCAATGCTAGCGTTATCCGCCGTCAGGCGGATAATGCGTGCACCGGTTCCCAGCTGGGGTTGCTCTGCCGGGAACGTTGTTTTCTGTACGGATATAATGTAAATCTTTTTGTAAAGGTTAGGCAACTTTTTCACGCACGTTGTCATTTTATTTTTATCGGCGGCGTTGTGCGCGGCGGGAATTGTGTTTAAATTCCCCGAAAACGTGTTTGCGTGGTCGGTAACAGCGGTGGCTTTTTTGCAGGTTTTCGGGATTTTCGGGAATATTCTCGAAACCGAACACAAGCTGAAAAAATATTTCGGGAAATAACAAAATGTGTGCGATTATTTTTGCGGAATGCGTCGGGAGATTTTTGTATTCGGCGGCTGTAGGCAGTTTATTTTTGATAATATTTTTCCCGCCTCGAAATTACAGAAAATTTTAGGAAAAATTCTCCTCTCATAACAGCGATTTTACGGCGCATAATACTGTTACAGCGATATGCTGTATTTTTTTGAAAGGGGAATTACTATGGGAACCGAATTTGCTAACAAACACATCGGCTGCACTATCCACAACTGCGAACACCATTGCTGCTGCGATGATTACTGCTCTCTTGACAGAATCGAGGTCGGCACTCACGAGGCGAACCCCACGGTCGTTCAGTGCACCGACTGCCTTTCCTTTAAGGCTAAACCCGGCGTTTAACGGGTCTTTCTTTCCGAATTTCTACGTTTTGGGGCGGTTTCCGTTTTGCGGGAGCCGCTTTTTCGTACCGCGTGATCTCCGAAAAAACTTTCCCCGAAAGGCAGAGTACGGCGATTAAATTCGGCAGCGCCATAAGCCCGTTTAAAATATCGGCGACGCCCCATGCGGCGGTCATGCTGAAATTCGCGCCGACCGCCGAGAACACGACAAACGCCGCGCAGAATATTTTTCGGGAGCGTTCCCCGAACAGAAATTCACAGCACTCCGCGCCGTAAAAGCTCCACCCCACCACCGTCGAAAACGCGAACATAGTTATAAGTATCGACAGCACCGCGCCCGCGGGTTTCCCGAACTGCGACGCGAACGCTCTCTCGCATAATCCCGACCCGCGCACAGGCTCGATTTTCGCCGAAATTATTTCGCCGTTTTCGACAATTCCCGTTACCGAAAACAGGTTTGTATAAACCGTCTGCGAGGGCGTTTTTGCGAAAAATTCCTCGCCGTGAACGCCTTTGCATTTTATTTTTTCGGGCAGCAAAATTCCGTCTGTAAAAAATGAATTGCTGTCAACTACGCGAAAATACTGCGTTTTTTCGGTAACGCAATTTAAGGCGTTGTCAATCATCGGCGCATTGCACCGCGCCGTAAGGAGCATTACGGCGGTCATTCCGCACATAAAAATTGTGTCGAAAAACACCTCGAAAACGCTCCACATGCCGCACTCGACGGGGTCTTTAATTTCGCTTTGTGAATGCGCGAAAACGGACGTTCCGAGCCCCGTTTCGTTTGAAAAAACGCCGCGTTTTATGCCCGTGGAAAACGCGCTTTTTACCGCCGCGCCCGCAATGCCGCCGCCTATTTGAGAGAGTCCGAACGCCGAACGGAAAATTGCCGAAAAAGCCGAGGGAAGTTGCGCGAAATTAGCTATAATTATGTACAGACAGCCCGCGATGTACAGCCCCGACATTATCGGCACAAGCCTTGCCGTAAACGCGGAAATTCGCTTTACGCCGCCGAAAATGATAACTCCCGCGAGGGCGGCTAAAACTATCCCCGTGACGAGCGGGGGTATTCCGAACGACGACGAAAGCGCCTCGGACGCGGAATTCATCTGCGCGGCGCTGCCCATGCCGAAACCCGCGATAACGCACATCAACGCGAACATCACCGACAGCGGGCGCGCCAGAAACCGCGTTTTTTTACGCTCCGAGAGCCCCTCGCGAATGTAGTACATAGCTCCGGAAAGGTATTTTTCGCCGCGTTTTCTGCGGTACAAAATTCCGAGGACGTTCTCCGCAAAGCCTGTCATCATGCCGAAAATCGCCGATACCCACATCCAGAAAACCGCTCCCGCGCCGCCTATTGAAAGCGCGGCTGCTACTCCGACGATATTCCCCGTACCGAGCGTTGCCGCAAGCGTCTGGCACATTGACGCGAACGGGGAAATTCCGCCGCTTTTTTCGGGTTTCGCGAAAACGGTTTTTCGGAGAATTTGCGGAAATTGCCGCACCTGAAAAAACTTTGTTTTCACCGAGAAAAAAATCCCCGAAAACAGCATTAAAACAAGCGTCGGCACGCCCCACACGATATTGTCGCTTACAAAAGAAATAACATCCATAATTCTCACTCCCGCGGCTTGTACATTCGTCTAAAATTAAATCTATTACGCGAGGGCGAAAAAAATTCCCGAATTTCTGAAAAAAGAAAATTCGGGAACTATTTACGTTTTTATCAACCGTTCACTCCAAGCAGGGAGAGTATCCCCTGCGGCTGCTGATTTGCCTGCGAAAGCATTGCCTGCGAGACGTTTTGCAAAATGCCGGATTTTGTGAAATTCATCATCTCCGTCGCCATATCCGCGTCTCGGATTTGGCTTTCCGCGCCGTTTATGTTGTAGTGAGCGTTATTAAGGTCGTCAAGCTTGTGTTCAAGGCGATTTTGCACCGCCCCGAAAACGCACCGCACCATCGACGTTTTCGCAAGAGCGAAATCCAGACGGTCAACAGCGCGGTTCGCCTCCTCTATCGGGTCGAATTTGAGTTCGTCCATTCCGAGCCCCTTCGAGGAGCAATTAAGGTCGTTCTGAAGTCCTCCGAGCGAAGAATGAGGATACCAAAACGTAAACCGAACCGAATCCTTTGACCTCGAATTTGTCTGCAAAATCAGATTATCCGTATATGTCAGATTATCGTACAGCCTGTAGAATGCGTTTACGCCGCGGTCGTCGTACAGCTTAATATCCGCCTCGACGTATATCCCGCCCACCTGAGTGGGGTTTGACACCGTAATTTCCATGCCGTCGTGGAGCGGGTCGTTGTCGGAATAGAACGTTTTCGGCAGGTGAACGCCCACGCCCGCCAGATCCACTTCCTTGCCGTCCTCGTCAGTCCAGACTTTTCGCTCCTCGTCGTATCTGTAAACAGCGCCGTCGTTTGCGACTTTGTAATCTATCCCGCCTTTATCCGGGTCTTCGGGGTCAAATTCTCCCATCTTAAAATCGCCGCTTTTGGGAGAACCATCGCTGTAATCGGTATGCGACGAATTCGGACTGAAATACTCGCCGCCGCTGCTGTGAGACCTTGTCGCGGGAACGGGAAGGCTTACCGAAAGCGAAAATCCGTCGGGCAGCTTGCCGTCGTCCTCAAACAGATGATAAAGATTTTTCGCGTCAAGCTGTCTGGCGTATGAATTTTCGGGTCTTTTGAGATACTCGTCGGAATAATTGTGATAACGATAGCTTATCCCGTAATAACCCGCGTCGTGCCACTCGTTCGTCACATTATCCGTCCATTTGTCCGTGTCCTTATCGTAAGTAAGCGTGAGCCTGCCGCCGTTCGGATTGCTCCCGTAACTAAGCCATGTGTCAAGATAAAACTGACTGCTTGAAGAAGAATAGCTCGACCCGCCGCCGTCGTAGGACTTTCCGTTATACGAGCCCGACGCGCTCCAGCTTTGCACGGAATAGCTCCAACGGTCATAGCAGGTAACATCGCTGTTCATGCGCTCATCGTTGTAGTAAAAATGCAAATTCTCAACATAGACCTGCGGACCGCCCGTGTAGCCGTCGGGGTAAAGCGGCAGCTTATCGCCGTTCGACTGCGGAGTGCCCGACGCGTTGTATTCGTTTTGATAAGTCTGTCCGTCAACGCTCCAGGTATATTCAAGAGGGTCTGTATCGCGGTCAAAATTATCGTCCTTGACAAGCTCCGCCCTCGCATTCGTATCCTTTATCCATTGCAGATACTCCTCGCGCTCTTTGCGGGTGGCTTTCCCGCCGTTTACATAACTCGACGTCCAGCGCTCCAGAGAGCCGTTTTCGAGAAACTGCGCGTTTTGAGGGTCTTTCGGATCGGGCGAACCCATGCTGCTGGCAGCCGTGCTGCCGTTCGACCAACGCCCTTTTGCGGTGCAGGAGGCGTAATGCGGAAGTTCCGTGCAATGCACATAAAGCGCGTCAACCGTGCCGCTTTTCGGCGTGGTTATCCTGATAATCGCCGAGCCGTCCTCTCCCTGCTCTATCGAAATCATATCCCTGAACCTTTCGGGCAGCCCCTCAATCGAGAATTTCGGCGCGATTTGGTCATACGACGCCCGAAGCGCAGCCTCGTTTAAAGCAAGAACAGCCTCCATAAGCTCTTTATCGCTGATAATTTTATCTTTCAGATCCGGCAAAAGCTCAATAGTAAGCTCCGGGTCGGCAACATTGTTTACCGCCTCTTTGATTATGCCGAAATTATTCCTGAACGTGTTTTCGGGAAGTTCCGCTTTCGACGGACCCACCCACAATGTGCCGTTTTCGGTAAGCAGCGTAAATCCGTCCGCCATATATCCGCCGTTTAACATAACCGTGCCGTTGTAATCGGTATCGGCTATCTGATTTAACTCCTCGCGCAGATTATTATATTCCAGCTGAAGTGCCTCGCGGTCAACCTCGTTTTCGTAAGTGCCGTTTGCAGCCTGTACGGCAAGCTCTTTCGCGCGCTTTATAATGCTCTGCTCCTCGCTTAGAGCCCCTTCGAACGTCTGAATGAGGTTTATCCCGTCATTGCAGTTTCGCACAGCCTGCGCGATACCGCGTATCTGCCCTCTGAGCTTTTCCGACACCGCAAGCCCCGCCGCGTCGTCGCCCGCCGAGTTTATCCTGTACCCGCTCGAAAGCCTTTCGGTAGCCTTCGCCAAAGCGTTTGTGTTCTTATTCAGCGTTCCCGCCGCGTTTATCGCCTGCAAATTATGAGAAATGACCACTACTGATTTTCACCTCCGAAAAACAGCTTTTATATTATATCGGCAATTTCCGAGAAACATTTTATCAGCAATTTGCACAAATAGTACCCGTAAATTTATGGAATTTCACAAATGCAACAACTTACCACAATAATTATACACCATTTTGAGAAATATTTCAAGAGCTTTCAGCAACATTTAAAAACCAAAACGGCAGCCTTTGCGACCGCCGTTTTATTATGCAATTACCTGCGCCGTTTTCCCTGAGGCTTGGAAATCGGCTTTGGAGCGGGATTTTTAAGCGAGTTTTGCGGAAGTTTCGCCGCGGGCGCAATCGTCTGCGTTTGTGAAACTTTTTCCGCGTTTGGCGGAGCGTCTTCAAAATAATCACGCGTTATATCCGAAAAACTGCCCGTATACGCCTCGGTATCGCCCGGAAGGTTTTTCTTTTCGAGTTTTCCCGAAACAAACTCCGCGAACAGCAGATAGAACACCGCGAACACCGGCGCGCCCAGCAGCATTCCCGGAATGCCGAACAGCCCCCCGCCGACGATTATCGAAATAAGCACCCATATAGCGGGAAGTCCCATAGTCTCGCCGAACAGGAACGGTTTTATCACGTTGCCGTCAATCTGCTGAATAACAAGCACGAAAATTGCAAACCAAATGACCTTCACGGGGTCGGCAAGCAGTATCAGCAGCCCGCACGGGATAGCTCCCAGAAACGGTCCGAAAAACGGAATAAGGTTCGTCACGCCGCAAACCACCGCGATAAGCGTCTGATACGGCATTCCCATAGCGAACATTCCGATAAGCATAAACACGAAAATTATCATCGAATCGAGGAGATTTGAGATGATATATTTCTTGAAAATCTCGTTGCTTTTTGAAAGCCCCGAAAACAGCGTCTTGCAGCGTTCGCGCTTTACAAACGCGATAAGGATTTTTTTAGCCTGCGCGAGCATCCTCTCCTTGCTGTAAAGCAGATAAATCGCGATAATAAAGCCTATCAGCACGTTTTTAAGTCCTACCAGCACCGCGCCGATAAACTTGAACACTCCGGACGAGACGTTGCCGATTATATCCATAGGTTTTATGGTTTCGGCGAACTTGCTTATCATATCTCCGAAACCCGTGACCTCATCGGAAATATACTGCGCGATTTCGGGATTGTCCTCAAACACGCGCTGTACCCACGATTCCATTTCCTTAATATACCCCGGCATATGGTCTGCAAGGTCGACAACGCTCCCCGCAACGCTCGGCACAACCGCAATTATTATCCCGCCCAGCCGCA